>CBDUWU010000105.1:0-11285 GCA_965371015.1 uncultured bacterium | reverse complement strand
AATATACTATGACATCCACATCTCGTCTACGTAAATGTCATAGTAGGTCGTTGATATCCTGGGCGCGCTCGGTCCCGGACTCGCTATTCTCCGTAGAGCGACTTGATCTGTCCCCACGTACTCTCGCATACCTGAACCGGGGTGAAGCACGGACAACTGCCGTCGGAATTGACGAAGAGTACGCCGCCCTGGACGGCGGTCACTTCGCAGTTGCTTCCCGCCGCATCGGTGTACAGGCCGATGACGCCGAACTGGGCGGACGCCGCCACCGGAATGACCGCGACGGACACCGCAACAATCACCAACAGCAATGTACGCATGGTTCCCTCCTGGATAAAATCTCTGCCTGGAAAAACAGTTTAAAGGCGGGGTTGGTCGCGGACCTCGCTCATATCCCAAGATGAATCGCCACGCCGCAGAGCACGATGACGATACCGGCCACCGCGTGGCCGTAACGGCCCGCGGCCCGAAAGGGGATGCGGCTCAGCCCGAGCGTGGACACGAGCACCACGGCGGTCATCGTGGCCACGGTCACGATGCCGAATACGGCCGCAACCGCCACCACCGCTGCGGGGCTCTCGGCGGCCGCCGGAAACATGAGCAGCGGGATCAACGGCTCGCACGGACCGAGCACGAATACGACGAAGAGCGTCCACGTCGTCGCCGTCCGCCCGTTGTTCTCGTGAACGTGGGCGTGCTGGTCGGCGTGGGTGTGCCGGTGTTCGTGGCGGGTGCCGTTGGCGTGGAAGTGTATGTGGGTATGGGGGCGGTTACGCACGGCGCGGACGATCCCCCACGCGCCGTACACCAGCCCGAAAGCGATGAGCAGCCACGCGGCGATCTCGCCCCGCGCGCTCTCGATGAACTCGAGGCGGCGCAGCGTGATCCCGGCGGCGATGCCGACGAGCCCGAGGACGACCGACCCGGCGACGTGCCCCACCCCGCACAGGGCCGTGACCGCCGCCGTCTTCCGCGCCGTCCAGCCGCGCGCACGCGCGAGGGCGACGAACGGCAGGTAGTGGTCCGGGCCGAGGAGTGTGTGCACCAGAGCCAGGGTGGCGGCGGCGGCGATCATGATGAGCAGTTCATTGGACATCGTCAGTATTGCTGGATTTCGTCGTGCTTGTATTCGATCGGGATGCCGGCAACCTGGAACATATCCTCGGACTCGGCACCGGCGTGGTATTTGCGTTCGCAGACCACGCGCTTGATCCCGCAGCTGATGATGAGCATGGCGCACACGCGGCACGGCGTCATGCGACAGTACAGTGTGGCGCCATCCACCGGCACACCGCGCTTGGCCGCCTGGCAGATAGCGTTCTGCTCGGCATGAATCGTCCGCACGCAGTGCTCGGTGACCGACCCGTCTTCGTGGTAGACCTTCTTGAAGTAATGCCCGTCCTCGTCGCAGTGCGGAAATCCCGGGGGCGACCCCACGTAACCGGCGGCGAGGATATGGTTATTAATCGCGATCACGCACCCGCTCTGACCGCGGTTGCAGGTGGCGCGCCTCGAAATCGTGTCGGCAACCTGGAGGAAGTATTCGTCCCAGGACAGGCGGGATCCTGTACCGCCCGTTGTTTGGTCACTCATCTATTGTTCTCCGTTTTTCAATGGCCGTCCGGCGGGCCGTCGAGCCACGCGCGCGCCTCTTCCACATTGGTAAACACGCGGGCGTCCAAACCGTACTTCTCGGCGAACACCGAATACATCCGCCCCAGCCCGAAATGGTACTCTTTGGCGACAACCAGGGCCCACCGCGACGAGATGCGCTCCTTGATCGATCCGTAAATCGCCGCGATGTCTTCGAGCTCGACCGTCGACGGATCGAAGTTGGTCGACCGGTCGATGATGAGCAGTTTTATTCTCTCGGGCAGCGACTCCTCCGTGTTGACCCATTTGACAATGTCACGGATGTTGTCCATCGTGAAGTCGCCTTCACAGGTAACGATAGCGAAACCGTCTTTGATCTCGTACGTAGTCGACATAATTCCCTCCCCTTGTCGGGGTCATTTCTTCTGCGCTTTCTCGATCTTCGCCCAGGTATCCCGCAAGGTAACGGTACGGTTGAACACGGGTGCGCCCGGCTTCGAGTCGACGCTGTCGACGCAGAAATAGCCGGAGCGCTCGAACTGGCAGCGGTAGCCGGGTTCGGCAGCGGCCAACGCGGGTTCAACCTTGCACCCGGTGAGTACCTCGAGCGAATCGGGATTGAGATTGCTCGTGAAGTCCTCGCCCTCTTCCACTTCGTAAGGGTCTTCCTTGCAAAACAGGTGGTTGTAGAGACGGACTTCGGCGTCGACGGCGTGCTGTGCCGACACCCAGTGGATCGTTCCGCGAACCTTGCGGCCGTCCGGGGAGTGTCCGCCCCGGGACTCCGGGTCGTAGGTACACTTCAATTCGACGACCTCTCCGGCGTCGTTCTTGACGACATCGGTACAGGTGATGAAGTAGCCGTAACGGAGACGAACCTCGCGCCCCGGCCCCAGGCGGAAGAATTTCCGGGGCGGGTCCTCTCGAAAGTCAGTCTGTTCGACGTAGAGCTCGCGCGAAAACGGCAACATGCGCGTACCCGCCGATGGGTCTTCCGGATTGTTGATCGCTTCGAGTTCCTCGACCTGGCCTTCGGGGTAGTTCTCGATGACTACCTTCAGCGGCCTCAGCACCGCCATTACGCGCGGCGCGTGCTCGTTGAGGTACTCGCGCAGCGTGTGCTCGAGCAGCGCGTAGTCGACGACACTGTTACTCCTGGCCACCCCCACGACGTCGCAGAACCGGCGGATCGCTTCGGGCGGATATCCCCTTCGCCGAAGACCCGAGAGCGTCGGCATACGCGGGTCGTCCCACCCGCTGACGTAATCACCGTTGACGAGTCTGAGCAGGAGCCGCTTGCTCATCACCGTGTAGTTGAGATTGAGCCGGGCGAATTCCGTCTGCTGGGAGCGGAACACTCCGAGCGTGTCGAGGAACCATTCGTACGGCGCCCGGTTGTTCTCGAATTCGAGTGTACAGAGCGAATGGGTGATCCGCTCCTTCGAGTCGGACAGGCAATGGGCAAAATCATACATCGGGTAGATGCACCACTTGCCCCCGGTCCGGTAGTGTTCGGCGTGCCGGATCCGGTAGATCAACGGGTCGCGCATCTTCATGTTGGGGTGCGCCATGTCGATCCTGGCGCGGAGTGTCCGGGCGCCGTCGGGGAATTCGCCGTTCCGCATTCGTTCGAGGAGGTCGAGGTTTTCCTCCACGCCGCGTTCGCGGCCCGGGCTGGGCCTTCCCGGCTCATTGATCGTTCCGCGGAACTCGCGAATCTCCTCGTCGTCCAGGTCACACACGTAAGCGTGTCCGCCCTCGACCAGCTTGACGGCGCACTCGTAGAACCAGTCGAAATAGTCGGAGGCGTGGTAGAGCCTGTCCTCCCAGTCCAATCCCAGCCAGCGAATGTCCCGCTGGATCGACTCGACGTACTCTGGGTCTTCCGTCTCCGGGTTGGTGTCGTCGAAGCGCAGGTTCGCCGTACCGCCGTACTCGGCGGCGATACCGAAATTGAGGCAGATCGATTTGGCGTGACCGATGTGGAGATACCCGTTCGGTTCGGGCGGAAAACGCGTGGCTACCCGCCCGTCCCACTTGCCGGTCCGCTGGTCATCCTCGACCATCTGCCGGATGAAATCGAGTGATCTGGTTTTTTCTTCGCCGGCCATTCTCTCCTCGTCGTCCTACATCCTCTTCGGCCGCGGCGTCGACGGCGTCGACGGCGGCAGCAAGGGAAAGGTGATCTCGGGCATCTCGCCGGTCAACGTAAGCAGAAACGCCACGATCTTGTCGGCCTCGGCTTCGGTGACGGGGATACCCAGTTGTATGTCGGCCATGATCATGACGACGTCTTTCAGATTCCACTGCGATCCGTCGTGAAAATACGGATAAGTCAATTCGACGTTACGGAGCGTCGGCACCTTGAATACCATTTTGTCGGCGTCCTGCTTGGTGACGTCGTAACGCCCCAGCGCCTTGTTGTCCGTTTTGTACGCCTTGACCAGTCCCATCTTCTGAAAAAGCCCGGCGCCGACGGCGGCACCCATGTGACACGTGGTGCAGCCCCTGGCCTTGAACAGTTCGTAGCCTTCCATCTCGGTTTTTGTAATCGCCTTGTCGTCACCGGCGAGCCATTTGTCGAACCTCGAGTTCGGCGTAACGAGCGTTTCTTCGAAGACGGCAATCGCGTCGGTGACGTTCTCGATCGTGATCTTCTCGCTCCCGTATACCTTCTTGAACTCATCGACGTAGCCCGGGATCGATTGCAGCACTTCGATGGCGAGTGCGTGCGTCGACCCCATCTCCGCCGGGTTCTCGATCGGTCCGCCGGCCTGGTCCTGGAGGTCTTTGGCGCGGCCGTCCCAGAACTGGGCAACGTTGTACGAAGAGTTCAACACCGTCGGCGAGTTGATCGGTCCGAGCTGCCACTTGTGTCCGATCGAGCTCGGCAGGTTGTCGACTCCACCGGTGGCGAGGTTGTGACACGAGTTGCAGGAGATGAATCCGGATACCGACAGGCGCGGGTCGAGGAACAGCATCTTGCCCAGTTCGACCTTGGCGGCGTTGGTCACCTTTGCCGGTTCGATCGGCTGGATCGGCTCGCCCGTCCTGGCGCCCGCCATGGCGGCGGATGCGCCGGTAACGAAAAGAACAAATATGGCTGTCGCGAAAAATGCGCGTTTCATGAATGTGACTCCTTATCTGGCGTTCAAAAGGGTGGCAACGATGACACCCGAGGCCCGATCATAAGGCAAATCGGGCGCTAAGTCCACCTGTTGGGGGAGTTTGCGCGTGGTTTCAGGGGGCCGGCGGGATGGCGAGCCGGAGCGTCCAGATGGCCGCGCCGCTGGAGGTGGCAACGGCCACGACGGCACCGAGGGAAACGGCGTGTTCGAGGTGGAACACGAGGCCGTGATCCCAGGTCTCACTGACCAGGTCCTGGTCGATTTG
Organism: uncultured bacterium; assembly: GCA_965371015.1. Lineage (GTDB taxonomy): Bacteria > Krumholzibacteriota > Krumholzibacteriia > WVZY01 > JAKEHA01 > CBDUWU01. The sequence continues at coordinate 6,299 of CBDUWU010000105.1, read as the reverse complement.
TTGCCACGCGGTGCCGGTCCACGTCCAGGTCGTGGCCGTCTCGTCGAGGAGGCAGTTGTCGGTAACATTGAAGACGTCTTCCCCTCCGTCACCGTTCCACGCGCCGAGGGTATTGATCGAAATGGTCCCCTCCCTGCGCATGCGGATCTGGGACGTGCTCGCTTCGGCATCGTAGGCGAGTGTTCCCCGCTCTATCGTCATCCGGCCGTACTTGTCGACGCTGACGTCGAGAGTAACGGATTCGGAAAACTGGGGGATGACGATGCTCTGGTACCTCAGCGTGAGCGTGCCGGTGTAATCGGCTGTCAACACGACGGGAAGCGGGGGGGGCGGCGTGATCGACCCGCCGCCATCATCACCGGAGCATCCGGCCAGAATCATGAGGATGATGGTCGACAGGGCGGCCGATGTCTGTGAGCGTCTCAATCGTACCTCCCGGTAACACCGAGGGTCAGGGGTGAAGGAACCTGCTCGCCGGGCGTATTCTAGTCGAATCCCGGCTGATCTGCCTACCGGAGTTTTTCATACTTTTTGACCGGAGCGTCACTGAATGTCAGTATCCTCGCCCTATGAAAAAGTCATGGCTGATCGCCGCCCGCGCCGACCAGGCCCGCGCCCCCGGAGACTTCGCCCCACGCTATTTTATGATATCACATCATGTTACATACAACGACATGGTCGAATGTCGTCATGGCCACGCATGCCTCGAATATCCCCGGACTCAAATCCCACTATTGCGGTCCGGCTTTTATCCCTATATACTACCGGGGCCTCCCGACGAGAGGCCTGTTTGCACGAACGACAACCGGACGCCCGGGGGGGGGGCGGCCACTGAGGATGATGCCAGATGATGCGGATTTCCATGAAGACGGACTACGGACTGATCGCGCTCAAGCATATGGCTTCGCAGCAGGGGAACGGCCTCGTCAACGCCAAGGAGCTGGCGGCCCGCTTCAACCTGCCGCCCAACCTGCTCGCCAAGATCCTGCAGAGCCTTTCCCAGAGCGGAATCATCGAAGCCCAGAAAGGGAGCGGTGGCGGATACCGCATGGCACGAAAGCCCGATGACGTTTCCCTGACCGAAATCTTCGAATCCATAGAGGGTCCCATTCACATGATCATGTGTTCGTCCGAAAGCGGTTGCTGCACGGTCGAAGACAGCTGCACCATCCGCAACGGTCTTGTCAGCCTCGAGCGGAGGTTCGCCGAGTTTTTCGATTCGATCACCCTGGCCGACGTCTAGTCCGGCGCCGGGACCTCTTCATGTTCGCCGAAAAATACAGGACAGATAACATCCAACTCACCGAGTCGTTCGGCGTGCCCTACCCCGAAGTGTTCACCGACGTCGAATCCGAATACCACGCGCTCACGCATACCGCCGCATTGATCGACCTGTGCCACTGGGGAGCGCTGCGGCTGACCGGCGGCGACCGTGTCCGGCTGCTCAATGCCCTGACTACCAACGACGTCGAATCGCTCGAGCCCCGCCAGGGCTGCCATTCCGCGCTCACGACCATCAAGGGAAAACTCGTCGCCGAACTCTTCGTGCTGCGCCGCGAGAGCGAGCTGTTTGTCCTCGTTTCCCAGGGCGACACCGCGGCAGTCGCCGCCACCATCGATAAGCACATCATCGCCGACGATGTTACGCTCGAGGACGTGAGCGGCGAGTACGGCGTACTCGCCGTTGAAGGACCCCTCGCCCGCGGCATCGTGTGGCGGCTGTTCCCGACCGCTCCCCTGCCCGAAGCCCCGCTGCGGTTCACCGACACCGACTACCTCGGGCGGCCCGTCACCGTGATCGGTAACCGCGTGACCGGTGAATCCGGCTTTCACCTCGTCGTCCCGGCCGCCGGTATCCGCCGCGTTCGCGAACACGTCGTCCAGTCCGGACGCGGCGACGACATGGCCGTCGCCGGCCGAGCCGCGTGGGACGTTCGGCGCGTCGAGGCGGGACTTCCGTGGTGGGGCGCCGACGTCGCGCCGGGCGAAAATTTTCCCAAAGAGTGCCGGCTCGACGGACTCGTCAGCTACGAAAAGGGCTGCTACCTAGGGCAGGAAACGCTGGCGCGCATGCACCACCGCGGCCACCCCAACCGGCTGCTCGTCGGGCTGACCACCGACACCGGAGAACCACCCCGCGCCGGTTCGGAACTGTATGCGACGGGAGACGCCGACAAGGCGGTCGGTCGAGTAACATCGGTCGTTTATTCTCCCGCTTTGCAAAAAACACTCATGATGGGGTATGTTAGAACGGAAGCGGCCGAACCCGGGACCGATCTGGTACTTCGGGCGGAAGGATCCGAGACAGCCAGCGCCGTCGTATCGCTGCCCGTGAAGTAAAAGTCGTCAGCGCCGACCCGGGGTTCTATTCGAAGTCAAGAAAACCGGACCCATGAAAGCACGCCACATCATCGCGCTCGTCGTCCTCGTCCTGGCGCCCGCGCTGTCCATCCGCCTCTACCCCGTCACCAGCGAGTCATTCCAACACGACGCGATCGTCTCGCAGACGGCGGCCGCCGACGGCATCGCCGCCAACGCCTGGGACCACCCGGAGACATTCGAGAACCGGCGTTTCCACCCACCGTTGTTGTCGTACGTGATCATCGCCAACAATGCCGCGTTCGGCGGCGGCGAGTACCGCGCACGCCTCTTTTCGATCATCGCCGGCGCGCTGGCGTGTCTCGCGGTGGCGCTGTCGATCTATGCGATCCTCGGCCAGGGCACACTCGCGCTGGTGGGTGCCGTGTTCGGCGGGTGGATGCTGTGCCTGCTTCCCGTCCATCTATACGTGAGCCGGACGGCCAACTGGGACGCCGTCTATTCCCTGTTATTAGTTTGCACATTGCTGGGTTTGTCCGTTTACCTCCGGGCGCCGAAGCTACGCACGCTGATATGGACCGGCGTATTCGCCGCGCTCACCCTCCTGACGTGCGAACTCGGACTGGTGATGCTGCCCGCGTTCGCCGCGGTTCTTGTCGTTGATTTGCGCCGGCGGCAGGGGGCGGCATGGCGCGACTGGGGCATACTGCTCGCCGTAACTCTGGCCTTGATCGCCGTTCTGTGGCCGGCGGGCGTCCTGAAGCTCGACTACCTCCGCACCCTGCGCTTCCGTCTCTACGATTCATCGGCGCTCGAGAGCAACGAGCCCTGGTCTCGCTTTTATACGATACTTTTCGAGCAGGCACCGGCGTATACGATCGTGATGATCGCCGGTGTGTTGGCGGCGACCGCCATGTCGCTGCGGCGGCACACGCGGGGTGCACTGTTCGCGCTGTTGCCCTTCGCGTTGTACGCGTTGATGGTCGTGCTGCTCAGTACGCGGCAGCGGCTCGTGTACATCCACCACATCGCCGACTTGTTTCCCGCCCTCACCGTCGTCGCCATCGTGTCACTCGTCGAGTTACTGCGGCGGACGGCCCGGTGGAAACGCATACCGGCGGCCGGCGCCGGGGTAGTCGCCTTTGTCGCCTGTGCGGCGGCGGCGTTCAACCCGGACCCTCGCGTCGTAGGCCCGCAGGAACACGCGGGATACCTGGGGATTCGCGACTTTCTGGCGGGACAGCCGGGGGCGCTGACGTATTACCACTACGACTACGCGATGCGCTACTACCTGCCGGAGGCCGACGTGAGGAGCGACGGCGGCCGGTGGTGGACGCCGGAAGAGCTCGACGGGTTGAAGCGGGGAGAGTTCGACTTCGTTGTGTGCGACTGGTCGATGTTCGACGAGCGCTTCCCCTCAATACAAGCCGTCGCCGGCGCGCTCGAACCGGCATACGAAGTCATCCACGTGGTGAGACACCGGCGCACCGGTGAAGCGGCCGCGTGGATCTTTACCCGGAATTGACGAACGGCGCCATGTCCGGGGGCACGGGCGCCGTGATCGTGAGCGGGTCGCCTGTCATGGGGTGGACGAATCGCAGAGATGCGCAGTGGAGGGCGTGCCGGTCGAGGACGAGGGCTTCTCGGACGCGGTCGGTGAGCCCTTCGCGCACGAGTTCGTTGCGAACGCCGCCGTCGAGTGCGTAGATCTTGTCGCCGACGATCGGGTGGCCGGCGTGGGCCACGTGGACGCGGATCTGGTTGGTGCGCCCGGTAATGGGAACCGCTCGCAGTACGGTGAATCCGTCGAGACGCCGCAGCACCTCGAACCCGGTCCGGGCCGGTTTGCCGCCGTCCGGGTCGACGCACCGTTTCGGCAGCCAGGTGGCGAGGTTGTGCTCCTTGCCGTACGCGTACTCGTCGGGGTACTGATGCCGCTGGTCGATCTTGCCGATGGGGGCGTCGACCTCGAAACGATCTCCGGAGACCTCCCCGTAGACCACGGCCACGTAGTCCTTGCTCACCTCTCCCCGTTCGAACATTTGTGCCATGCGGCGGTTGGATTCGCGGTTCTTGCACAGCACGATCACACCGGACGTTTCGCGGTCGAGCCGGTGGGCGAGGTTGAGCTTGCGGCCGAAGTCTTCCCTCAGCCGGGCGATGAGAGTGTTGGCGATATATACGCCGCACGCATGAACGGGGATGTTACCCGACTTCCCGACAGCGACCAGCCACTCGTCCTCGTGCAGGACTTCGTAGCGGTCGTCGACATCGGGCTCGGCGTGCCAGATGGTGTACTGGACGTCGTCGTCCTTGCACACGCGGTGGTCCGGGTCAACGTGGGCGCCGTTGACCGCCACCCAGTTCTCGAGCACGCGCCGGCCCCAGCCTTCGGCGGTGTGATACTTGAACCGGTGGGCGAGAAACTCTACCACGGTCCACCCCGACCGGAACGAGTCGACGGTGCAGGTCAACGTCAGTTGCTTCTTTTGAATCGGTTCCATCTTGTTCTTTTGTCAGAAGGTGAATCCGTACCCCGCCATGATGCCCAAAGCGCCATTGATTATACGATACGGCGGACCGTTCTGTCCACACGCCCCCCCGGCGGCCCCCTGACAGATCTGACGGCTTTTTCCGCCACCTTGACGATATCCTCCTCCTCCGGTAGACTGTTCCGATAATTTGCCGACACACACCGATTTCGAGAGGAGCCAACGTTGACGACCACTAACGAGGGTGCGATGGGCCAGACCGGCGAAGGCGAATGGTTCGGGCACCCCAAGGGACTCTTCTATCTATTCTTCGCCGAGATGTGGGAGAGATTCTGCTTCTACGGCATGCGGAACATCCTAGTCCTGTACATGGTGAACTACTTCGTGTTCAGCGACGAATACGCGCAGGGCGGCGTCTATGCCGCGTACATGTCGCTCGTGTACTGTATGGCGATTCTGGGCGGCTACATGGCCGACCGCTACCTCGGCTATCGCCGTTCGATCATATTCGGCGGAATCTTGATGTCGGTCGGCATGGTGATGCTGCTGTTCAACAAGGAGCTCCTCGGGTACGTAGGTATTCCGCTGACAAGCTGGCTGGAGCAATTCTTCTTCTTTGGCGGCATGGCGACGATCATCATCGGTAACGGTTACTTCAAGCCGAACATATCCGCCATCGTCGGCCGGCTTTACGCGACGGGCGACCGGCGCCGCGACTCGGGATTCACGATCTTTTACATGGGGATCAACGTGGGCGCCTTCGGCGGCGGTTTGATCTGTGGCTATCTCGGTCAGCAGATCAGCTGGCCGCTGGGCTTCGGTATCGCCGCACTGGGCATGATTCTCGGCGTCATCGTATTCGGCAGCCGGGCTGCTACCAGGAGCCTCGGCGGGCACGGCGACGCGCCCGACGCGGCGCTGGCAAAGCGTTCGTTCCCCTGGATCATTCTCGGGTCCGTCCTCGGGATCCCGGTGATTTACTATTTCCTCCAGCACAGCCACATCGTCGGCTACCTCCTCGGCGCCACGGCTCTGATTGTGGTGGGCACGTTCCTCAGGGTCGCCATCAAGGAGGACAAGGTCCAGCGCGAACAGATTTTCGCCCTGCTGGCCCTCGTCATGTTCAACCCGGTATTCTGGGCGTTCTTCGAACAGGCGGGTTCGAGCCTGACGCTTTATGCCGACCGCAACCTCGACCGCGTCGTCTTCGGCTGGGAGATGCCGTCGTCGTGGCCGCAGAACTTCAACGCGCTGTTCATTATCACACTCGCTCCGGTATTCGCCTGGCTATGGATATGGCTGTCCAAGAAGGGCAGGGAACCTTCGATTCCGATGAAGTTCTCGCTGGGTCTCTGGCAGCTTGGTTTCGGGTTTATGATCCTCGTCATCGGCGGCAAGTACTTCGCCAAGGACGGCATTACGCCGCTCAGCTTCATGGTGCTCCTCTATCTGTTGCTTACCTGGGGTGAGTTGTGTCTCTCGCCGGTC
>CBDUWU010000104.1:0-11300 GCA_965371015.1 uncultured bacterium | reverse complement strand
GAGGGGAGCGATGACTCTGACGAGGCGGTGGAAGAACCCGAAGAGGTTGAAGCGATAGCGGAAACCGCCGCGGTAGAGGAAGCCCTGGAGTCCGCGAAGGCTTTGAAGGCCGATGACACAAAGGCGAAGGCCAAAGGCGGGAAAAAGACCAAAAAGCCGGCGGTCGCCAGGGTGGCAGACGAGGTCGATCCCGAAACACCCGTCGACACCGGGCCGCCCAAGCGCTGGTATGTCGTGCACACCTACTCCGGGCACGAGAACAAGGTCAAAGAGAACATCAAGAAGATGATTAATGTGTCGCATTTCCAGGATCATTTCGGGCAGATCATCGTGCCTACCGAAGAAGTCGCCGAAATGAAGAAGGGAAAGAAGACGGTCACGACGAAGAAGTTCTTCCCCAGCTATATCCTCGTTGAGATGAACATGAGCGACGAAGCCAGGCATCTCGTGAGTGATATTCCGGGTGTGACGAGTTTTGTGGGGAGTGCGTCCGGCCCCCAGGCTCTGTCCGTCCCCGAAGTCGAGCGCATTCTCGGGCGCATGGACAAGAAGAAGCAAACGGTCATTCCGGAGATACCGTTCACGCTGGGCGAACACATCCGGATCAAGGACGGCCCGTTCAGCGACTTTACCGGCATTATTGACGAGATAAACGCCGAGCGAGGCAAGCTCAAGGTTCTCGTCAGCATTTTCGGCCGGGATACCCCCGTCGAGCTGGATTTCCTCCAGGTGGAGAATCTGTAACGTCTGGCTCTATTCTGACCGCGCGAAGCCGGTATCGGCGGCGCGGATGTATTCGTATATATCGAGCGACTGGAGTACGTAATGGCAGCGCCAAAAAAAAAGAAAATCATGACTCAGATCAAGCTCCAGATCCCGGGTGGCAACGCCACGCCGGCGCCGCCGGTCGGTCCCGCACTCGGCCAGCACGGCGTCAACATTATGGAGTTTTGCAAGGCTTTCAATTCCAAGACCCAGAAAAATGCGGGCACGATCATTCCCGTCGTGTTGACGGTGTACGCCGACCGGAGCTTCACGTTCATCACCAAGACGCCGCCGGCGGCCGTGCTCCTCAAGCAGGCCGCGGGGTTGGCGAAAGGTTCCGGCGAACCCAACCGGAGCAAAGTCGGCAAAGTAACGTCCGCACAGGTGCGCGAGATCGCCGTAACCAAGATGACTGATCTGAACGCGGTGGACGTCGAAATGGCCATGAGAATGATCGAGGGAACGGCCCGCAGTATGGGTATCGTAGTCGAGGGTTGATAAACCTTTCGCGAGTAATCGGGAGTACTACAATGTACAGAGGAAAAAGATACAAAACGGCCTCGGAGAAGATCGGCATCCAGACTCAGTACGATCTGCCTGAAGCAGTTTCGTTGGTCAAGGAAGCCTGCACGGCGAAGTTCGACGAAACGATCGAGCTGTCGGCCAACCTTGGTGTAGATCCGCGCCACGCGGACCAGCAGGTTCGTGGGACGGTGGTTCTGCCGCACGGCACCGGCAAGGAAGTCAAGGTGCTCGTCATCGCCCGTGGCGAAAAGGAGAGAGAGGCGTCCGACGCCGGGGCGGATTTCGTCGGAGCCGACGAATTCATACCCAAACTCCAGGGCGGGTGGTTCGGCGTCGATGTAATCATAGCGACGCCCGATATGATGGGTGAAGTCGGCAAGCTTGGCCGGTTGCTCGGGCCCCGCGGTCTGATGCCCAACCCGAAGAGCGGGACCGTGACGTTTGACGTCGGCAAGGCGGTCAAGGATGTCAAAGCAGGCAAAATCGAATATCGAGTAGACAAAGGCGCCAACTTGCACATTCCCGTCGGCAAGCGGTCGTTCGAGGAAGACATGCTCCTGGAAAACGTGCAGGTGCTGGTCCAGGAAATCCTTCGCGCCAAACCGGCGTCCAGCAAGGGGCGCTATATAAAAAGTCTAAGCCTTTCACCATCGATGGGCCCGTCAGTCCGGCTGGACAGCCAGGCGGTCATCAATTCGCTGAAGTAGCCCGACAAGGGACAGGAGGTTCGAGAAAGATGGCCCGTCCGGAAAAAATTGCGGCAGTAGAATCCGTTGCGGATATCTTCAATGACGCACGTTCAGTTGTCCTGAACGATTTTACAGGTCTCGATGTCCAAAAGATCTCGAAGCTGCGTGCGTTGTGTCGCGAGCACAATATTGAGTTCAAGGTCGTCAAGAACACGCTTGCCAGGCGCGGTGTCAGGGAAACCGGGGCCGCGGCCCTCGAAGAGTATTTCGAAGGCCCGACGGCGCTCGCCGTGAGCCGCGACAGCGAGAATCAGGGTGCCAAAATCCTGGCGGAGTTCGCCAAGGAACACGAAGCCCCCAAATTCAAGGCCGGTTTTGTCGACGGCATCGTTATCGACGCGGCCGCGGTCCTTGCGCTTTCGAAACTGCATTCAAGGTATGAGCTGCTTTGGTTGTTACTGGCCGGCCTGCAGAGTCCGGCCAGCGGCCTGGTTTCAGTCATGCAGGGGCCGTTGCGCAGTCTCGTCGGCGTATTAAATCAGATCAAAGATCAAAAAGAGTAGTCACCTCGCCATCGAGGGAGCCGGAGAGCGGGCGAATCACTTCGCCGGTGTCGGCGAAACCGTAGATCAGGCGGATCACTCAGGAAAAGAAGGAGTCAGAAAATGGCTGAAGCCAGCGAAGTCAAACTCGAAAGTACAAATGCCCAGGCGGCGATGGATATTATCGAAAAGCTGACGCTGATCGAAATGTCCGAGCTCGTCAAGGCACTCGAAGACAAATTTGGTGTAACCGCCGCCGCGCCTGTCGCGGTAGCCGCCGTTGCCGGCGCTGCTGCCGAGGCTGTCGAGGAAAAGGACGAGTTCGACGTTATCCTCGCGAGCTTCGGCTCCGAGAAGATCAAGGTGATCAAGGTCGTCCGGACGATCACCGCCCTCGGGCTCAAGGAAGCCAAGGATCTCGTCGAAAGCGCGCCGAAAGCTGTCAAGGAAGGCACTACCAAGGAAGAGGCCGAAGAGATCAAGAAGAAGCTCGAAGAGGTCGGCGCTACAGTCGAACTCAAGTAATTGCGACCTCATCCTGGCTCGAACGCTTCCGGCTGGGGCGTTTGTCGCCCCGCCCGGTTTTCCGGGCCGGGAGACGGCGTCTCGGCGGAGTCGTCCTGGGGTTGGATTGGGTCCGGTGCGGGCGAGCACTGAATTGCCAGTTATGGCAGCACGCTCATTGATAGTCCCCGACGTAGCGAACAGACCGGACCCGGCAGGGACGCGCGCGGATGCGTCCGAGAAACGACAGTTGCGCACATAGTGCGGTTTCTCGCTGATTTTTCTTAAACATCGAGGTTACCGATGACCAAAAAACCCGAGGGCAAAATCGTCGACTATCCACGGGACGAAAACGGGCGCATCACCTTTGCGAATATTCCCGAAGTCATGGAGATTCCCAATCTTCTTGCCGTGCAGCTGGAAAGCTACGACAAGTTCCTCCAGCGGGACGTGCCGATCGAGAAGAGGGAAAACCGGGGGCTCGAGTCCGTATTTAACTCGGTGTTTCCGATTGAGTCTCCCAAGGGAAATTATAAACTCGAGTATCACGGCTTTATCGTCGGCGAGTCCAAGTACTCGGAAGAAGAATGCAAGGAGCGCGACCTTACTTATGCCGCGCCTCTGAAGGCGCGTTTGCGCCTCGTCATCAACGAACAGGATGAGGAGTCGGGCGAAGTCAGGCTCAAGGATATCATCCAGAGCGAGGTATTCCTCGGCGAGATTCCGCTGCTGACCCGCAAGGGCACGTTTATCATCAATGGTGCTGAACGCGTCATCGTCAGCCAGCTTCACCGCTCGCCGGGCGTGTTTTTCGGCGACGAGATTCACCCGAACGGCAAGCGTCTGTTCAACGCGCGCATCATCCCTTATCGCGGTTCCTGGGTCGAGTTCACCGTCGACATCAATGACGTCATGCACGTCAACATCGACCGCCGGCGCAAGCTGCCCGTGACGATTCTCCTCAAGGCGATGGGCTTCGACCAGAACCAGGCCATCCTCCGCCTGTTCCACCAGACCGAGGACCTCAAGATAACGCAGCGCCCCGGCAAGCGCGACGAGGAAACCATCGGACGCATAGCCATCATGGATGTCGTCGACAAAAAGTCGGGCGAAGTGATCGTTGAAACCGGCCAACCGATGACACAGGCTCATCTGGACAAGCTTCGCGAAGCCAAGATTTTCAAGGTCCCCTGTATCAAATACGCGGAGAATCAGGGGCCGGAAGACGACGTCGTACTCAAAACCATCAACAAGGACAACTGTCCCGACCAGGAAAGCGCACTCAAGAAAATCTACAACTTGATCCGTCCGGGCGATCCGCCCAACCTCGAGACGGCCAAAGCGCTCCTCGCGCGGATGTTCTTCACCCCGAAGCGCTACGATCTGGCGAGCGTGGGGCGTTACAAGATCAACCGGCGCCTGAAGCTGCAGGTTCCCGATGATACGACGACACTCGATCAGGCCGACTTTATTGCCGTCATCGCGTGTCTGCTCGACATGAAGGAAGCGGACGCGGATCCGGATGATATCGATCACCTGGGTAATCGCCGTATTCGTTCGGTGGGCGAGCTCCTCGCCAACCAGTTTTCGATCGGCCTGGCGCGAATGGCGCGAATCGTCAAGGAGCGGATGACGCTACAGCAGGAAAGCGAGCAGGTCACGCCGTACGAGCTGATCAACGCCCGCACAGTGTCGGCCGTTATCCAGTCGTTCTTCGGTTCCAGTCAGCTGTCTCAGTTCATGGACCAGACCAACCCGCTCGCGGAGCTCACGCACAAGCGGCGCCTCTCGGCCCTGGGGCCGGGCGGTTTGACGCGCGAACGCGCGGGCTTCGAGGTTCGCGACGTTCATTTCACGCACTACGGCCGCATGTGCCCCATCGAAACGCCTGAAGGGCCGAATATCGGTCTGATCAGTTCGCTGGCGACCTACGCGCGCATCAACGAATACGGATTTCTGGAAACGCCGTACCGGAAAGTAACGGGCAGCAAAGTGACGGCCGAAATCGAGTTTCTCAGCGCCGACGAGGAGGCCGAGTGCATTATCGCCCAGGCCAACGCCCCACTCGACGAGAAGAACAGATTCGTCCGCGACGTGGTGCTTTCGCGAATCCGGGACGACTATCCGGTCGTTACGCCGGACAGGGTCCAGTACATGGACGTTTCCCCCAAACAGCTGGTCAGTGCCGCGGCTTCGCTCATCCCGTTTCTCGAGCACGACGACGCGAACAGGGCGTTGATGGGCTGCAACATGCAGCGCCAGGCGGTCCCTCTGTTGAAGGCCCAGACGCCGTTGGTAGGCACCGGCATGGAAGGCAAGATTGCGCGTGACTCCGGTACACTCGTTCTCGCCAGGCGTGCGGGTACTGTCGTGTCCGTGTCCGGCGAACGGATTGTGGTGGATCCGGGCGGCAAGAAAGACACGCTCGACGATTATTCCGATTACGAGGGCATGGACGAGTACCTGCTGATGAAGTTCAAGAGGTCCAACCAGGACACCTGTATCAACCAGAAGCCGCTCATAAGCGTGGGCGACAAGGTCAAGGCCGGCGCAGTCCTCGCCGACGGGCCCGCCACCGAGGACGGCGAACTGGCGCTGGGGCTCAACGCGCTGGTCGCGTTTGTGCCGTGGCTCGGATACAACTTCGAGGACGCCATTGTGGTGAGCGAAGCGTTCCTGAAAAAAGATCTGTTTACCAGCGTCCACATAGAGGAATTCGAACTCCAGGTCCGGGACACCAAGGCCGGCATGGAAGAGATCACACGGGAGATTCCGAACGTCGGAGAAGAGACGCTTCGCAACCTCAACGACGACGGCATTATCCGGATCGGCGCGCACGTCAAGGCGGGCGACATCCTCGTCGGCAAGGTCACGCCGAAGGGTGAGACCGACCTCTCGCCCGAAGAGCGACTTCTGCGGGCAATCTTCGGCGAAAAGGCCGGCGACGTCCGCGATGCGTCTCTCAAGGCGCCTCCGGGTATGGACGGAATCGTCGTGGGGATCGAAGTGTTCTCGCGCAAGGAACGCGACGACAAGTCCCGCTCGCAGGACAAGACGAAGCTCACCAGGCTCGGCCGGCAGCGCGATATGGAGATCAGCCGCATCCGCGAACTGCGCAAGCAGAAGCTGCGCGCCCTCATGATAGGGCAGACCTGCGAGCGACTGATCCACGCCGAGACCGGCGAAATCATCGCCAAGGCGGGACGCAAGATCAACGACAAGTTCTTCGACGAACTCGATCTGGACAATCTTCAGTGGGGACTGGCCATCGTTAAGGATCCCAAGGTCGACCGCCAGGTTCAGATCGTGCTCGATACCGCAGCCAAGGCGATGGAGAAGATCGAGATACAGTTTGAAAAGGAAGTCGAACGCGTAACCCGCGGCGACGAGCTGCCGCCGGGCGTTTCCCGCCTGGTCAAGGTCTACGTCTTCCGCAAGCGCAAGCTGTCGGTGGGAGACAAGATGGCGGGACGTCATGGCAACAAGGGCGTCGTGTCGAGGATCGTCCCCGAGGAAGACATGCCGTATCTGCCCGACGGCACACCGATTGATATCGTATTGAATCCGCTCGGTGTACCCAGCCGTATGAACGTGGGGCAGATCCTGGAGACCCACCTCGGCTGGGCGGCAGGCAAACTCGGTTTCCGGGTCGCGTGTCCCGTCTTCGACGGTGCCACGGTCGAGGAGATCAAGACGGCGCTCGACGAGGCCGGCCTTCCCACCAATGGAAAGACTCCGCTGTTCGACGGGCGCACGGGGCGGGAATTCGATCAGGAAGTGACCGTCGGAAACATCTATATGATGAAGTTGTCGCATCTGGTCGACGACAAGATCCACGCGCGATCCATCGGACCGTATTCGCTGGTTTCTCAGCAGCCGCTGGGCGGCAAGGCCCAGTTTGGCGGCCAGCGATTCGGCGAAATGGAAGTCTGGGCGCTCGAGGCGTATGGCGCCGCCTACTGCCTGCAGGAGCTGCTCACCGTGAAGTCGGACGACATCCAGGGCCGCGCCAAGATTTACGAGGCGATCGTCAAGGGAGAGAACCCGCCCGAGCCGGGTATCCCCGAGTCGTTCAACGTACTCGTCAAGGAATTGCAGAGTCTGGGACTGGACATTGAGTTGGAGGGGCGCTAACGCCCCCGCACTACGGCCGCTTGACGGCGCCAGGCGTCGTTAGAGGAGGATTTACGTGTACGTAAACCTGGACAGAGACAGAAAAAGGCCCACGGACTTCAAATCGATCCGGATCATGCTCGCATCGCCGGAGAGAATCCGCGAGTGGAGCTACGGAGAAGTCACCAAGCCGGAAACGATCAACTACCGGTCGTTCAAACCGGAAAAGGACGGCTTGTTCTGCGAGCGTATATTCGGTCCGGTAAAGGACTGGGAGTGTAGCTGCGGCAAGTACAAGCGCATCCGTTACCGTGGTGTTATCTGTGATCGTTGCGGGGTGGAAGTTACGCGGGCCAACGTGCGCCGAGAACGGCTCGGCCATATCGAGCTCGCCGTGCCCATTTCGCATATATGGTTTTTCAAGGGACTTCCCAGCCGGATCGGGCACCTGCTCAACATGACGATCCGGGACCTCGAGCGCGTCCTCTACTATGAGTCGTACTTTGTCATCGATCCCGGTGATACCGAACTCGAGGCCCATCAGCTTATTTCCGAAGACAAGTTCATGGAACTGCGGGAGGAGGGCAAGGAATTTGACGCCCGCATGGGCGCCGAGGCGATCAAGGTTCTTCTTCAGGGAATCGAACTGGATTCGCTGTCGAAGGAACTTCGCACGCGCATCGTCACCGAAACGTCGACGCAGCGCAAAAAGGACCTGCTCAAGCGCCTCAAAGTGGTCGAAGCCTTCCGGTCGTCGGAGAACAAGCCCGAATGGATGATCATGGACGTCATCCCCGTGCTCCCGCCGGAGCTGCGCCCGCTGGTTCCGCTCGAGGGAGGACGTTTTGCCACGTCCGACCTGAATGATCTCTATCGCCGTGTCATCAACCGTAACAACCGGTTGAAGAAACTGGTTGAAATCAAAGCTCCCGAGGTCATCCTGAGGAACGAAAAGCGGATGCTTCAGGAAGCCGTAGACGCGTTGTTCGACAACGGCCGCCGTTCACGGGCCGTGCGCGGTCAGGGCAACCGGCCGCTGAAGAGCCTGAGCGATATGCTCAAGGGCAAGCAGGGGCGGTTCCGCCAGAACCTGCTCGGTAAACGCGTCGACTACTCGGGCCGTTCGGTTATCGTGGTCGGCCCCGAACTCAAGATTTATGAATGTGGTCTGCCCAAGAGCATGGCGTTGGAGCTTTTCAAGCCTTTCATCATTCGCAAGCTCGAGGAAAAAAACTACGTTCAGACGGTCAAGAGTGCGAAGAAGCTGGTCGAGCAGGAGAGCCCCGAGGTGTGGGACATCCTCGAGGAAATCATTCAGGAACACCCGGTCATGCTCAACCGCGCGCCAACCCTCCACCGGCTCGGTATCCAGGCGTTCCAGCCGGTACTCGTCGAAGGCAAGGCGATCCGTCTTCATCCTCTGACTTGCGCGGCCTTCAACGCCGACTTTGACGGCGACCAGATGGCCGTACATCTTCCGCTGTCTTTCGAGGCCCAGCTCGAAGCACGGACTCTGATGCTGTCCGCCCACAACATCCTCTCGCCCGCCAACGGCAAGCCGCTGGCAATTCCGTCGCAGGATATGGTCATCGGGATCTACTTCCTCACCATGGCCAAGGTTGGGGGCAAGGGTGAAGGCAAGGCGTTCTACTCGATGAACGAGGTGATGGTCGCCTACCAGGAGGAACAGATAGAACTGCACGCCAAGATCAAACTTCGGTACGACGGCGAGATTATAAAGACGACGACCGGGCGGGTGCTGTTCAACGACATCATACCCAGGGAACTCCGTTTCAAAAACGACGTGATGGACAGGAAGGGGCTGGGGGTTCTGGTCGCCGAATCGTTCGACGTTCTTGGTCTCGAGCGCACCATCCGGTTCCTCGACGATCTGAAGGACGTCGGCTTCAAGTACGCGACGGTCAGTGGACTCACCATCGGGATGGACGACCTCATTATTCCGCCGGAAAAGCAGGGTATTATCGACAAGGCATCCGTCGAAGTCCAGGGGATCGTCAAGCAGTACGAGGAAGGCGACATCACGGACGGCGAGCGTTACAACAAGGTGATCGATACCTGGACGCGCGCGACATCCGCGGTCAGTGATCTCATGATGGAGACGCTGCGAAAAGATCGTGACGGTTTTAATCCCATTTTCATGATGACGGATTCGGGTTCCCGGGGAAGCCGTGACCAGGTGCGCCAGCTCGCCGGTATGCGAGGCCTGATGGCCAAGCCGCAGAAGAAAATCACCGGCCAGATTGGTGAAATCATCGAGATGCCCATCGTGGCGAACTTCCTCGAAGGCCTCTCGGTGTTGCAGTACTTTATCTCCACCCACGGCGCTCGCAAGGGCCTGGCCGACACCGCGTTGAAGACGGCGGACGCCGGTTACCTGACGCGGCGCCTTGTGGACGTCGCCCAGGATGTGATCGTAACGGATCCCGATTGCGGCACTATTATGGGTATTGATATCGGAGCGCTCAAGGAAGGCGAGGAAATCATCGAATCGCTTTCCGACCGGATTCGCGGCCGGGTCACGGTGGACGACGTGCTCGATCCGATCTCGGGTGACATCCTGGTCGAAGCCAACACCCTGCTGACCTTTGACCTCGCCACGCAGATCGAGGACATTGGCGTCGAAAAGACCAAGATCCGAAGCGTGCTTACCTGCGAATCCAAACGGGGAGTCTGTGCGCTGTGCTACGGCACCAACCTGGCGACGGGCCGCATGGTGGAAAAGGGAGAAGCCGTCGGCGTGGTCGCCGCACAGAGCATCGGCGAGCCCGGCACACAGCTCACCCTGCGGACGTTCCACATCGGTGGTATCGCCGGACGTATCGCCGAGCAGACCCAGAAGACGGTCAAGTATCCCGGACACGTCGCGTTCAAGAAACTCCACTTCGTCAAAGGACGGGGCGGCGATTCCGTTGTCATCTCGCGAAAGGCCGAGTTTCAGCTCCTCGACGAGGGTGACCGGGTCCGCGCGAGGTTCGGCGTGCCGTACGGCGCCCGCCTGTTCGTCGAGGACGGCCAGAGTGTCGAGTCCGGGGCGGTCATTTACGAGTGGGATCCCTATTCTGACGTTATTCTTTCGGACAAGAACGGAACGATCGGGTTCGGCGATCTCAAGCTGGACGTGACCATCAAGGAGAAAATCGACGACAAGACGGGGATGATGCAGATGGTGGTGACGGAGGACCGCGAGAAAAAGCACCACCCGCACATCCAGGTGATCGACAACAATGGAAAAGTGATCGGTAACTTCATCATCCCGACCGGCGCCATTCTACTGGTCAAGGACGGGCAGAAGGTGCTCGCCGGCGACCATATTTGCAAGATTCCGCGCGAAGCCAGCAAGACCAGCGATATCACCGGCGGTCTGCCGCGTGTGGCGGAGCTCTTCGAGGCTCGCAAGCCCAAGGAATCGGCGGTCATTTCGGAGATCGACGGTACCGTCAAACTCGGCCCGATCACGCGCGGAATGCGTAAGATCATTATCGAGAACGAAAGCGGCGATGAGAAAAACTACATCATCCCGCAGGGAAAACACATGAGAGTGTACGAAGGTGACCGGGTCGAAGCCGGAGACAACCTCACCGAGGGGCCCACCAACCCGTTTGACATCCTCAATATCAATGGCGTCAACGCGGCGCAGGAGTACCTGGTCAACGGGATCCAGGAGGTTTACCGCCTCCAGGGCGTGTCGATCAATGACAAGCACATCGAAACGATCGTGCGTCAGATGCTCCAGAAGATCCAGATCGAGGACGCAGGCGACACCGGCTTTCTCGAGGGTGACCTGGTGGACAAGATCGTTTTCCGCAAGGAAAACGATCGCGTGATCGGCGAGGGTGGCAAGCCGGCGACCTTCAAACCGATGCTGCTCGGGATCACCAAAGCGTCGCTGTCCACAGAGAGCTTCATCTCGGCGGCGAGCTTCCAGGAAACGACCCGCGTCCTTACCGATGCGGCCGTTCGGGGCAAGCGCGACCATCTGCTCGGGCTCAAGGAAAACGTCATCATGGGCCACCTGATCCCCGCCGGGACGGGGGTCAAGGACTACGGCGCGATAGACCTGGTTTATGACTAGATGGAAATCGAAGAAATCGAGGGGCTGGAAGAAGCGCCCGAAATCGAGGCCGACGGCATCGCCGTTCCA
>CBDUWU010000103.1:0-11301 GCA_965371015.1 uncultured bacterium | reverse complement strand
CCAGGCGGCAGGTCTATTCATCGCCTTCCGTCTCTATGATAACCGTGTATTTCTCCAGCATACTATTATAGAACGTCTCGTTGGCGTCGCGCCGCCGCTGGCTGACCAGGTCGCGCCGGGTCTCGGCACGGACGTCCTCCAGCGCGGGCAGCCGCGACGGGGTGGTTTCGTGGACGTAGACGATGTGCACCCCGTAGGCGGACAAGAGCGGCCCGGTCCATTTTCCCTGTTCGGCGGTAAACACCCTCTCGGTAAAGTCGGTCGGGCCGAAGAGCTCTTCGACTTCAGGCCGGGAGCGGGAATAAAAGTCCAGCGGCAGTACAAAAGGATCCCCGGCATCATCCGGCCGCTTCGAGGGATCGCTCGAAGCCAGCATTCGGTCTCTCAATTCATTTGCCGCCGCGACCGCGCCCTGCATACCGCGGCGGTCGGCGTTGAAATACGCGTGCGAGAACGTCGCACCCTCCGGGACCCTGTATTTCTCCTTGTTTTCTTCGTAGTACGCGGCGATCTCCGTATCGGTGGGAGGAATAGCCGTGGCGAAGTCTTCGGTGAGGAACTCGACTTTCTGCGCCAGGCGTCGGCGGATGACCACGTCGTCCTTGTCGAGCCCCAGGAGCCTCGCCTCCCGGTTGAGCACTTCCTCACGGACGTGCTGGGCGACGATCCCCCTGAGTTCGTCCCCGGTCGGCGGACGCTTGTACTGCGAGATCCAGCGCGCACTCAGCCGGTCGACGTCGGCCGACGTCACCCGGATCACGTCGTCGCGCGCGGCGGTGTTGTCGCCGAAAATACCAGACAGCACGAACAGCGCCGCCCCGATTACAATAAAATGCAGAAGCGGCTCACGCAGAATCCCGCGCAGGGGATGGACCTTGGCTTCGGACTCACGTTTCATGTCGTAAACTCTATCATACGCGCATTTTATAAGCACATCCCTTTTGTTGCCCCTTCCATGGCAAGGTGCTACCCTCTTTAAAATCGAAGGACCAATGTCTACCAGATCGGAAACGACTGGTACCAAGGGCTGAATCTGACGGGAGAAGTCAACGTGGCAGACAAATCCGAATCCAGGCGCGGCCTTCGACAATTGAATCGCCTCGTCATGCTGACCGATGTCGTGTACGCCCTCGTCCTGTGGCGGATCTTCCAGATCATCCCGCATCCGGAACACACGAACTGGTCACCGGGCTTTTTCCTGTCGTTTTTTGCCGACAACGCGATGACGTACGTCCTCGCCCTTATCGGCCTCGCGGTAACGATCATCTACTGGATCCAGAACAATTCGCTTTTTGGCGACCTCGACAAAACGGACGGGCGTCACACCGCTCTGTCGATCGTCCAGTTGTTCTGCCTCCTGCTCTTCCTCAAAGCGCTCCGCATCAGCGTCGAGATGGAGCCGTCGACGGGAACACGGATACTGGAGAGCGCCGCCGTCGCGCTCGTCGGTTTCGTCGCGGGATGGGGGTGGTCCTACGCGATCAAGGGCCGCCGCCTGCTCCACGAGAGTGTCACCGAAGAGGACGCTCTCGCCAAACGCGACGGCACCCTGGCCGAACCACTGACGGCGCTGCTTACCATCCCCTTTGCGTTCCTCGGACCGTGGCTGTGGGAGGCGGCCTGGCTCGTCTATCCCCTGATGGTCAAATTCCTCAGGCGGCGGCGCGGGGCGGGCCGATCCTGAGTTGGGCGTCGTAGACCCGCCCTACCCCACGTGTTAGACTCTCGCATCATGAAACGTCGATATCGATACACACTGGCAGTGCTGGTTCTGGCCGCCCTTGCGGCCGGCCTGTCCGCGCTCGTCCCTGGCGGCGATTCACGCGCGCAGATCCCCGGCACCAGCACGGCCAAAACCGAAGCTCCCCCGCCGAAAGACGAGCCAACGGGGCCCCAGCCGGTTCCGGCGTCGAAGATCTCGATCAAGGCGGAAGAGACGAGCGAGGTCCTGCGGTCACTGCGCGACCGTCCGGATCCCGACCCGGACATCATTCCGATCAGCGAGGCCCTGCCCGCGCTCATGGGCCAGTTGCAGGACCTCCTCGAGGAGACCGAAGCACGGCTCAAGGGCACGGTGTCGTCCCGCGGACTCGAGAACCTCGAGCGCCGCTGGCACCGACACGAGCAGAAGATCAGCGGCTGGGTATCCACCGTAAACGCACGTGCCCAGTCGCTCGACCGCGACCTGGAAACGCTGCAGGAACTGCGCTTGGCATGGGAAGTCACCCGCGACGGCGGCACCGATGCGGGTCTCCAGGAGGCATTGCTCGAGATCGTCAACCAGTCGATCGAATCGATTCGCGAGCTGGAAGATAAATTCGGCGAACGCCGGTCCGAGTTGTCGACTGTTAAGGGCCAGATCGACAAGGCGGCAAACGTCGTCCTCGACGCGCTCGACGCGCTCGACAAGGCACGCGATCGAACACGATTGAAGCTCCTCGCCCTCGACTCCCGCCCCCTCTGGGAAGTGATCGCCAATCCACCCCCGCGAGTCCAGCACCGTGACCATATTGTCACCGCCTGGGAAGAAAGCAAACGCGACTTCAATGACTTCGCAACGGCTTACCGGGATGAGCTGATCGTTCACGCGCTCGCGATCGTGTTGCTCGCGACCATCCTGTTAATTATCAAGCGGCGCTCTCGCTCGATCGACCTCGAAGGGCCGGAACTCGCCGCGTCGGCTCGTGTTATTTCGCGGCCCTTGTCGACGACCGTTACTTTGTGGCTGCTCGGCACCCTTCTGTTGTTTCCCGACGCGCCGCGAATCGTCGACGAGCTGGCCACGCTCGTCCTTTTCGTGCCTCTTTTCCGGATCCTGCCGGCACGGGCGGTAAAGAAAATCCCCAGCCTCCTCGCCGCGCTGGTCTTCGTCAACATCTTTGGGAGATTTGTTGATCTGTTATCATATCTGTCGCCGCTGTACCGGCTGGCGCTGCTCCTGGAGACGATAATCTGCCTGGCCCTGATTCTGTTTTCGATGCGCCGAACCCGCACGGTGCCGGGAACGCCCCCATCGGCGTGGCTGCGCCTTATCCGGTTTCTGCAGGTAGCTTCTGTCTTCTACCTCCTGGCCGCCATTGTCACCAACATCGTCGGCAACGTGTCGTTCGCCGGCACCGTCACCCGCACGGTTTATCTGTCCGCGTACCTCGGACTGGTACTGTACGGCTTGTACTTCATTTTTAAGGGGTTGCTGCACCTCGCGCTTCGGTCGCGCCTGCTCAGTGGCGTCAAGATGGTCCGACGGCACCAGGATCTCGTCCACGATCGCCTGCTCACCGTACTGCGAATCGGGATGTTCATCTTCTGGCTGGTCAACACCCTGAGGACGATGCAGTCCTACGACCCGGCGAGCGATTTCGTCACGAAGATCCTGACGGCCGAGGCGAAATTCGGCAGCGTCGGGTTGTCTCTCGGCGGAATTCTCGCTTTCGCCGTCACGGTGTGGGCGTCGTTTCTCATCTCGCGCATCATCCGCTTCGTGCTCGAAGAGGACGTCTATCCCCGGGTCACGATGCCCCGCGGCGTGCCGACCGCCATCTCGATCGGGATCCACTACACGGTCCTGCTGCTGGGTTTCTTCCTCGCTATTGCCGCGACGGGGGCCGACCTGGGCAAGACGACGATCCTCGCCGGTGCATTGGGCGTGGGTGTCGGTTTCGGCCTGCAGAACATCGTCAATAACTTCATATCCGGCCTGATCCTGGTCGTCGAGCGGCCGGTCCTCGCCGGCGACAGCATCCAGATCGACAACCTCCACGGCGAGGTCAAACGCATCGGCCTGCGCTCGAGCACGGTGCGGACGTGGGAAGGCGCCGAGGTAATAGTCCCCAACGCCAACCTGATCTCGAACCAGGTGATCAACTGGACGCTCTCCGACCGCCAGAGGCGCCTCGACGTCCACGTCGGCGTCGAGTACGGCACCGACCCGGAAGAGGTCGCCCGGATTCTCGTCGCCACCGCCGCCAGTTTCGAGGGCCTGATGGGACGCCCGGAACCGACGGCGCTCTTTCTGGGATTCGGCGACTTCACCCTCGACTTCCAGCTCCGCGCCTGGACGTCCCAAACGAACTTTTTGAAGCAGAAGAGCGAGTTAACGATGGCGGTGAACAAAGCTTTGAACGACGCGAACATCAAAATACCCGTTCCGCAGCGCGACCTCCGCGTCACGGTGGCCAACCCGGGTTCCGAACCAGACGGACTTGAAAGGACAAAACCCGATGAATCGTAGTTTTTTGATTACGACCTTGTGCGTTGTCATCGTGATGAGCGCCTTTCCCCGAACGACCATGGCGGAAAAGGGCCGCACCCTGGGGGGCTATCGCTTCGTGCCCGTGTCCAATGTCCTGGATCCCTTCATCGTGACCAGCTTTGACAGCTACACAGGGATCGCCACGGCCAGCGACGTCGAGTTTCCGATCATCGTAATTCCCACCGAACCGCCGGACACTCTTCTCGCGCTCAACGGAAACTTCCTGTTCGTCGTCGCCCACTTCACTTTTTCCTACGCAATCCATCCGCGTCTCATGCTCAGCATCGACGGCGGCGGGGCTTCGCGCATCGGGACGAGCGGCCAGGCGCTCATCTCTCAGGGGGTGACGGCGCTCAAGACCGTCGGCGTCGGGGCGACTGTCGAATTGTGGCGCAACGACCGCTTCCTGGTGTCGGGTATCCTCGATTTCGGTTTCGTCGACGGAATCGTGATCGACTTCATCAAGTTCGTCGATGAAATCATCGGTGGCAACGTCGAGAACCCATCGATCATCAGTGTGGTCGACGGCGGCACGGTGGACGGCGGCTTCTCGGCGGCGTTGGCACTGAACGAGTGGGCGGGGATAACGGGCACGGGGCAGATCGGCGCCGCTGACGTGGAAGGGATTTCCGACGAGTTACGATGGCGGTTCACCGCTGCCGGATCGGTCGACTTTGGCCAACGTGGCAACGCCCCGGTGGGCCTGGCGCTCGCGTTCGACGCCGACCGCCTCAAACCCGGGACCATGGGAACCACCACTTCGGTCGGTTTCGGGCTGGGTGTGTATTACACCGGAAGGGAAGACCTCAACCTTGGCATCGAAATCCGGGGTTCGCGTCTTCCACTCCAGAACTGGGATACGGTGGCGTACCCCATGAGCTACGGCCTCGCATTGGCCTACTTCTTCTAGTCGTCGCGATAGTCGAACACCGCTTTGCCGCTGTCCGTTCGATCCCGGTACAGGACCCGGATCGTCACCAGCGCCCCCACGGCCACGCTGATGAAGAGCGTGAAGAGACGCCACAGGATAACGAATGCCCCCTCGTAACCCGGCGGTATAATCCCTTTCATCACTTCGGCGGTACTCACCTCGGCCACCCCCGACGCGCCCGGTGACGGCGCGAAGTAGAATATAAGAATCAGGACAATCTGCGAATAGACCACTTCGATGAAACCGGCCTCCACTCCGAGTCCGCGTAACACCACCCACGCGATGATGAACTTGTTGAAGTAAATCGCCGCCGTGATAACGAAGCCGACGGCGAACGTCAGTTTGCCGCGGGCCAGGAAGTACTTCATCATGTGGTGATAGCGCTCGACCACCTTCGAGACCGCTTCGATACCGCCTCTGCGCTCTAACCGGCGTTCGAGCGGCGGGATCCACCCGATGACGCGTCGTATCGCGCGATCGACGGCGGCGGGGTTCACCAGGCCGATCACGGCGACGAGGACGATCAGGCCCAGCGCGATGCTCGTTCCCTGAACGAAATACTGGAGCCGGAAGTCGACGGACACGGGGTCGAAAAACAACGTTGCCGCCAGACCGCACGCGGGCAGAAATATCGCTGTACAGAGAAAGCTGCCGAGAAAGCTCACGACGATCGCGTCGAAAACAGGCATTCCTTCCTTGTAGAGCACGTATATCTGCCCCGGCCCACCACCGGTCTGCGACGGCGTCACGCCGCCGAGGAAGATGTTGGCAAGCCCTGCACGTACACACCCCGTCCAGGAGATTCCGGGCTGGAGTTTCGAGGCGAACACCCAGATCCGGGTCCCCGCCGCTAACCAGTCGAAGACCATCATCGCGGTCGCCAGCAGGAGGTATTTCCACTGGAACGTCCGCAGATGATCGAGGCTCGCCGAGAAAGACGACCGGTAGAGCACGAAAACCATCCCCACCGCCGTCAAAACGACGAAGATCCGGAAGCCCTTTCGGACTTTCTCACGAGTCGGCAGCGAACTGCCGGGGTTCTTCCGTGGTGGGGGAGTTTGCATAGGAGATTCGCGCGTCACCACGCCCGCCGCAGCATTACCGAGGCGTCGACGCCGCCGCCGGGGACGTTGTGGACGTCGACGTCGCCGCCCATCTCCTGCGACAGCGACCGGCAGATCGCCAGCCCGAGACCGGTTCCCGTCGTCTTGGTGGAGAAGTAGGGCTCGAAGAGTTTCTCGGCCACTTCGTCGCTCAACCCCGGACCCGTGTCGCTGAAAGACAGGCGAATGTAGTCCACGTCGTGGTGCGATTCCTCCCGGCACGAGACGACCAGGCGGCCGCCCTCGGGCATCGCGTCCAGCGCGTTCTCGATCAGGTTAGTGCAGATCTTTCGGACGGCCTCGGTATCCACGAGCACGTCGGCGCCGGGCACGCCGCTCACGAGCTCGATCGCGACGCCGGCGGAATTTTGCAGATAGGGTTTGACGATGTTGTCGAGCAGCGGTGCGAGCTGGTGGGCGGACACCACCAACTGCTGCATGCGTCCATAACTGGAGAACTCGCTGGCGATCCGTTTGAGCACGTCCACCTGTTCGATGATCGTTTCCGATCCTTCGCGAAAAATCTGGTCGAACTTGTCGGACTTCTGTTCGTATGCCCGCTGCATGAACTGGGTCGATATGCGAATGGGGGTCAGCGGATTCTTGATCTCGTGCGCGATCTGCCGCGCCATTTCCACCCACGCCGAGAGTTTCTTCGTCTGTATCAGTTCGGTCAGATCTTCGAATACGAGCAGTGTGCCGAGATAGCGATCGTCGACATCGAGCCGGGTGAGCATGTATTTGACCGTCGCCCGGCGTGAGTCGCGCAACAATTCGACCTCCGCGGCGATGAACGGCTCGCGTGCATCCATCCCGTCGCGCAATAACCTGAAAATCTCGGGGGCCAGTTCCGCGTCTACCATCTCGTCGGCCGTTCGGCCGATGGCCGCGGCCGCGTCGATGCCCAGTATTCTGCGGGCCGCTCTGTTCACGGTACGTATGCGATCGTCGGCGCCGGTGCTGATCACGCCGGATCCAATGCTGGCAAGAATGGTCTCGAGGTACTGGCGGCGTTCCTCGAGCGTGCGCTGTGACTCGGAGAGCCGCGCGGTCATCTCGTTGAAGGCCGATACCACGATGCCGATCTCGTCCGAACGGCGCATAGGGAGCCTTACGTCCAGGTCACCGCGGCTGATCCGGCGCGTGCCTTCGAGCAGTGCGCGCAGCGGCTCGAATACTCCGCGCGCCAGGAGGAGCCCCAGACCGATCGTGGCCACGAACAACAGCGCAAAGATGCCGAGTACGACCGACGTGGCTTTCTGGACCTCGAGAGAATACGACTCGGGGAGAAACAGGAGTGGCACGCTGAGCGCGGCCCTCGCCGGCCGGCCGCCGTCCGACACCAGGGCATCGTCCTCTGGCCCTCCCAGCGTCGTGACAGGCAGATACGCCACCTGGTAACTGTACCGGCCCGCTCGTTCGGTGGCGAGTACGTGGTCCGATCCGAAGAGTGAAACCTTGACGTAGGCGTCCCCGTTGATGATCGCGCTGATCAACCCCCCGGCGAGCAGCCCCTCCTGGCTGGACGCGGTCAGGTTGCCTGCGTTGTCGAATACGTTGACATCACCGCTGATCTGGTCGGCGATGTCGCCGAGCAGCGACGCGTCTATTCGCCGTGCATAGTAGAGCCTGACATACTGGTTCAGCATCTCACCCACGATCTGACGCCGGGAGCTGAACACTCCGATATAGAGAGTGCGTCCGTCGCGCAGGATGTAGAGGTCTTCCGCCGACACGTCGGCAAAGCTGGCAAACCCGCCCTCGTCGAACACGCGGACCAGCCTCGGGCCCGTGACCACGGCATCCGTGTATCCCTCTTCCGAGTACAGGCGGTCTTCGGCCGCCGAACCCAGAAACAACTGCATCTCGCCGTGGAGGAGGTTCACCAGCGCGCGGCGGGCGCTGAACAGTTTGTCGAACGACTCCATCCGGTTCTCTTCCAGGAATCGATTCTCAATGAAGTCAACCGAGAAGAGCCCGAGTATGACGGCTGGCACCAGAGCCATCAGGAGAAATGACGCGAGAAGCTTCTGCTGAAACCCGAACCTGCGCCCGGGCGTGAGCGTCGGCAGCAGTTCCTTGAGATACGGGATCGCTCCCAGCGCGATGATGGCGACGATGATGAGGGCAGCGTAGAACAGGTACAACGAAAACAGGGTGGACCACCGGATCAGGTGGCGCAAGGGTGATGGCACCGCAAATCCGGCCAGCAGGTAACGGCCCGGCTCCCGGGTTTCCTCGATCAGGACGCGAAACCGGCCGCTGTGCGTGTAGAGCAACGGCCAGCGGTCATCGAGTGCGCCTTCGAACCGGGCGAGCGGAATCGTCGTCCCGACGGACAGAGCCTCCGATGACGATTCGTATATCCGCCGCCCATCCAGTCTGGCCAGCAATAGCGCTTCGGGTTCTTCGACGCGCGAAGCCACCCCGCCTTCCTGCACGTTGCGAAGCACCACTGGAGTCCGTGGTCCCGTACGCGAAGCCCATTCCAGGCTCTCGAAAAAGTACGGCAGGTCGACCACGACCTTGCCGATAACCCGGCCCAGCGGGCTGCCTTCCATGATCTGGCGTTCGTCCTCGACGTAGACGATGCCGCGGTAAGCCCTCACCACACCCTGCGGCGTGCTGCGCGATATGTCGAGCACGGCCCAGTCGTTCTCGATCGGGGCGTCGAGCGACTCCTCACCCTCTCCGATTCTCAGGCGGTACGGCATGTCGACGGAGAAGTCGCTGACCACGCTGTCCCGATCGGTCAAAACGTGAATTGCGCAGCTCGTACCGAGTCGGCTGAGCAGCGCGTCTGCCCAGAGCTCGAAGGCGAGTCGCTGTGCCTCCGGCGTGCCCGGCGCACGGAGCGCATTCCGGATCCGCGGCGTACGTGTGTACTCGTCGAGAATGTCGCCGAGGATGACGCTTTTCCAGTCGTCGCGCGGATCGATGAGCTTTGCCGCCTGCTCGCGGATAAACACCTTTCGCAGGCCGTCGTAATCCCGGGTGAAGAAGGTATACGTCAGGCCCGACGTGATGACGACGAGACAAAACGCCACAATGGCTATCGAAACGAGGTCCTCGCGCTGCACGTAATGCGGCGCCAGCACTATAAACAACAGCAGCGCTGCCGAGATAACGGCCAGTTCGGGAAGCCCGCCCGCGAAGGACACGATCAACAGGAGCGCGAACGCCGTCCACGACGCCTTGACGGAGTTGCGCCATCCCGAAACGCGAAACATCGCCCAGACGGCCAGCATGCCCGTGAGCAGAATCCCGGCCAGCGTGAGAAACGTGCCCAGGTGGAGCACCAGTACGTTGGAATCGGTGAGCTTCATCGTCTCACCAATCAGACGCGGGTTGGCGTTGATCACGATGATGCCGGAGAATCCCCGGGCCAGCCGGTAAACGGCATACAGTACCGCCGCGATCGCGACCCCTTCGACGACGAACCCCAGCACCGATCCGCTGCCCTTCTTTCCCTCGTCCCCTCCCGTCAATGCGTCGTCGCCGCGGGAGCGAATCATTTTCATCAAGCCATATAGCGCGACGACAAATAATATCCCCGTGATGAGCAGATCGCCGGCGCTGCGCATGATGCCGCCGAGCAGCGGTGTCGCGAAGACGGTCGGGTCGAAAAACTTCTGCTCTCCGCCGATGGTCAGCCCGCGCAGCGACAGCATCGAATACCTGAGCAGTACGAGAAAGCCGACGAACACCGCCCCCCGCATCCACGCGTGGTACCCGCGCCGTCCCAGCGCGAGCATCGCGACGACGAACATCGCGAGAAGCGCGGCGACGATCAACCCCCGGGCGCGCGAGATCCACCGCTCCTGGTACCCGTTGGCGAAGTGTCGGAACGGGTGGCCGATTGCCCGGACACCGACGACGGGATTGCCGAACGGACTCCGAATCAGGACGCGGCCCTGGAGACCGGTCGTCTTGTCGCCCGATATTTCCGAAATCGCTTCGATGTGCGGAGGGAAGGGGAAATAGGTCAGAACCGAGTCTTCCGTCGCGCGACGGCGGCGATCGGGGGCATCTTGCTCCTGCCTGTCTTTGCCGTTCGTTTTTCCGGCACGGTTTTCGTTCCGTATTCGTTCTTCGCGCTGCTCGATCATCCGCTCGCGGCGCGCCAGGTTCTGTTGATGGATCTTCTTGAAGCGGTCGAGCCGGTGGGGCAGGTTTGCCAGGCCGGGCGTATAGTCGAATACAATATCGGCAACCCGATCGGAAGCGTACTTGTCGGCGAGTCCCGCGCTCTTGAGGAAACGGTTGTTGACGCGGTAATTGACTTCGAGGGGAAGATCGACCACCACGCTCAACGCCACACGGCCCTTCGAGTCCTTGACCGGGATGATCCGGGTGAGAATCCGGTACAAGGTGACCTCGCGCGAGTACACGAGTTCGACGCCACTGTTGATGTAACCAATGTCGTGCCGGCCCACGGCCTGCGGCCAGCCCGCCCACACGATGCGCCTTCCCGCCGCATCGAATACCTGCAACCCGATTTCGGTCCCGCGGGTCAACCCACCCCCACCCGAGACGGCGGCGGCCAGCGAATCGAGCGCCTGGAAAGCCGCGACACGATCACGCAGAGACCGTCCGTCCTTGTCGAATCCTCCGCTCTCGAACCACTGGGTTGCAAGACGGCCGGTCGCCGCCGAAATTTCCTCGAGTCGGGCGAATTCTTCCCCGACCGCCAGCAGGGTACCGGCCAGATTCCGCGCCTCGCCGGGCCACCACGACGATTCGAGCGTGGCGCTGTCCCGCTGCGCCACCCGGACCGAAACGAGGCTCACCGCGGTGAGCAGGATGGCGAACAGGAGTCCCCCGCGCGTCCTGGCGGAGCGATGCGAGACGACTGTGAGAAACCCGCCGGCAACGAGCAGCGCGGCCACGGCCCACGGGGAAACAATCTGGAAGGGGGCGAAGGAGAGTATCCAGCCCGCAAACAGGATCCCCCAACCGGCCGTGAGGCAAATGACGGCGGCAAATATGCCGAGCGACCGGTTACCCATGGCCAC
>CBDUWU010000102.1:0-11324 GCA_965371015.1 uncultured bacterium | reverse complement strand
GGTATGGGTATTGCCGAGAGACGCGAGCGCGAGAAAGAGCAGAGGCGCAACGACATCATCGACGCGGCCGAGAAGGTGTTTTTCGCCAGGGGCTGGCAGACGGCGACGATGGACGACGTCGCAGGGGCGGCCGAGCTCTCGAAGGCGACGCTCTACCTCTACTTCAAGAACAAGGAAGAGTTGTACGCGGCGATTCTGTCGCGGGGAATCGACATCCTCCAGGAACTGTTCCGGGAAGCGGTCGAGACCAACGAATCCGGTATCGAGCAGACCGCCGCCATTGGTCGCGCCTACATGCGGTTCCATGAAGAACACCGCGACTACTACGATGCGATGCTCTACTTCGACTCGAAGGGCTTCGATACCTGCGACGACTGCGAATTCGGCATCAGGTGCATGGAATCCAGGGAGAACATCATGGGGCTCGTGGCGCGTGCCGTTAGCAATGGCGTTGCCGACGGCACGCTGCGAGCCGACCTCGACCCGGCCACGACGGCGGTTCTCTTGTGGACGTCGTCGTCCGGTGTATTGTCCGCGCTGGCCACGGCGGGTGACAATATCCAGGAGATGTACGGCTTCGACAAGAGCGCGTTTGTGGATGCGTTTTTTGAATTTACGTTTCACGCCATCGCGGCAGACCCCGGCGCCGCGCTCGAACACTGGAATGCCGGGAAGGACGATCGGGAGTCATCATGAAATGGATCACGTGTGTCGCGACCGCGGCGGCCATCGCGCTGCCGTCCGGCGTAATCGCCCAGGGCGGATACGTCACCATCGATGAGTACCTCGACCGCGTCAGGTCGACTCACCCCTTCTTCAAGGCCGAGCGGCTGCAGCCGGCGATCGAACAGCAGGGGGCCGACAGCTACCTGGGATGGCAGGACTGGCGCCTGTTGGGGGACGCGAGGTTCGCCCACCTCGAGCCGCTCCCGACCAGCCCGTTCCAACCGGAACGCGTCGACGTTTTCGCCCTCGGAGCCGGTACGGAACGCCTCTTCTGGGGGAGCGGATCGCGGTTGATGGTCGACTGGGTATCGGATGTAACCGACCAGAATCTGCCCGGTTTGACTATCCCGGGGAGCGGTGGCGGATTGGAGATTCCGATCGGGCCGGCGACGTTTTACCGCAACGTCCTCAGGGCCACCTGGTCGCTGCCGCTGTTACAGAATCGCGGGGGCGAGCTCGACCGTCTGGAATACGAAGTGAGCCTCTACGCCGTCGCCGCCAGCGTGGCCACGAGCTGGGAAAACCAGGAGGATTTCCTCCTCGGCGCCGGCACGACGTTTCTCCTGTGGGCCCTCGCCGAGGAACAGATCGGCATCGCCGAGCGACGCCTCGATCTGGCCGTCGAGGAACACGAGCGATCGAAGCGTCAGCGGGCCGCGTTTCTCGTGGACGAGGTGGACGTGTGGCGCTCCGAGGCGGCCGTGCACAACACGCAGAGCGCGTTGTCGCTGATCGAGTCGCGCTGGAAATCGGTGCAGGCCGACCTGGCCACGGTCGCGGGAGACAGTACCTACTATTCGCGCCGGCCCGAATACGACCTGTACACGCTGCCCGAGCCACCCGACGCCGACCCGTTCGTTGCCGGCATCGTCAACACGGCGCGTCTCGTCCGCGCGCTCGACTATCGCCGCGATCAGCTCGCGCGGTTAGAGCAGGGATACGCCGACACGGAACGGCCCAACCTCGACCTAAACCTCAGCGGCGCCCTCCAGGGGGGCGACGACAGCTGGGGCGGTCCTTTCGCGATGAAATACCCGGATATCGGCGTCGGACTGGTGTTCACCTATCCCCTCGGGACACGGACGGCCACGGCCAACGTCGCGCAGACGAGGCTGGAAATCCGCCAGCTGGAAGAACGGATCCGCGACGTGCAGATCTCACTGACCGCGTCGGCCCGCAGCATCATCGTACAGCTGGTGGAATTGAAAGACGTGATCGACGCCAACGTGCTCGCCATCGAGGCCAACGAGAAGCGCACCGAAGAGGAACTGAAGCTGTACAACCAGGGCAGGGGCGACCTCGCCTTTGTGATCCAGGCGCGCGACAACATCGCGTTGTCCGAACTCGAATACGCGGGCAACGTGGCCAACTATCACAACTTGCTGCTGCGACTCGAGGCGTTGTCCGACAAATTGCTGCCCACTCCACCGCCCGGAGGGGATGGAGCTTCGGATGAGGACCGTTAACAGCCCGGTCGGGTAATTACCAGTGACACGAAACAAGAGATCGCCATGAAACAGATATTCAGATTCTTCGCCCGGCGGCACACATTCGCCCTCGTTCTCACTACGCTCATCATGATCCTGGGGATCGGGACCTTCCGGACCATCCAGCGCGACATGTTTCCCCGCGTGGATTTTGGAGAAGTTGTCATCACGACCCGCTATCCGGGGGCGTCGCCCGAGGACGTCGAACTCAGCGTGACCAACCCGATCGAGGAGGAGATCAAGGAGATCTCCGGAATCGACCGCTTCACGTCGTATTCGATGGAAAACATATCGGTCATCGACGTCGTTGTCGACATGGACGAAGGAGACCAGGCCGAGGTCGTCCGGGAAATCCGCGAAGCGGTGAACAGCGTGACCGACCTGCCGGTCGAAGTAGACGAGGCGCCGCACATAACCGAGATCAATTCGTCGATTTTTCCAGTGATCGAAATCGGTTTCTCCGGCGGGGACAGCTACCGGGAACTCAGGGAATTCGCCCGCCGGTTCGAAAAGAAACTCGAGAATCTCGACGGCGTGGCGAGTGTCAACAAGTACGGGTACCGCGACCGGGAGGTCAGGATCGAGGTCGACCCCGACAAGATTCGCGAGTACCAGGTGCCGCTGCGGGCGCTGATCGGTGCGATCCAGGCACGCAACATCCGCTCGACGGCCGGGAGCTTCGAGTCGTACACGAGCGAAAAAAACGTCGTCACCCTGGCGCAGTTCGAGGATCCGGCCGAGGTGGGGGACGTGATCATCCGTACGTCGTTCGAGGGTCCCGCGGTCAAGGTGAGCGACCTCGCCCGCATCGTCGACGGCTTCGAGGAGGAGAACGTTCTTTCGCGGATGAACGGCCGCCCGGCGATCTCGTTCCTGGTGAACAAGAAAGAGTCGGCCGACGTGATCCGGACCGCCGATGCGATTCGGGCCCTCGTCGACGACGAAAAAGCCAACCTCCCCGACGGGGTGACCGTCCAGTACTCAGACGACCTGTCGCGCTACGTTCGCAACCGGCTCAACGTCGTCCGGTCGAACGGCTTGATCGGGCTGGCTCTGGTCCTCTGTCTGCTGGCGATGTTTCTCAGCATCCGATCCGCATTCTGGGTGGCGCTGGGGATTCCGGTGACCATTCTGGGGACCATTTTCCTCCTGCCCGCGTTCGGTCAGTTCATCGACGTCATTTCCATGGCCGGAATGATCATGGTAATCGGTATCGTCGTCGACGACGCAATCATCATTGCCGAAAACATCCACCGCAAAAGGGAACTCGGGCTGCAGCCGGTCGACGCCGCCGTCGAAGGGTTGAGCGAGGTGTACAGCCCCGTGGTGACGACGATTCTGACGACGTTCGTCGCGTTTGCGCCAATGTTTTTCATGTCGGGGATCATGGGGGCCGTCGTGTACGTCATCCCGCTCACGATCAGCCTCGCCCTCTTCATCTCGCTGCTCGAGGGAACGGTCGCGCTGCCGGCGCACCTGATCTGGGGGAGCCGCCGCCACAAGAAGGGCACGAAACCGCACATGGCGCGGGGCTGGTTCGACCCTGTCCGGCGCTTCTACCGCCGTTCGATCCGGATCGTGTTGATCCTTCGCTATGCCGTCGTGGTCTTCGCCATCGTTTCGCTGGCGGTCGGCGTCTGGTACGCGGTGAACTACATGGACTTCATCCTGTTTCCAACCGACGCGGCCGACAAGTTCTACATGCGAATCGAGCTGCCGCGGGGAAGCTCTCTCGACGCGACGTCGGACAAGGTTGCCGAAATCGAAGCGCTCATTGCCGCGTTACCGGAGGGGGAAGTCGACTCCTACGTCACCCGCGTCGGGAACCAGGGCATGTACGTGGCCGGCGAAAACGAGAACTGGGGCGTCCTGTCCGTGTATCTCACCCCGTTTGCCACCCGGGACCGGATCGCCGACGCGATCGTCGCCGAACTCCGTCGACAGACCGACGAACTCGAGGGGTTCGAACGCATTATCTACTATATAGACGCCGGGGGCCCCCCGGTGGGGGACCCGGTCACCCTGCGCGTTGTCGGCAACGACGACCATATACGCGCCGTGCTGGCCGATTCGGTGGTGGCGTTTCTAGGTACACTCGACGGGGTCAAGGACATCGACCGGAACGACAAGCTGGGCAAGGACCAGGTCGAATTGAAACTGGACTATGAAAAGCTCTCGCGTCTGGGATTGACCGTCGCTGACGTGGCGAGAAACGTCCGCGTCGCATTCGACGGCGAGATCGTCACCAACGTCCGCTACGGAGATGAAGACGTCGAGTTTCGCGTCATCCTCGACGAGAAAACGCGGAGCAACCCGAGGTTGCTCGGAGAACTGCTCGTGCCCAACGACCGCAACCGGCTGATTCCTCTGGGGAGCGTCATGAGCGCGCGGACCGGTGAGGCGAGTTCGTCGATCTACCATTTTGACAACGAACGCGCCGTCCGTATCACCGCCGACGTGGAAAAAAAGAAGATCACGCCCCTCGAGGCCACGTCCGCCGTCGAGCGGCACTTCGACCTGAGGAGTGATTACCCCGGAACCCGTTTCGAGGTCGGAGGTGAAGCCCAGGAGACGCAAAAGTCGATGGACAGCCTGATCACGGCTTTTTTCTCCGCGGCCGTCGCGATCTATCTCATCCTGGTGGTGCTCTTCAACTCGCCGATTCAGCCGCTGCTGGTGATGTCGGCCATTCCGTTCGGGGTCCTGGGCGTCATCCTCGCGTTTGCGCTCCACGGGCAGCAGCTGGGCTTCACGGGGGTGATGGGTTTGATCGGCCTGTCCGGTGTGGTCGTCAACGACTCGCTTGTTCTGGTCAACCACGTCAACAGGCTCAAGAAAGAACGCCCCGGCGACCGCCTGATCGACATCGTGTCGGACGGTTCCGCCGACCGATTCCGGGCGGTAATCCTGACGTCGCTGACCACGGTGGCGGGGCTTCTCCCGCTCGCCTACGGGATCGGCGGGTCCGACCCGTTCATCGCGCCCATGGCGCTCGCCATGGGGTTTGGCCTGCTGTTTGCTACTCCCATTACCCTGGCGCTGGTTCCCAGCCTCTACCTGATCAGCGATGACTTCAAGCGGGTGTTCCGCCGGGGTGGCCGGCTGTTATTCCGCCGGCCGGCGCCGGAGACGGTCCGAGGCGCCGGCGATCTTCGTTGACAAACACGGCGGGAACCTTTTTGCTCGTCCGGGTACGGACATTCCCGCGCGCCTTGCCAAAACCGGGAGGTATTAGATGAGTTTCAAATGGACGTTTCTGATTGTGGCCCTGGTCGTTGCCGCGACACTCGCCGCCGGCTGCGGACCGCGGGGGAAAACGGTGGAACGGATCGACCCCGACGAGGAAATCGATCTGTCGGGCAGGTGGAACGACACCGATTCGAAGCTGGTGGCGCAGAAGATGATCAACGACTGTCTCACCAAGCGCTGGCGTCCCGATCACTGGGAGCGGACCAACAAGCGTCCGGTCGTGATTATCGGCCAGGTTCGCAACAAGACCTCTGAACACATCGCCGTCGGCACCTTCATCGGCGACATCGAAAGAACCTTCGTCAATTCGGGTGAGGTAGAGGTCGTCGCGAGCATGGAAGAGCGGGAGCAGATCCGCGAAGAACGCGCCGACCAGCAGGAGTTTTCCACCGAAGAGACGATGAAGCAGTGGGGCAGGGAGCACGGAGCGGACTACATGCTGATGGGTGTGGTCAACAGCATCGAAGACCGCGAAGGCGGAGAGATGGTGATCTTTTACCAGATCGACATGACGCTGATCGATCTCGAGCGGAACACCAAGGTGTGGCTGGGGCAGGAGAAGATCAAGAAATTCATTACGATGGGTTCTTACAGCCCCTGATAGCGGCGCTGTCAGAACCTCATGATGACCGGTCTCACCCAGAAGCGTCCGGTGCGCAGCGTATCCACCGGAATGCTCGTGCTCGTCGTCGTGCTGATGACGGGGGCGTGTTCTACCTATCACCGCCGGTCGGTGGAGATCAAGCAGTCTTTCACCGAGTCCGACTACGAACGGGCGCTGGAACGGATCGAAGAGATCGACCGCGGCTCGTCCGAACTCCTCTACCTCTACGAGAAGGGACTCATCCTCCACTACGAAGACAGTTACGTGGAGAGCAATGAGGTATTCGACCGGGCGGAACTCCTGCTGGAGGAGTTGTACACCAAGAGTGTCTCGCGCGAACTCGCCGCCCTGGTCGTGACGGACAACGTCGCCCGGTACCGCGGGACGGCCTACGAGGCGATCCTCGTCAATTACTACAAGATCCTCAACTACCTCTACCTCGACGACGTCGACGGCGCCGTCGTGGAATGCCGCCGTGTCAACCGCAAGCTCGAATACCTCCGCGACACCGAGGGGCTGTTCTTCTCCAACGATCCCTTCGTGCAGTACCTCACGGGCATGGTTTACCGGGAAGCCGGCGACTGGTCGAACGCCGACGTGTCCTTTCGCGTGGCGTTGTCGGAATACGAAAATCTCGCGGGGGACTATGGCGTCACCGTTCCGCAGTACCTGGTGTGCGACGGCGCCGCCGTCTCCGCCGCGCTGGGAGACGCCGTCGCGGCGGACACGATGAAGTCGGGGTGTCCGCCGCCGGTGCCGGAGGGCAGCGGTGTCGTCAATCTGTTCCTCGAATGCGGCTACGTCGCCCACAAGCAGGAACGCAAGATCGTGCTGCCCGTCTTCACGTCGGATGACTCCAGCGACAGCGAGGCGCTGGCCGAGGTCCTGGCGGCGCGCGAAGGGCGAGACGTCGTTGTGTACCAGGGTGACCGCAAGGTCGACTATGTCCTCAAGGTCGCGGTTCCCGTGATCGTGCCGACGCCGGTGCCCTGGGAATACGCCGTGGTCCTGCCGGTATGGCGGCCGGATTCGCTGGGGGCACCGCCGCCGCTCGATCCGTTGCTGGACAACGGCGTTCGTAGTGACGCCGTCGAAAACATCGATGCTTACGCGCTGGCCGCCTATGACGAGGGCTACGGCAATATGGTTGCCCGGACCGTCGCGAGGGCGTTGGCCAAGTACGCCGCCAAAAAGGGTGCCGACAGCAAGGACGAGACCCTGGGGTGGTTCGTCAACTGGTTCAACGTCCTGACCGAATCCGCCGACACCCGCGAATGGACGACGCTGCCCGAACGGATCCTCATGACGCGTATGATATTGCCGGCCGGCAGCTACCGGCTCCGGGTTCAGCTGATCGACGGGGCCGGGTACACGGTCAGTGATTTCGATATCGATGGCGTGACCGTCGTGCCCGGCAAAACGTTGTTCCTCAACCACCGCGTATTCTGACCATTTTGCCCACTGCGATTGCGGTTGTCATCCGCCGGGATTTCGCATATATTCACACCAAAATAGTGCTATTTAACCATCCACGGAAAGTCTGCCGATGAACCGGACCGCCCGCCTCGCCACCGCCTTTGTCCTGGCCTGTATATTCGCCCTCGCGCCGAGCGCCGGCTGCGGCGGGTCTTCGTCCGGGGACGACGCAAACAACGGGAGCAGTCAGATGACCCAGACCAACACCGGCCGGGTGCCGCCGCCGGGTAAAAACCGGCTGAGCTTTGAGAAGAGCCCGTACCTCTTGCAGCACGCGGAAAATCCCGTCGACTGGTATCCGTGGGGCGAAGAAGCGTTCGCGAAGGCACGCTCGGAAGACAAGCCGGTGTTTCTCTCGATCGGTTACTCGACGTGCCACTGGTGCCACGTCATGGAGCACGAGTCGTTCGAGGACGCGGATGTGGCGAAGCTCCTCAACGAGACCTTCATCTGTATCAAAGTCGACCGCGAAGAGCGGCCCGACATCGACAATATTTACATGACCGTGTGCCAGATGATGACGGGCAGTGGCGGGTGGCCGCTCACGGTGTTTCTCACCGCCGAGCGGATTCCGTTCTACGCGGCGACGTACATTCCCAAACCGGCGATGCTCTCCATGATCCCCAGGGTGGGTGACGCGTGGCGGGACGACCGCGAGAACCTGCTCCGGAACACGGGACAGGTGGTCGAGGCGCTGCGGGGAATCACGTCGGGCGCCGTCGACGGCGACGGGCTCGGCAGCGAAGACCTCGCCACCGCCTACGACCAGCTCAAGGGCCGGTACGATTCGGCCATGGGCGGATTCGGGGATTCACCGAAGTTCCCCACGCCCCACAACCTCATGTTTCTCCTGCGCCACTGGAAGCGCACCGGCGACGACCAGGCGCTCGCAATGGTCGAAAACACGCTCGAGAAGATGCGACTCGGGGGCGTCTACGACCACGTCGGGTTCGGGTTCCACCGCTACTCGACCGATTCGCGCTGGTTTCTGCCGCACTTCGAAAAAATGCTCTACGACCAGGCGATGCTGATGATGGCGTACACGGAGGCTTACCAGGCGACGGGCAACGACGCGTACCGCGAGACGGCCAGCGAGATCGCCACCTACGTGCTGCGCGACATGACCGACCCGGAGGGCGGATTCTACTCGGCGGAAGACGCCGACAGCGAGGGCGAGGAAGGGTTGTTCTATGTCTGGACGGAGGCACAACTGCGCGAGGTGCTCGGGCCTGACGCCGATTTCGTGATCGAGTTGTTCGGCGCGAGTAATGAGGGCAACTGGGTGGAAGAAGCGTCCGCGGACCGGTCCGGCTCCAATATTCTTTTTCTCGACCGTCCGTTCGAAAAAACGGCCAAAGCGAGCGGGGAGAGCGTAGAAGCGCTCCGGGAGCGCTGGGAGCCTCTCCGCAAAAAGCTCTTCGACGCGCGCGAAAAGCGCATTCACCCGTACAAAGACGACAAGATCCTCACCGACTGGAACGGCCTCATGATCGCGGCGATGGCCAAGGCGGCGCGCGCGTTCGGCGAGCCCGCGTACGCGGAGGCGGCATCGCGATCGGCGCAGTTCATCCTGTCGACGATGAAAGCCCCCGACGGCGGTCTCCTCCACCGTTACCGCGACGGGGAAGCGTCGATTACGTCGATGGTGGACGACTATTCGTTCTTTGTCTGGGGACTCCTGGAGCTGTACGAGTCGACGTTCGAGATCGGCCACCTGGAAAACGCGCTTCGTCTCAACGACTACCTGATCGAACACTTCTGGGACGGCGAGAAGGGCGGCCTCTTTTTTACCTCCGACGACGGCGAGAAGCTGATCGTGAGGACCAAAGAGGTGTACGACGGAGCCATTCCGTCGGGTAACTCGGTTGCCATGCTCAACCTGATCCGGCTCTCGCGTATTACGGCCAGGACGGGATACGAAGACCGCGCCCGCGATATCGGCCGTACGTTCCACGAACAGGTCGCGCGGGGGGCGTCGGCATTTACCATGATGATGTCCGCCGTCGACTTCGTCGCCGGACCGTCGTTCGAGATCGTCGTGGCCGGACACGCGGGCAGAGACGACAGCCGGCTGATGGTGGAAGCGCTCAACCGGCGCTTTATTCCGAGCAAGGTCGTCCTGTTCCGGCCCGAGGACGCTCCCGAACCGGTCGTGAAGCTGGCGCCCTACACGCGCACGCAGGCGGCGATGGACGGAGCGGCGACCGTTTACGTCTGCCGCAACTACGCGTGCGAACTGCCCGTGACCGACGTGGCGGCGATGCTCGAACTCCTCGGAGAACGCTGAGATAGCCGGAGCGCGGGTCGAATGTCGTGCTGTGATCCGGCCCGCCGGCAAGCCATCAACCTGGTAGACACGATCGGTTATCCCCCTTGAAGATTTCGGACTTTTATGTCAAGATAATAAAGAATTCAGCTGGGACGCGGCCACCTGTACGGGGGTGTCTAGATTTAACTCGCTGGTAGTAAGAGAGTTGCCGGAACACCGTGTGGTTTGGCCCACCGATTGCATCTGAGGTTCTGTCATGAAACCCGTTGCTCGAATCCTGATGGGCGTTTTTCTCACTGGCGTCGCCCTTGCCCCGGCTTCGCTCGCCCAGGTACCGAGTATAGGGATCTATTGGGACGAGGCGCTGCAGAGAAGGAGCATGGAGAGTTGCCCTGCGGCCCTTTATGGCACTGTTGTCGATACTCTGTACGTGGTAGCAGACGGTTTCGACATGGCCATGGCGTCTATCGAGTATCGTGTGGACTTGAGTCCGTATCTTGGGTTTCTGGGTGATAACGTCCCTGTGGGCGTGGCGGAAGGGTTTTCCATCGACGGTATCAGAATCACGTTCCCCACCCCGGTGGGTACCACCCCCCAAATGTTGATACAAAAGATCTTCTTCCGCTACATGTGTCAAGGGTGCGTGGCCGCCAAAACCGGGCTTGCGTTGCTGGACGTGCCGATAACCGTGCTTCCGCACCCGCAATCGGGTAAGATCCAGGCGATCCGGTGGCCGGACATGGTGGCCGTCGAAGCCGTAGGATTGATCTCAATCCTTTGTCCCCACATCGG
Organism: uncultured bacterium; assembly: GCA_965371015.1. Lineage (GTDB taxonomy): Bacteria > Krumholzibacteriota > Krumholzibacteriia > WVZY01 > JAKEHA01 > CBDUWU01. The sequence goes on along the minus strand of CBDUWU010000102.1, from coordinate 721 downwards.
CACGCCCACCGAGCGCACAACCTGGGGAAATATCAAGGCCCTCTTTCACTAACCTCAATGCGTCAGAACTCCCCGGTCTCGAATTGAGTTCAGTGGATAAAATCACTCCGTGCCCATCCGCCATCGGGCGGCCCGGTTCCGGCGATATATACAGACCGGGATTCTTTTATATAATGCTTTGTGATCGTTGCCTCGCCGTAGGTTTTCTTGGCGGTGTGTTTATTATGCTTCGCGCACAATAACCTGAGATTATCAGCCGTGCTCTTTCCGCCCCGGGCAAACGGCACCGGATAGTGATCGTATTGTAGATTATGATCACAATCACAGCGCCTGCCGTCGGAACCCGCGAACGTGCATCTTCCTCCGTCCCGCTTCCAGACTTTTGTTTTTACGTGCCCGGGAATATAACGGGAATGACCTGCCTGCCGGTTCTTTGTTGCCCGGGGCTTGACTTCGCGACGTTCGGGATCATTTTTATCTAAATACAATTCCGTCATTTCATCGAAAAGCGTGTCGTAGTCGACGCCATCGGGATACTTCCGGGACAGCAGCTTCTTGCAGCGCTCCAGCTTCTCGTGGACACACCGGCTCACTACACCCTCTACCTTCCACTTCTGTTCGAACGAAAGTTTGATATTCGTCAAGTCCACTTCGCCGCGAAGTGGGACTACCTCTCCCTGGGATAGCGGCGCCGCTCCGGGAGCGTTGGAAGCGCTCCCGG
>CBDUWU010000101.1:0-11393 GCA_965371015.1 uncultured bacterium | reverse complement strand
GCCCAGATGAGCGTATTGCTGCCGTTGACCTCGATATCAAAGGCGATGCCGAACATGAGGGCCGAGTTCTTGTCGCCGTTGGGGGTGAGAAGCGCGGTCGGCGAACCCTTCATGGCGTAATCGGTCGATGCATACTGGAACATGGGAACGAGGGTGACATAGTCTTTCCAGTCCCAGAAGAGACGGCCACTCAGCTCAAAGCCCGTGCTCTTGTCCCACTCGAGGTTCTCACCGTCGCGGACGCCGTCACCGTCGACGTCCCGGTTCTCCCACTTGCCGCCGGCCGAAGCCAGCGTGGCGGTCGCGTCGATGATCATGCTCTCGTTGTTCGTCCACGTGAAGCCGAAACCGTAGGTCGACCAGGACGACGTGAGCTTCTCGTTCATCGTCGCGTCGGCCGCATTCGTGTACTCGGCGCTCATGCTCGAACGCGTGTACGCGAAGCCCAGTACGATGCTCTCGCCGACTTCCCAGCCACCGGCCAGGTCCCACTTGTTCACCGGCGTCACGTCGTACGGCGTCGGGACGTCGTCAGCCACGCTGCTCGGCGACATTCCCGAGATAAACGGGTTGACCAGGTAGAAACCCGGGTGGTCGACCGAATTTTCGTTGAGCGTCAAGCGGTAGGTACCCCACTTGCCGTCTTCGCCGCAGGCGTAGTTGAAGCCCAGCGCCCTCGAGTCCATGAGGGGACCGAAGTCCGCCTGTGCGGGGGCGTTCGGACCGAAGTAGCCGCCTTCCCAGGTACCCATTTCGGCCTGGACCATGTTGGCGAAGGACGGCAGTGTGCTGTACCAGCGGTACACGTTGCTGTCGTCACTGATATAGTCACCCGTGTTGGCGAGGGCACGGACACGAGCCGTCGTGGCGAATGCCGGGGCCGCGAACGCGATCACGAGCAGCGAAACCAGAACAATCTTGCTCCAGTTCTTTACCATTTCGTTAACCTCCTCTGCGGGAACGGTTTCGTCAACAGCCGGCTGTGCCGGTCCGCTCCCAACCTATTTGTTTTCTATTTAACTCAATATAGGCCCGTACGCCCCGATAGGGCTTCGCACGGCCTGACCGCGCCGCAGCGGTCAAATCTAACCCGATTCCATCACCTCCCTCGTGTAAGGAAAAAACACGGCAACCGGATAGAACCTACTTGAATCACCTGCGTTGGCCCGAATTGACGCTGGTCGAGTCAGCCGACCAAGTCCCCCGGAAATCCGGGAAACAGGCGCCAGTACGCGCCAAACACTCCATATCCATGCCTGAGACACCCGTTTCTGGTGCTCCTCGAAACTTTAATCCGGGAATTTACGCTTGCCTCCAGTACTTGTCAACGTTTTTCCACCCTCTTTTGCGCTCATTTTCACAAGATACGGCGAAATACGTCAAGTAAGAAAAATCCGGGCCAGCAACTATTATTCCAGCCGCCGGCCGTCAACGCCCCGCCTGGCGGGGAGCCAGCCCCCGTCGCCCCACGACGAAACCCGGCCCGGCACGCCCGCCCCGCGGATCGGGCGCTCGACGGACAATCAAGAATTAAGATATTTATTTACAGGAAGATACGACATCCCGGGTGATCTGCCAGTTTGCCACCAGCTCGCCGTCGAAGATCTGGCTGCGAGGATCGAGCGACCCCACGCGGACCTGTCCATAGGCGTGCAAAAAGAGGTTTTCTGGAAGCACCAGGGCCACGTGGGTGATCTGGCTCCTGGTTTTTCCGAAAAATATCAAGTCACCGGTGGCAAGATTCTGTGCGGCGGCCACAGGATCCGCCCTGCCGTCGGGCTTTTGCAGGCCGGTCAGCGCCTGCTGGTCGGCGTCGCGCGGCAAAAGCAGGCCATCGAGGCGGAAAACTCGCTGTATCAGGCCCGAGCAGTCGAATCCCCTGGGCGTCGTGCCGCCCCAGATGTACGGGATTCCCAGAAACCGCAACCCGGTTGAAGAAAGCCGCTCGCGTGAGATGCGCCTGCGAACGGGGGTTTTCTCGACCGATTTCGAAGAGGTGAAACCTTCTTTGCCGTCGGGCAGACGAACCGACCGCCAGCCCCGACGGCCGCACTGGGACGCCACCACCGGGGTGCCGATCACGAGGTCGGTCACGGGAAGGGCGCCGTCGTCGGGTCCCTCGAGAATCGTGGCGTGGTTGGCGGCCACCCTGTGCTTTGCTGACGCGACGAACGCCGCCTGCCGCTCGACGGAGACCTCGAGGAGGTGCCAGCTGCGGATCCAGCCGATATAGCCGTCGTCGAGGCGGACCAGGTACCAGTCGCCGTTTTCCCTGAGCGGCGTGACGGCGTCACCATAGACGATCTGGGTGACCAGTTCGGCGGCGTGGGCGGGAGTCCGGCGCACGTCGGCCACGCTGCTCGCCGCGATGAGACTGCCGGGCAGGTCGGCTCCGGCCGCCGGGAGGGCGACAAACTCGATCCGGCGGCCTTCCGCTCCCACTTCCGCCAGAACCCGGTCTCGCAGGTCTCCCAGAGTCGCCTCGTCGCTGCATTGGCAGACAACCGTCCTCCCGTCCGGCGGCCGTGAAACGATGTCGGCATAGCATGTCCGCCAGTCGAGCGACCGCTCGGCCATGACGTCGGCGAGGATTCTGTTGATCGTCTTTATCATCACATCCGTTCCGGCCGCGCAGACGTTCAGGAGACCGGGCGCCCCGATCCCAGCTTGGGGTCGAGGACGTCGCGCAGCGCGTCGCCCAGCAGATTGAAGCCCAGCACGGTCAACGTAATCACGATCCCGGGTGAGAGGCTCAGCCAGGGCGCGACGCGCAGGTAATCCAGGCCGCCGCTGATCATGTTGCCCCAGCTGGCCGTCGGCGGCTGCGCCCCCAGGCCGAGGAAGCTCATCGACGACTCGGCCATGATCGCCGCCCCCAGCCCCATCGAGAAGATCACGATCAGCTGGGTGACGACGTTGGGCAGCAGATGCCGCCCGATGATCCGCGCGTGCGACATGCCCAGCGAACGTACGGCGAGGATGAACTCCCTCTCCTTGAGCGATAGTACCTGAGCCCGGACCAGCCGCGCAACACCCGCCCACCCGACGACACCGAGCGCGATGAAGAGCGCCGCCATACTCGGACCGACGGCGGCGACCACGGCGATGAGGAGCAGCAGCCCGGGATAGGCCAGCGTGACGTCGGCCAGACGCATGACCACCGTATCCAGCCGGCCGCCAAAATAACCGGCGAGGAGGCCCAGGAACGTGCCGATCGCGATGGCGATCAAACGCGAGAGGACACTTACCTGGAGCGAGAACCGGGCCCCGTAGAGAAGCCTCGTGGCTACGTCCCGGCCGAACACGTCGGTTCCGAGCACATGAGACGCCGAAGGCGGCTCCAGGGACTCTTCCATGCGGATCTGGTCCGGCTGGTAGGGCGTCAACAGTGGTGCGAATACGCCGGCGAGAACGACGAGCGCCACCAGGACGGCACCGGTCGCGCCACCGCGGTGGGCGGCGAGGCGCCGGAGCCACAAGAGGCGTCTGGCGCTTGCGGGGGCGGGGGCATTACTCATCAGAATTCCCCCCCAGCTTGACCCTCGGATCGACCCGGGCATAGAGCAGGTCGACGAGCAGGTTGACCGTCATGAACAGGACGGCCATGAACAACACGGCTCCCTGGATCGCGGGCAGGTCCCGCTTGAGGATGGCGTCGAGGGTAAACCGGCCCAGCCCCGGCCACGCGAATATCGACTCGGTCAGGACGGCCCCGCTGAGATAGCTGCCGAAATCGGCGCCGACGACGGTAATGATCGGCAGGAGGGCGTTACGCAGCGCGTGGCAAAACAGCACGCGCCGGCCGGGTACACCTTTGGCCCGGGCCGTTTTGATATACATCTCGCCGATCTCGTCGAGCACGCTGGAGCGCGTGATGCGCGCTATGTAAGCGGCCGACGCCTGCGCCAGCGTGAAGGCGGGGAGTACCAGATATGCCATACGGCCGCCGCCGTACCCCGACGCGGGGAACACGCCGAGCCTCATGGCGAACAGATAGATGAGAAGAACACCCAGCCAGAACACCGGCATCGACACGCCGATGACGGTGGCCCCCATCGTGACGTAATCGAGCGCCGATTTCCACTTCCAGGCGGCCAGCACACCGGCCGTGACGCCGACGAGGACGGCCAGCACCATCGCGGCGAGGGCGAGCCGCAGCGTGTAGGGAAATCGTTTCCGAATCGACTCCCACACGGGCACGCCCGTCATGTAACTCGTACCCAGGTCGAAGCGCGCCAGGCCGCCGAGATATTTGAGATACTGGACACCGATGTGATCGTTGAGGTGCATCTCCTCGCGCAACCGCTCGATGGTGGCCTCGTCGTATCGTTCCCCCACCATGTTCAGAACAGGGTCCCCCGGCAGAACGTACATCAGGAAAAACGTCACCGTCGCCACGCCGATCAGGATCGGAATGAACATCAACAGGCGCTTGATCGTGTAACTGATCACTCCCGCTTCACCTGGCCTGTTTGACGACCGTCGTGTAGTCAGCTCCGAGATATACCGCCGGCATCCGGTATCCGCTCACGCGCGGCGAAACCGCCTGGAAGGCGACCGGATGGTACAGGTAGATCCACGGAGCCCGGTTGTAGATCTCTCCGTCGATTCGCCCGTAAAGTGCGGCGGCTTCCTCCGCGTCGACGCTTCTTCCCGCCCGCTCGATCATGGCGTCGATGTCCGGATCGTCGAAGAAGACGCGGTTGCCTCCCCCGCCGGCGTTTTGCGAATGGAACAGCGGATAGACGAAGTTTTCCGGGCTGGCGTAGTCGGCCACCCAGTCGAGAAAGAACGCGTCGACCTTGCCCGCACTGACCGCCTCCTTGAACGCGCTCCACTCGCGGCGCACGAGCCGGACCTCGACGCCGGACTCGGCGAGATACCCCTGGACCGCCTCCAGCATCCGGCTGCCCTCGGGGCTGTCGCGCAGCCAGATCTCCATCGAAAATCCTTCCGGGTAGCCCCGGGACGCCAGCAGTTCGCGCGCGGCGCCGGGGTCGTAGGGGTACGGTTCGCGGCCGGCGTAGCCGGGCAGCGGCGGCGGGATCGCCCCGGAAGACCGGATCGCCGTCCCCGACGTCAAAACGTCGATCATCCGCTCCACGTTGATTGCGCCGTTGAGGGCGCGGCGCACGTCCGGGTCGTCGAACGGCGGGCGGCGGTTGTTGAGGCCGATGTAGTACACGCGCAGTTCGGTCCGCTCCTGCACCAGACCGCGGTAACGCTCCTCCTCCCGGAACCGGTCGAGTTCGGCCGGCGGGACGTTGAGAACGTCGAGCGCACCCGATTCGAATTCGGCTACCTGGGTGAACGATTCGGGAATGACGCGATAGCGGACCGCCGTCACACCCGCCCGGGGGCCTTCGGGGTGGTGCGGGTTGGTTTCGAGCAGCAGGTAGTCGCCGCGTTCCCATACGGCAGCCCTCCACGGCCCCGATCCGACGGGAAGGCCTCCAAATGTCCGGAAATCCGAGCCGGACGCCGCGGCCCCCACCAGGGTGGCCGTGAGCGCTTCGCGCGGAACCACCATCGCGGCGGGCAGCGCGAGCAACGATAGAAACGGGCCGAACGGCTCATCGAGCTCTATGGTAACGGTCGAGTCGTCCGGAGCCGACAACCCGTCGATCGCCGGGGTGAAGCCAGCGGCAAAATCCCGGGCGCCCCGGATCCGCTCGAGCACCCACTGCCGGGACGACCGGGACGCAGGGGCGAGTACCCGTTCAAAGCTGAACACCACGTCTGAGGCGATCACCGGCCGACCGTTCGAAAATTTCATCCCGGGGTGGAGCCGGAACAGATAGCGCGCGCCCCCCGACTCGACGGACCACGAACGAGCCAGAGCCGGGACGAGACGCCCCTCGACGTCGAAACGGACCAGTCCCTGGAAAATCTGGGAACAGATCTCTCCGCCCGCTACGTCGACGACGAGGGCGGGATCTAGCTGGTTGGGGGCGCTACGCAGGGCGAGGCGGAGCGTGTAGGGATCGTCGGGCTCGCCGGCGCAACCGGGGAGCGAATACATGCAGGCGATGACAGCGAACGCGGTAAATACCGCGGTTATTCCCGCCGTCGAAAAGCGGGACGGGGTCAAAATGGGTCTCCTTCGATGAGCCGGTATTCGCTTCCCAGGTTCTGGGCGTAAAACACATAGGTCAGGTTGAGACCCAGATACGACCAGACCTCGTACTCCCCGCGATTGATCCGGTCGGCCGTCCGCTCGATCCGGTCGGGTTCGCCGTAGCGAATGTAGACCCGGCCGCGGTCACTCCGCCACCCGGCCCCGAATTTCGCGTACCGCTGGCCCGCCATCCGTACGCGCCGGAGCAGTTCCTCGAGCGCTTCGTTGGCGACGGTGTCCGGGTTCGGATCCCGGCGCAGCCAGAACTTCCGCCACTCTTCGGCGCGCATCTCCGGCGACGCCGTTTCCAGGGCATGCAGTTCGTTATTACTCGCGATCAGCGACAGGATCTCGAGCGTGTCCTCGAAATACTCGCCGAGCATCGCATGGGTGACGTCGAGTTCGATAGTGGAACTGGCGTTGGCGTCCATCTGTCCCTTGTTTGCCATCGCCCGCAGGTTGATCGTGTAGGCGCCCGGCTTCCAGTCTTCGGCATCGAACGTCAGGATGAACACGTCGTCGGCTCCGGTGAGCCGCGCCCGCGACCGCCCGTAGAGGACACGGTCGCCGCCCGTTGCCCTCACTTCGTAGTACACGACACAAATGAGCGGAAGCTCGGGCTCCTCATTGAGAAACATCTCGAACTGAACGACAGGCTGGGCGTCGAGCACGTTGAGGCCGACCATCTCGGCGTCGGCCCGTTTCAGGTCGTCCCGTTTGTCGAACTCGTCTTTGCGGACGACCCGTTGTCCCCTGGTAAACGGAAGGAAGTACACCTCGGGCGTGCCGAATCCGATCCCGGACGCGAGAAAATCAGGCACGACGACGCGGGTCACGCGCTGATACTGGATCTGTGTGTTTTTAACTCCCAGGATCGCCTCGATCGTATATTCGCCCGGCGCGAGGGCAATCGTCTTCGACGGCCGCGCCCTCTGTTCGCGGCTGTGGGTGTCCTCGTAGTATTCGGCCACCGCGTCGCCGTGGAACACGGCCGTCCGTACCACGTCCTTGCTCTTGACGTCGGTGATCGTCACCGAGATGTTATATCGGGACATGAACCGGCCGTTTTCCTTGAGAAACACGAGGCTCGAATAAGGAATCTCGGCGGAGATCTTGACCGACGGCCGCTTGCCGTGGGCCATGAAGGCACTCACATGAAGAACGAATCCCCGGGCTTGCGCGTGGCCGGCCGTCATCAAACCGACGGCGGCCGCGAGAACGAGGACCCGTGTAAGACGTGTTCCTTGCGATCGACGATGCAACGCGTTTGCCTCCGCTGTGTTACAGGGGTGGGACCGGCCCCCGACAGGGACTATATCACAATTTATAGCAACGGGTTGTTGTGCGGCAAGCCCAATTCGCCGGCCCCGTCATTCGTATCGAAGCGCCTCCACGGGATCCATCCCCGCCGCTCGCCGGGCCGGATAGAGCCCGAAAACCAGACCGACGATCGCCGAAAACAAAAGCGCCGTTACCGTCCAGAATACCGAGAAGTAGAACGGGAAATGAATGAGGGCCGAAACGAGGTACGCGAGCAGCGTGCCGACGATGGTCCCGACGGCTCCCCCGATTCCCGTCAAGGTGCTCGATTCGACGAGAAACTGCTGGAGGATATCCCGCCGTGGGGGGCCCCCCGGCCGCCGCCACCCCCGCGCGCGCGGCCGGGCGGCCCCACCAGAGGGACAGAAGTTGATAAAGCCCATTGCGCCCCCGCGGGGGGCGATCGACGCTATCACAGTGAGGACGAGGCCGACCGGCGTGGTGAACTTGCGCACGAATTCGAGAAACGACTCCGACGTCATGACGACGAAATTGTTTTCCTCGCCCGGCGCCACACGGCGCCGGACGCGCAGCACGTTGGTGATCTCCTCCATCCCGTCTTCCAGGGTATACCCGTCTCTCATCGTCGCCGATATCGACTCGAAATCATCCCTGGTCTGGAAATCCTTGAGGTACGTTGTGTGGGGGATGAGCATGAAGTTGTCCGACATGGCGCCGGCAAAGTGCTGCCGGACGTCGAACGTGCCCACGACTTTATACCGCCTCCCGCCCACCCGGACCATCTTCCCGATCGGATTCTCGTCGCCGAAGAGGTCGCGGGACGGCCCGTAGCCCAGAAGTGCGACACGGGCACGGCTCTCTTCTTCCGCCCGTATAAAAAACCTCCCCTTTCCGATCGGCAGCGAGTAGATCGATGGAAACGTGTGTGAGGCGCCGAGGAGTTGCGTGGGAGGCGTTTTTTTCGACCCGTGGTGGATCTCGTAGTTGCGCTGGGGCTGGACGGCAAAGCACACATCGTCGAGCGTCGGGCACAGTTCCGCGAGAGCGTCGGCATCGCCGGCCGTTAGCGGCTTGCGCCGCATCATCTCCTCCTCGTTGTCCCCCGTCACGATCAGATCGAAGCGTTGGACGTAGACGTAGGGGCGCCGCGCCGACACCAGGTCCGTTTCGATCTTTCGGCTGAGGCCGGACAGTACCGTCACCATCATCAGGATCGTCGTGATCCCGATGGCCACCCCGAGAATGAGCAAACCGGAACGCATCCGGTGCAGCCGGATCACATCGGTCGCCTGCCGGAAATTCTCCCGCCAGAGGTTGTGGCGCGATTCTGTTTCGAATCCCGAGGTCTCCCGTTGCGTCATGATCTGATCACTCGTTTCTCAAAGCTTCCACCGGGTCGAGCCTCGCCGCTTTCATCGCCGGGTACGTTCCGAACACCAGCCCCAGCAGGACGGTGACGAAAAACGCGACGACCACAATAGCGACGTTGACGGTATAGGGAATGACGGTCAGGCCGGAGATCACCGCGGCGATGATGAATCCCACCGCCATGCCCGCGAATCCGCCTATGACGCTCAGCGTGGCCGACTCGACGAGGAACTGCCACACGATCGCCATGCGGCGGGCACCCAGCGCCTTGCGGACCCCCACCTCCCGCGTCCTTTCCGTGACGGAAACGAGCATCGTGTTCATCAGAACGATGCCGCCGACAACCATCGCGATGCTGACGAGCGCCACCAGCGCGACCATGATTCCCCCGCTTATCGACTTCCACACGTCGATCAGCTGGTCGCTCGTCGATATAAAAAAATCGTCGTCTTCGCGCGGCCGCAAACGGTGGCGCGTGCGCATCGTAATCCTCGCTTCCTCGATCGCCGCGGAGAGCGTCCGGATGTCGGCCGCCTTGACGTTGATACGCAACGACGAGGGCGGACCGAACAGCTTGCGGTGCGCGCCGAGCGGTACGATCACGTAGCGGTTCCTCGTCTGGCCGAGCAGCGTCCCGCGGTCGGAGGCCACCCCCACCACTTTGAAGTGCCGGTCGCCGATCTTGATCAGCTTGCCAAGCGGGTCACGGGGCTTGATCAGGGTCGAATACACATCCCAGCCGATAACGGCGACCTGGGCGCTCTCCCGATCCTCGAGCGCCGTGAAATGGCGGCCCGCGGAAAGCTCGTAGCTGTCCACAAACGGATAGGCGTGGTCGCGCCCACGGACATCGATATTCTTGATGACGCGGTTTTTAACCCCCACGCGTGCCGACGTCGACGTGCGCCCGCTGACGTGGAGCGCTGATTCGACATTTCGCCTGAGGGCCGCGACGTCGTCGCGCGTGAGCCGGGGATTGTATTTGATCGCGTCGATGAACCCCTGGTAGTCGGTGATCGCACTGAGAAAATTGACGCGCTGTACCGTGAATACGTTGCTGCCCTCCGCCGCGACCTCCTGGCGGATGTATTCGTCTATACCACCGAGGAGCGACACCACGGCGATGACGGACATGATCCCGACGATGTTGCCGAGAAGAGTCAGGAACGTGCGGAGTTTGTTGGTCAACAGGGCACGAAACGCGATCCGTATGCCTTCGATCAAGAGTCTCATACTGGCCTGTCAGCGCTTTTTCGACCGTTTTTTCTTCAACTTGACGCGGTCTCCGTCCCGCAGTTCGCCGATCGCACTGAACGGCCCGCTGACGACGGACTCCCCTTCCTCGAGGCCGGTCTTGACCTCGAAGTGCTTTTCTCCGGCGATCCCGACATCGACGCGCCGGAAGCCGGCGATTCCGTCTGCGACGACGAATACCCCCTCGACGTCCCGGTCCGGGTCGTCATCGTCATCGTCGACGTCGACGTCAGATTCGTCGGTGGTGTCGGCGGCATCTTCGCCGCGGGCTTCCCGGCGCTCCAGGGTTTTGCGGTCGCGGACGGTGAGACACTGGATGGGTATGGTGAGGACGTCTTCGGCCTCGGCGACGGTAACGTCGACCGACGCGGACAGGCCGGGCCTGATGTTGGGAATGGAGTCGAGGATAGTAATGACGACTTTGAAGTCGACCGATTCCTGACCCAACCCCAGCTGGCCGCGAATCGCGCTGTTTCCCACTTCCCTCACGACCCCGGCGAACGAGGTGTCGGGGAAGGCGTCCAGCGTGACTGATGCGTCCTGGCCGGGCTCGATGAACACGACTTCCGTCTCGTCGACACGGACTTCGGCTTCCATTTCCGAGAGGTCGGCGATAGTCAACAGGACCGTGCCGGGGTTGTTCATCGTCCCCATGATGGCGCTCTCGCCCACTTCAACGTTGAGCGCCGTGATGATCCCCGACATTCCGGCCGTAATGCGCACCTCGTCGAGATCGTGCTCGGATTTGGCGAGTTGGGCCCGGGTCTGAATCAGCGCCTGGTTCGCCGACCTGACGCGGGCCTGGGCGATCTCGACGGACACTCGCGCTTCGCGCAGGTCGTTGTCGGACACAAATTCTTTTTTGCTCAGTTCGAGCGATCGTTCGTAGTCGTATTGCGCCTTGGTGCGGGTCGCCTCCTCGACGGACAGAACTGCTTCCGCGCCGCGCACGGCCGCCCGGAGCCGGTCTACAGCGGTCTGGTACGGAGTCGGGTCGATCTGGAGGAGGAAATCACCGCGGTCGACACGGTCGCCCTCGGCCACAGCGACGCGGGTGACTTTTCCAATCGCCGATGCGCTCACATTGACCCGCCGTCTCGGCTGGATATTCCCCGACGCGGTGATCACTTTGGTCACGCTGCGGCGGGCGACTTTGGTGACGGTGACGTCTGTTTTACCACCGCGGTCGGACCGCATGTTCAGCACAATCAACGCGGTCAGGACGACGGCGCCGGCGGCGATGAGAATGATTTTTTTCACGATCAGCTCCTGTATTTACTCCGGGTCGCCGGATGGCGTCTGTTGAGCGGCCGTACCGGCTGCAGCGGGATGCGCGGAATCGCTCTCGACCCTGCCGTCGCGCAGCCGGACC
>CBDUWU010000100.1:0-11593 GCA_965371015.1 uncultured bacterium | reverse complement strand
GGGGGGAACGTGCGCCTTGCGCTCCGGACCCGGGGGGGGCTACACTGGGGATTCGCCGCCCCGAATTTGTTCCGCCGACATTATGAAAAAATCGTACTTCCAGAGCCTGTCATTCCGGGTGACCTTCTGGGTCTCCCTCACCGTCATCGTGATCGTGACGTTTCACATCTATCTGATGCGTCCCGAACAGCGGTTTTACGAACAGAAGATGCTCGAGTCCGACAGGATGAGCCACGTCATCGAAACACACCTGCTGGCCGAGATGTTGGCGGGCGAACCCGACAATATCCAGAACCACCTCGAGATGCTTCCCGGTGTCGAGGGCATCCGCAGCGTCGAGATCGTCGATCCGTCAAACGTCGTCCGGTTTTCCTCCAACGCGGGCCGCGTCGGCCTCGAAATCGACCGCGAAACCGACCCGGCTTGCCGGCAATGCCATACGCTGGAAGAAATGCCGGAGAGAATCGTCTATAACGTTGAAGGTGTCGGCAAGGTTTTTACCGTTGATCACGTTCTATACAACAAGCCGGCTTGCCGGGAATGCCACGACGACACGGGGCATATTCTCGGAAACATCCTGGTGGAACTCGAATTCACAGAGCCCGACCTGGCCGCCATCGCGGTCCGGCGCCGCTTGATGAAAGTCGGAGGCGCATTACTGATTGTCATGTTGATCGGTATGGGATCGATCATTCACTTCATGGTGGGCCGGCCGGCGGCGAAGCTTCTCGACAAAATGGCGAGGATCGAAGCGGGTGATTTCGACGTGGGGCTGCCGCGCCGCTCAAAGGACGAATTCGGTATCCTGGACCGGGGGTTCCACAACATGGTCGTCCAGCTCGGCGAGTTGTACACCCGAATGGAAAACATGATTCGTGAGCGGACGAACAAGTTGTATGAAACCCAGGCGCAGGTCATGCACCAGGAGAAGCTGGCCGGCATCGGGCAGCTGGCGGCCGGGGTCGCCCACGAGATCGGCAATCCGCTGACGGCGATCGATTCGATGACCCAGCTCCTCGCCCTGGAGAGCGAGGACCCCGACGTTCGCGACAAGGTGGAGACGATTCAGCGCCAGGTCGACCGTATTTCGAATATCGTGCACAACATGGCCGATTTGTCGAGGCCACTGTCCTTTGTCGAGAGCGCGGTCAACGTAAACAACGTGATCCGATCGGTGCTGGGTCTGGTGCGATACGACGTCCGCTTCCTGAACATCGAAATACCCTCCGATCTCGACGAAGACCTTCCCAGCGTCAAGACGGTGGAAGACCGGCTGTTCGGCGTGTTCCTCAATATCGTCTTGAACGCGGCGGACGCGATGCCCGACGGCGGCAACCTCGAAATCGGGTCGCGTCGGGATGGAGCCGACATCGTCGCACAGTTCCGTGACAGCGGGTCCGGCATCGCACCCGACGACCTGGAGAAAATATTCGACGCGTATTTCACGACCAAAGAACCAGGGAAGGGTACCGGTCTGGGGCTTTCCGTCTGCCGCTCGTTCATACGGTCGATCGGCGGCGACATAGACGTCACGAGCGAACCTGGTGCGGGGACGACGTTCACCGTCCGAATACCCGCCGCTTCGCATACCGACGCAAAGGACGGGTAGCACTTGGCAGATAACGCGAGAATTCTGGTCGTCGACGACGAGCCCGTGATCCGGACGGCCCTGGTGACCGTGCTGGAGAAGGAAAATTTTCAGTGCGCATCGGCGGCTTCGGGAGAGGAAGCGGTCGAGGCATTCGACGCGGATCCCTTCGACGTAGTGATCACCGATATCCGCATGTCCGGCATGTCGGGTGTTGACCTCATGCGCCACGTCAAGTCGCGCTCGGCCGAGACGATTGTCGTGCTGATGACCGCCCACGCCTCGCTCGAGACCGCGATCGAGGCCGTGCGGGAAGGGGCGAGTGATTACCTCAACAAACCGGTCCGTTTCGAGTACCTCCTTCTCAAGGTGCGAAGCCTGCTTCGCCTGCGCGAACTCGAGTGGGAGAACCGGGTGCTCCGGATCGAAAGCCCCGGGGTGTCTTATTTCGAGGAGATCATCGGTGAGAGCGATGCGATCGCGGAAGTCAAGCAGGCCATCCGCCGCATCGCCGCGACTCCGGGTAATCTGCTGATCGAGGGAGAGAGCGGAACGGGAAAAGAACTCGTGGCGCGCGCCGTACACTCAGCGTCGCCGGACCGTCGCGGAGCATTTGTGGCGGTCAACTGCAGCTCCTTTCCCGAGACCCTGATCGAAAGCGAGTTGTTCGGATACAAACGCGGCGCGTTCACGGGGGCGGACCGGGACCACGCCGGCTTGTTCCAACAGGCTCACGCCGGAACGTTGTTTCTGGACGAAGTCGGCGAACTGCCGTTGAGTTTCCAGCCCAAGATTCTGCGCGCGATTGAAACCAGGGAAATCCGGCCGCTGGCGTCCCCGAAGACCGTTCCCGTCGATGTTCGTATTATCGCCGCCACCAACCGGACCCTCGAGGATATGGTGAAGGATGGAGAATTCCGCGCGGACCTTTATTTCCGCCTCAATGTGTTCGGTATCCATGTTCCCGCGCTGCGTGACCGGATAGACGATATCCCCCTTCTGGCTGAGCACTTTCTGCGCGTTCACGGGGCCGAATTCAGATCGCCTGTCGAGGAGATCTCATCCGACGCGATGGCGGTATTGAAAACCTATCCCTGGAACGGAAACGTCCGTGAACTCCAGAACGTCATTCAGAGGTCGCTGATCATAGCGTCCCGCCCGGTGATCGACTCGGCCGTATTCGAAAGGACCCTCGGGGTGGAGGTCCCGCGCGACCGCAAACTCAAAACCGCCCTGCACGAATTCGAGCGCTACCACATACGGCGGGTCGTAAAAGAATGCGGCGGCGACAAGCGCCTCGCCGCCGAGAGCCTCGGCATCAGCCTCGCCTCCCTCTACGCCAAGCTCAAAGAACAGCCCGGCCACTGATTCCAGAAATCTGGAACCCCCGGCACCGCGATTCCAGAATCCTGGAATCAGGCTCCTCGCTAGAATTGTAACCATATATATTACAATAAGTTAAAGCGCTCAATCGGCCTGGTGCGTGGCACGGGACGTGCACATATAAGGACGCGTAACTCGAGGATCTAAATGGGAGTGTTGGTTGAGACGGATGATTCTGGTAGAAGCGGACGACGAACTCGCAGCGTGTGTGCACGACTATTTTGTCGGGCAATACGACGTAACCCGGGTGGCGGACCTCGAGGCCGCCTCGAGGGAGCTGCGCAGCGGGACGGAAGACGTCCTTATCGCCGATATCGACTCGGGGACGCCTGCACAGACTGCACTCATCGATTCGCTTCGCCGTGATCATCCTGATCTCAAAATCGTAGTGACGTACCTCGTAACTCAACCGGGCGATGATTGGGTTGCCCGCGTGAGCGGGCCGGCCGACGTAGTTGTTCGCAAGCCTTACAGTGTTCTCGACATCGACCGGATGCTCCGCGAAAACGGTGGGCGTAACGGGGATAAATCGTAACCATGGGAGGTCAATCCATGAACAAGTGGCTCGTATTGATCGGGCTCGCCGCCCTGCTGGCGTTTGCCGCCGGCTGCAGCGACGATGACTGTCCCTCGTGCCCGCCCGACAACACGGCACCGTCTCTGACGTATGTCGGATCGTCGACGTGTGGTACCGCGGGGTGCCATGAGGACAATTATAATGAGTTCATCGAGTCGGGGCACCCGTACAAGCTGACCGAAGTCGTCAACGGCACCGCGCCGACGTATCCGTGGGATGACGAGCACACCAGCGGCGGCATTGTCTCGCGCGACGGCCCGCCCCCGGGAACGCCCTGGACCGACTATGCCTACGTGATCGGTGGTTACGGCTGGAAGGCCCGCTGGGTCAAGCCAGACGGCAGGGTGTACACGGCCACCGACGAGGCGCAGCTCAACCTGTGGGCCGATGGGCCCGAATGGGTGGCGTACCACCTGGGTGAGGACAAGAAGTACAACTACAGCTGTTTCAAGTGCCACACCACGGGCGCGTCACCGGAAGGGTCGTGGCCTGCCGGAGAAACCGGCTTCGGTACCTTCGTGTTCGGCGGCGTCCAGTGCGAAGCGTGTCACGGCGAGGGTTCGCAGCACGTATCCGACCCGGCGAGATTCCCGATGGTGGTCGACAGGTCGGCGGACTTGTGCGGCAAGTGCCACACCCGCGATCCGGGCAACCGCGTGCTGGTCTCGGGGTCGACACCCGAAACCACATGGATCCGCCACCACGAGCAGTATGACGAGATGGTTCACTCGCCGCACGCCGCCATCGGCTGCGGTGCGTGCCACGATGCGCACGCGTCGACGGTTTATGACGACGTGGCGATCGGCACTGGGATCATCGCCGACTGCGGCGACTGTCATCCCGACGAGCTCGCCAACAACGCGCACAACGGCGCGCCGTCGTGCACGGACTGCCACATGCCCCAGGCGGCCAAATCGGCCCGCGTGACCGACAACCCGTACGTGGCCGACATCGCGTCGCACACGTTCATGATCAATCCGAACCCTGTGGACAGAACCGCGATGTGGACGAGCGACGACAAGTTTCTCGCCGTCGACGAGTTCGGTCGCGGCCGGGTCACGCTGGATTTCGCGTGCTACAGCTGCCACAAGGACGACCCGACGAATCCGACCAACCCGACGGCTCCTTTCAGCGACAAGACGCTGCAGGAACTGTCGGATAAGGCAATGAACATCCACCATGACGGTGGGGGGGGGATGGCTGCGAGGTAAGGTTTTCTGATTCGTCAGTGCCTTCACGGAGAAGGCCCGGGCCTGTAAGGTCCTGGGCCTTCTTGCGTTACGGCAGAACGAGTCCCGCTGGCCGGCTAGACAGACATGGCGAAAGTCCCCTGAACCCTTTACCATCTGAGGGTGTCCAACCGTATGTAACCAGAAATCAGGCTTTTCGGAGGATGAATTGAACGACAGCCAGCTGATCGCCCGGGTCCTCGACGGAGACCGGGCCGCGGAGAGAGAGATGTATGACACGCACGTGGACCGCGTGTTCCGGCTGGCTTACCGCATGACCGGAGACGAAATGATGGCCGAGGACTGTACGCAGGAAACCTTCATCAAAGCTTTCGACAAGCTCGAGAGCTTCGAGGGCCGCTCGGCGCTTTCGACGTGGATCCACTCGGTCGCCGTGAGCGTGATCCTCACCGGCCTGCGCAAGGTCAAGCGGCTGCGCAACCGCGAAGCGGAACTCGATGAGGTCATCGCGCGCACGTCCGGCATCGCCGGCACCGATGTGGTGTTGAAGATCCGCCTCCACCAGGCGATCGACGCGCTGCCCGACGACCTGAGAATGACACTCATCATGCACGATATAGAAGGCTACAAACACCACGAGATTGCGGAGATATTCGATGCCCCGACGGGCACCATAAAATCGCGGCTGTCGCGGGCGCGTTCGGCGCTGCGCGACGATCTAGCCGGGGGATCCCGGCGACCCGCGGAGGAGGACTGGCGATGAACAACGGCGAGCACAGAGACAGGCTCGACAAGCGGCTTGAGAGAGCGGCCCGGGACTACAACGAGCCGCCCGAAACACCGCGCGACGCGATGTGGGCGCGTATCGTCGCCGGGCGCGCCGACCGGCGCAGGGCCCGGGACCCATACCCGATTCCGATCTGGCGTTCGCCCCGGATGTGGGTGCCCGCGGTGGCGGTGGCGGTGCTCCTGATCGGCATCGCCATCGGCCGCTTCAGCGCGCCGCCGGATAACGTGCCGATCGCCACCCACCGGCCGGACTCGACGGTAGGCGAGAGGATCGCCGAACTGCGCGAAACCGCGTCCGACCCGACGGCGTACCAGCTCGCCGCTCTGCCCATCCTGAGCCAGGCCGAGCTGCTGTTGACGCAGTTCCGGATCGGCGACACGCAGGAGGAAAACGGCGAGGAGTTTTCGAAGCGGGCGGCGTCGCTGTTGACGGACACGCGCCTGCTGATCGACTCGCCGGCGGCCGACGACCCGAAGATGCGCCGGCTCCTCGGCGACCTCGAACTCGTCCTCGTGCAGATGGTCCGCATCGACGCCGAGGACGAACAGGAAGAAAAAGAAATGATCAACGACAGTATGAAGAACCGGGCCCTGTTGCCCCGGCTGCGCGCGAACGCGGCGCTGGGTACTTTTACCAGCACCTATTAGGGAGGCTGACAATGAGCAAGCGAAACATCCTGATAAGAACACTCAACCTGGTCGTTGCGGTGGCGGCCGTGTCGGCGATCCTCGCCGTTGGCGTCACCGGCGCGGCGGCCAGCGATACCAAGGACGCGGAGCGGGCGTACAAGGAAGCGCGCCGAGCGCTGAACAACGACGAGTACAGGCGGGCGGCCGGGCAGTTCGCCGAAATCTACGAGCAGTATTCCGAGACCAAGTACGCCGCCCGGGCGCTCTACTGGCAGGCGTACTCGCTCTACAAGGTCGGCGGCAAGTCGGACCTCAAGAACGCCGAGATGGCGCTCGAAGTCCACCTCGACAGGTACAGCGACACGAGCACGCGGGAAGACGCGACGGAGCTCTACTACCGCGTCCTCGGCCAGCTCGCCAGCAAGGGCGACAAAGAGGCGGCGGAGAAACTGGCCAAGGACACCGACAGCGATATCGACGTGGATGCCGATACCGATGCCGACCTCGAGGCAAAGCTGGCCGCGCTGCACGCGCTGGTCAACATGAGGTCCGAGAAGGCGCTGCCCATGCTGGAGAAGCTCCTCTCGGATCCCGACCCGAGGAAGTCCGAGTTGCGCGAGCAGTCGCTGTTTCTCCTCTCGCAGTACGAATCGGACGAGGCGGTCGATATCCTGATGCGCGTGGCCAGGGAAGACCCCGACCCGGAGGTGCGCAACAATGCCATCTTCTGGCTGTCGCAGACGGACTCCGACAAGGCGGGCGAGTTTCTCGAGCAACTGCTCGTTGAGACCGACGACCCGGAGATGATGGAAAAGGCGATCTTCGCGCTGTCGCAGATCGGCGACGAGCGCGCGATGCAGGCGCTCAAGACCATCGCCCTCGACAAGACCCGGCCTGGCGAAGTCCGTTCGCAGGCGATCTTCTGGCTCGGACAGAGCGGCGGCCTGGACGACGTCGAATTCCTGAAGGACCTCTACGGTCAGATCGAAGACCCCGAGATGAAAGAGAGCGTCATCTTCTCCGTGGCGCAGCACTCGCGCAACGGCGACTGGCTGATCGACATCATCAACGACAAGTCGGAGTCGAGCGAGGTTCGGGCGCAGGCGCTCTTCTGGGCGGGGCAGAGCGACGCCATCGACCCCGAGGGTATCGCCAATCTCTACAGAACGTCGAAAGACCCGGAACTCCGGGAACAGGCGATCTTCGCCCTCTCGCAGCGCAGCGGCAAAAAGACGATCAAGTTGCTCATCGAACTGGCGCGCGAAGAAAAAGATCCGGAAATGCGCAGGCAGCTCGTCTTCTGGATCGGCCAGTCCAACGATCCCGCGGCGGAAGAATTTCTGCTGGAAATCATCAACGACTAGGAGCGCGGAAATGTTGAAACGATCGATAGTATCGGGGTTGATGCTGGCCGCGGTCGTGGCGACGGCGGCCGCCGGGTCGGTAATCGATGACGCTGTCGAGAAAATGGACGAGGGAACGATCCTGCTCCAGTTCGAAGCGCGCGATGGTGTGTGCGGCGACGGACGGAGCTCCATCTCGTTAGGGGGCGAAGGTACGTGGTACGTGAGCGACGGTCACTACGACGGCTGGGAGCGTGACTGCGACGAGGGGCCCGTGCGCGTGTCCATGAGGATACGCGATGGCAGAGTCGTGCGCGTGAAGACGCGGGTCGGGGGGACGCCGCGATCGGCCGGCGACAGCGTAGTCGACCTCGGCGAGGTGCCGCCGGAAGCCGCCGTCGATTTCTTCCTCGGCCTGGCGCGGAACGCCCGTGCTTCCGTCGCCGAAGACGCGATCCTGCCGGCGATACTCGCCCGGGACGTCGTCGTCTGGCCGCGGGTACTCGAGATCGCCCGCGACGATGACCGCCCCGAAGACGTTCGTGAGTCGTCCGTGTTCTGGCTCGGCCAGCTCGCCGGCGACAAGGCCACCGAGGGACTGAAGTCGATCGTCGATGACGACGACGAGGACATGGAAATCCGCGAGGCGGCGGTGTTCGCCCTGTCGCAGGGAAACAGCCGCAAGAGCGCCGGCTACCTCATGGAGATCGCGCGCAGCAACCGCCACCCGGAGATTCGCAGGAACGCGATGTTCTGGCTGGCGCAGCGGGATGACCCGGAAGTGCTCGATTTCTTCGAGGAGATACTGCTCGGAGATTGACAAACAGGTGCGACGGTGAATAAAAAAGCGCCCCCCGGCACGTCCGGGAGGCGCTTTTCTTGTGCGTGCCCAGCGGCTACTTCGCCTTGAGCGTACGTACGGCGCGCCGGTAGTCTTTGGGTTTGACCCAGAGGAGCATACCGTAGCGTCCTTTGCCCGCCGTCACCGCGTCGGCGGCGGTGATGTTGATCCTGTTATCGGCGAGCTTTTTTATGTGCCGCTGCACGGCGCCTTCCTTGTCCTCACCCTGGACGAGAAACCCCTTCTTCGTCTTGCTCAGGCGCCAGCCGTTCTTCTTGGCCAGCCGGCGAAGCTCCGGCATGTCCCACGTGACGAAATCGAGTTGCGCCTTGCCGCGGCCGACGGGAAAGCCGGAAAACGCGACCATCTCGATGCCGGCGTCGCGGATCTCATCGAGCATCTTCAATCCCTGGCCGGCACGGTTGGAGACCTTGGCGTAGCAGTAGTTGACCTTTCGAACCCGGTCTGCCATTGCGGAACCGTCCTTTCGGTTGGAGTTGGTTTCACTTCCGAAAGCCCGGCGGTGCGGTGGTGGGCAAGTGGTGAGGTCGGGTCCGCCGGGACCCGAATGCAGTATGGCGTGAGAACTGAAGCGTTAACAAGGGATTTCTGCGAATTCAGTTTGCGCCATGCGGGCGAACGGCTACAATTACGTCATGCACAGCGAGTTATTGAAGGATCTGGTTGTCATCTTTGCAGTTGCGGTCGTGATGGTCCTGGTGCTGCGGCGCCTCCACGTGCCCGCCATCGCCGGTTTTATCGCGTCCGGGGTCGTTGTGGGGCCCAATGTGCTCCGGATCGTGGCCGACGTCCACGAGGTCGAGGTTCTGGCCGAGGTCGGAGTGGCGCTCCTCCTGTTCGGAATCGGGATGGAGATGTCGCTCAAACGGGTGCGGCGCCTGTGGCGCCTCGTCGTCCCCGGCGGCACGCTCCAGGTGGTGTTCACCGGGGGGGCGACCGTTGCGGTTCTCACGTCGTTCGGTTTCGACGTTTCGACGGCGGTCTTTTTCGGGTGTGTCGTCGCCGTTTCCAGTACCGCAGTCGTGTTGAGCGCGCTCCGGACCCGCGGCGAGATCGACGCGCCCCACGGCCGGATGACGCTGGGGATCCTCATCTTTCAGGACCTGTGCGTCGTACCGATGATCCTCGCCATCCCGATGCTGGCGGGTACTGAGCCCCCCGGTGCGCTCGCACTCGCGTTCCTCAAGGCGTCCGCCGTGCTGGCCGCCGTGCTCGTCGGCGCCCGGTTGCTGGTGCCCCGCCTGCTCGAAGTGGTGGCGCAAACCCGTCAGCGCGACTTGTTCATCCTGTCGGTCTTCCTGATCTGCATCGGAACGGCGTGGCTGGTGTCGGCGGCTGGAGTGTCGCTGGCCCTCGGCGCGTTTCTCGCCGGACTGGTGGTGGCGGGGTCGAGGTACCGGCACCAGGCGATGTCCGATCTCGTTCCATTCCGCGAGGTGTTTGCCAGTGTCTTTTTTGTGTCGGTCGGGATGCTCCTCGACCCGGCCGCTATCGCGGCCAACGCGTTGCCGATCTTCGGTATGGTGGCGGCGATCGTTGCCGGCAAGGCCGTGATTGCTTCGCTGTCGGGCCTGGCGGTGCGGCTCCCGCTGCGGGTGAGCCTTCTGGCGGGTCTGGCGCTGGCGCAGGTGGGCGAGTTTTCGTTCGTCCTGTTGGCGGCGGGGCGCGGCGCGATGACGCTACCCCAGCCGTTCACCGACAACCTCGTCGTGGCCATCGTCGTGACCATGCTGATCACGCCGCTCATCATTACTCTCAGCCCGCACGTCGCCGCCGGTATGGGCAGGGTGCCCGTGTTGACCCGCCGTCTCGAAGTCAAGGCTGCCGGTGAGTCCCGGGACGGCGAGCGGCCGTTGGAGAATCACGTGATCATTGCCGGATACGGTTTGACGGGACAAGAGCTCGCCCACGCGCTCAAGGACTGCGGTGTGCCGTATGTCATCGTCGACATCAACCCCGACAATGTGCGGCGCGCGATCCGGCGCGGTGAGCCGGCCTATTTCGGCGATTGCACCAGCATAGATGTGCTCGAGTCTCTCGGTGTTCGGCACGCAAGGGAGATGGTCCTGTCGATCAATGACCTCGAAGCGACGATCCGGACCATCCACGCGGCGGCGCGCGTCTCGCCGGCACTTCCCGTACTGGCGCGCACGCAGTATGCCGCCGATATCGATCGAGTGGTCAAGGCGGGCGCCGACGAGGTCGTGACGGCCGAGTTGGAGGCGTCGGTGCAGATGATGCAACTCGTACTCGATCGCTGCCGCGTACCCTCCGACGTTATCGAGAAGCAGGCCCATCAGCGGCGGAGCCTCAAGTAGAGTGGGTGCGCCACTTCCCACAGCGGCGCGAGGACCTTTTCCTGGAAGCGATATCCCGCCGGCGACAAAACCGTGGTCCCGTTGTAGAACTTCCGCAGCTCGCCGCCCCACTGACTCTTGAAGAAATACACCCCGTAACGAGAGTCGGTTTTGGGCAGGCCCGGCGTGCACCCCCCGAAGTCGAAGTATTTGAGCCCGAGTTCACGGGCCGTTCGCACGGCCCGCCAGAAACCGGCCGTGGGACCATGCTTCGCGGTGAGGCTCCGGTCGCGCGTCGACGCGGCGTGGTAGGCGAGCATGGTATCGCCGAGAACGAGGCACAGGACGCCCGAGAGCAGCGTGTCGCCGTGCCGGGCGAGCACCAGCCTTGCCATGCCGGTTTTGATCATGCGCTCGAACACGTCGACATAGAACGCGCGCGGCATTTGCAGGATCGATCCGCGGGCGCGGATCCGGTCCGTCGTGACCCTCGACAGGCGCCAGTACTCGTCGACGTCGTCGAGGCTGGTCGCTTCGGCGGTTTCCACGCCTTCCTTTTCCGTCTTGCGAATCCGGTTGCGGGCCGAACGGTGCATGTTGCCGAAGATCACGTCTTCGTCCTGTTCGAGGTCGAGGACAAACGTGTGTCGGTCGACCGTCTCTACTCCCGGCAGTTCGAGCGCGGACGGCTCCGTGGGGCCCGACATCGTGTCGCCGATGCGCGCGAAGCATACTCCGCGCCTTTTGAGTTCGGCCAGCAGGTCGCGCATGAAATCGTGTTCGGCCCGAGCGGGGTAGATGTACGCGCGGGACATCCGGAACCCGAGCGGACCGAGGGTTCGAAACTGCACCAGAGCCGCTTCGTCATCACGACAAACGAAGCAAGGATGATAACCCAGCGCGGTGGAGGCGGACGCGAATTGCTCCGTCTGGA
>CBDUWU010000099.1:0-11784 GCA_965371015.1 uncultured bacterium | reverse complement strand
TCGTCAGGCGCTGTGCGGTGATGGCGATGATCTCGAGCGCCATGGTCACGCACGACCGTTCGAGCAGCTGGTATGCGATCTCCCCGCCCATGACGTCGGTAATCGGGTCCTCCGGGGCGGCGTTTTCCGCGAGCGCTTCCTGGAGATGCCTGGCCTCGTTCTCCCCCGGGTCGGGATAGTCGGCGGGTGTCGCCCCCGAGGCTGCGGCTTGCGCACCTGCGAGGAGCCGGGTAATGGTGTGGCGGGCCATGCTGTCTCCCATCACCAGTGCCACGTAGAGGAGTTCGTTCAGTCCCTTCTGTCCGGAGGGCATCGTGAGGGGATAGCAAGTCCAGTCGCGACCGTGGAGCCCGTCTTCGAGGAATCGCTGGGCGCCTGTGTAGCAGCGCAGCGTCAACCCGAACGTGTTGGGATCGAGCCCTTTCTTCATGGTGAACTGCTCGCCGGGCGGCCGCCACGCCTCCCAGCTGAACACGAGGTCGCCGATCTCCGAATCGCCGGGGACCGGCTCTCCGGCGCGGGTCAATACCTGCGGCCGGGCGCCCTCTTTGAACAGGAGGCGGACCATGCCGTGTCCGCCGATCTGTATTCCGCCTGCGCCCAGCGGTACCGTGGCGAACTCGGCCGACTCGACGCCGCACGCGGGAATCCGGACGGAACACATGTTGGTCACGCCTTCGACGGGATTACCGTTCATGTTCACGTTGCGTACGAGGTAGAACTCGTCGTCGCCGGTGTGATCGCGGTGACTGGAGGCGCGCCAGTTGACGAGCGCCGGGGTCATGGCGGCGGAGTAGCCGCCGGGCAGCGCGTCCGTGGTCGTGCGCACGCGAAATGTCGGCGTGTCTTCGGCGGCCCAGTCGAGCAGCGTGCCGAGGGGAATCTGGCGTATGGGTCGGTCGGTCATGGCGTCTTCTTCAAGCTACGACAGCGGGACTTCCCGCGTCAACCGTCGCCGGCGAGTTCGTCGAGGCGGCGGTCAAACTCGCCGGCCGCGGCCTCGAACTCGGCGCTGGCCGGCTCCAGGGCTTCGAACGCGGCCTCGATCGCGGCTTCGAGCCGGTCGTGATTTCGCGAGTGTTCGGCGATGGCATTGCCGTCTCCCGCCACCGACGCCGCTTCCAGTGCTTTCAGCGAGGCGGCTGACTCGGCCTCGAGTTTTTCGATCGACGCTTCGAGTTCGCCGACTTTCTTTTCCAGCGGGCCTACGATCCGCGAGCGTTCCTGGACAATTTTCGCGCGTGCCTGGCGCAGCGCTTTCTTGTCCAACGAGGGCGCCGGACGGCCGCGAGCGTCCTCCTCCCTGCGGCGCAGGGTCTCGTCGAGTTCCCATCCGATCTCTTCGAGGAAGTCGCGGTAGCTTCGTTTGTATTCGGTGATCTTTCCCCGATCGAACACGATGAACCGGTTGGCCAGCGAGCGCAGGAACATCTCGTTGTGGGTGACGATCACGACTGCGCCCTCGAAGGCGTCGATGGCGGCGAGCAGAGAGTCGCACGAGTCGAGGTCGAGGTGGTTGGTGGGCTCGTCGAGCAGGAGGATGTTGCACGGCGAAACGAGGATCTTGCCCAGCATCACGCGGCTTTTTTCGCCGCCGGACAGCACCGAGACCTTCTTGAGCGCGTCGTCGCCCTCGAACATCATCGAACCGGCGATATCGCGAGCCGTCTGCGGCAGGCACCCCTTGTCGGACAGCATGATCTCGTCGGCGACGGTGTTGCCCGGGTGGAGCGTGTTGACGTTGGTCTGTGCGAAGAACCCGCGGCGCAATAACTTGTGCGCGCTGATCTTCCCGCCGCGGGGCTTGAGGTCGCCGGCGAGCAGCCTGAGCAGCGTCGTCTTGCCCTTGCCGTTCTGGCCCATGACGCAGATGCGGTCGTGGTCCCGGATCTCGATGTCGAGGCCCGGGATGATCTCGTGATCCGCCTGGTAGCCGAACGAGATGTTTTCGGCGCGCATTATGATTTTGGCGGGAAAGGGGGCGTAGTTGAACGAGAAGTCGAGGGTCTTGATCCGGTCGAGCTTGTCCATCGGCTGCTGCCGCGCGAGCATCTTCACGCGCGACTGTACGAGGGAGGCGACTTTTTTCTGCGCGCGAAACTTCTCGATGAAGCGTTTGATTTCCCTGCGCTTTTTCTCGTCGTTGACGCGGGTCTTCTCGTAGACCTCTTCCTCCTTGAGGATCTGGTCGTAGAGCTTGCCGGTGCCGCCCTCGATCTTGCGGACTCGCTGGCGGTGGATTGCCGCCGTGTGGGTTACTACTCCGTCCATGAACGAACGGTCGTGCGTGATCAACAGCAACTCACTCCGCCACTGCGAAAGAAAACGCGACATCCAGCGGATCGATACGATGTCAAGGTAGTTGGTTGGCTCGTCGAGTAGCAACAGGTCGGGTTCGGAGATCAGAACCTTGGCCAGGTTGAGGCGCACCTGGTACCCGCCCGAAAAAACCTCAGGGGGGCGCTCCATGTCGGCGGTAGTGAATCCGAGGCCGAAGAGGATTTTTTCGGCTTTCCATATCTGGTCGCGCTGATCCACGGGCAGCGCCATTGTGGCCTCGGCGAGGATGGAGTCGCGGGTGAACGCGATCGACTGTTCGAGGTGACCGATCCGGTAACGCCTCGGGATCACGATCATCCCGCCGTCGGGCTCGATCTCGCCCAGGATCATGCGGAAGAGAGTGGACTTGCCGTGGCCGTTGCGCCCGATCAGCCCGACGCGCTCGCGCCGGCTGACGTCGAGCGCCAGGTCGCGGAAGAGGACCTGGTCCCCGAAGGATTTGGAGAGATTTGATATCTTGATCATACTGGTCTCGCGTGCGATGCTATCTGACCGGATCCGACATGAAAGAAGTTATACTAGCATTAGCGGGCGTCTACGTCCTCATTTTGATTGCCGCGTGGGCTTTCCAGTCGCGACTGTTGTTCTTTCCCGACGGGGAGGTGGCGGGTAACCCGGGCGATGCCGGCCTGGATTTCGAGGAAGTCTGGCTCTCGAGCGGCGGCAGGAGGATCCACGGGTGGTTCGTGCCGGCGGCGGGCGGACCTCCGGTGGCGACGCTGCTGTTCTGCCACGGGAACGCCGGCAACATCACCCACCGGGTCGACTCGATAAAGCAGTTCCACGACCTGCAATTATCCGTCTTCATCTTCGACTACCAGGGATACGGCCGCAGCGAGGGCCGGCCGGGCGAACGGGCGACGTACCAGGACTCACGGGCGGCGTGGGACTACCTCACCGACGAGCGCGGATTGTCGCCCGAAGATATCGTGCTGTTCGGGCGCTCGCTGGGCGGCGCCGTTGCCATCGAACTGGCCACCGTAACCGACCCCATGGCGCTGATCGCCGAGGCGTGCTTTACCTCGGCCGTCGATATGGGGGCCCGCGCGTATCCGTGGCTGCCGGTCCGCCTGGTTAGCCGCATCCGTTATAACTCGCTGCAGAGGGTCGGTGACGTCGATGCTCCCATGCTGTTCATCCACAGTATCGAAGACGAGGTGGTACCGTTCGGGATGGGGAAGCGGCTGTACAACCGGGCGCCGCGTCCGAAGGAATTTCTGAAGATCCGGGGCGGGCACAACGATGGATTCCTTGTGTCGGCGCCGCTGTATGGCGAAACGATCGCCGGGTTTCTGGCGTCGATACGGGAAACGAAAGGAACCGTGCGATGAAAGCTGCCGAGTTGTTCGTCAAGTGCCTCGAGGCCGAGGGTGTCGAATACATTTTCGGCGTGCCCGGCGAGGAGAACGCCCACTTCATGATGGCGCTGGAGAATTCGCCGCTGCGGTTTATCCTGACGCGGCACGAACAGGGGGCGGCGTTCATGGCCGACGCCTACGGGCGGTTGACCGGCAAAGCGGCCGTATGCCTGGGGACGCTTGGGCCGGGTGCCACCAACCTCGTGACCGGCGTGGCCGACGCCAACATGGATCGGGCGCCGTTGGTGGTGATCACCGGGCAGGCGGATATGAAGCGCCTGCACAAGGAGAGCCACCAGTCGATGGACGTCGTGGGGCTGTTCAAGCCGGTGACCAAGTGGGCGCACAGCGTCGTGCACCCCGACATTATCCCGGAAATGGTTCGCAAGGCGTTCAAGCTGGCCGAAACGGAAAAACCGGGAGCGTGCCACATCGAACTCCCCGAGGATATCGCGAATGAGGAAGCCTCGACCGTGCCGATTACGCCCGAGCGGGTGCGGCGGCCGGTGCCCGACGACAAGGTTGTCGACCGGGCGATGGAGCTGATCCGCGGGGCGAAACGGCCGCTGATCCTGGCGGGGAACGGCGCGATCCGCAAGCGGGCGAGCAATCAATTGCGGCGGTTTGTCGAGGCGACCGGCATCGACGTTGTCACGACGTTCATGGGCAAGGGGGCGATTCCGTACACGTGGCCCCAGTCGCTCTACACAATCGGGTTGCAGTCGAAAGACGTGGTGGCCTGTGCCGTCGACGCCGCCGACGTGGTGATCACTCTCGGTTACGACGTCGTCGAATACCATCCCCGTATCTGGAACGAAGGGAACACCCACAAGATCATCCACATCGACTTCGAGCCGGCCGAGGTCGACGAAAACTACCGCGTTGAGGTCGAGGTCGTCGGGGACATCGCGCACGCGTTGTGGATGCTCAACGAGCGCGTCGCCGTCGAGCCGGTTCATTTCGACGTAAAGCAGCACCGCGCCACGCGCGAGGAGATGACGGCCGAACTGGCGGAGCACAAGGACGACGACACCGAGGGGATCATCCGGCCGCAGAAGGTGTTGTGGGACGTGCGCGAGGTGCTGGAGCCCGATGACATCGTTCTCTCCGACGTGGGCGCGCACAAGATGTGGATCGCACGCTACTTCCACTGCATCGTTCCCAACACGTGCCTCATTCCCAACGGTTTCTGCTCGATGGGGTTTGCGCTGCCCGGAGCGATCGGCGCCAAACTCGTACACCCGGACCGCCGCGTGCTCGCGATCTGCGGAGACGCGGGCTTCATGATGAACGTCCAGGAAATGGAGACGGCGAAACGGCTCGGGACGAACGTCGTGGTCATGGTGTGGGAAGACTGGGCGTACGGCCTGATCGAGTGGAAGCAGGAAAGCGAATTCGGCCGGCACGTCGACCTCTCGTTCGGAAACCCCGACTTCATGAAGCTGGCCGATTCGTTCGGCTGGAGGGGATTTCGCGCCGAGAACGCGCGCGACCTGGAGCAAACGCTTCGCGACGCGTTCGACTGCGGGGAGCCGGCGCTCGTGGTTGTGCCCATCGATTACCGCGAAAACATGAAGCTGTCCGGACGTCTCGGCCGCCTCGTCTGCCCCATCTGACCCTGCCGTAAGTGTCCACTAAACAGGACGACGATGCCCCGGGAGGTTCAATCCCGGGGCATCTCTATGTATACGGTTTCGCTGCTTGTTCCTGCTGAATAACGAGTTAGCGCGATTCTGGCGTAGAGGTATGTGGCTTGCACTAACCCGGGACAGAGTCGCGCCCCTGCGACACTGAACAGGAGGTAGTAAGATGAAAAGAATGAAAATGAGTCTGCTGGGCCTGATCGCTTTCTTCGCGGTCATCGCGATCTTCCAGAACGCCAGCGCGGAAATCCGTGTGAGGGCGACGCTGACTACACCCGGAGTGCGAGTGCATGTGGGCAACACTTCCGAAGGCTTCTACCGGGGCGAAGTGGTGGTTCGCCGCCACGATCGATTCAACGATCGCTTTCACAATCACTACCGTATCGATCGACGCGATCGAACCATCGCCGTGCGGCTGGCGCGTTACACCGGCGTGCCGTCCTACGATCTGCTCGACCTCAGGCGCCACGGGTACCGCTGGGTCGAGATCGGGCGCTGGCTCGAGTTGCCGCGGCCGGCCGTTCGTGCCGCTTTCAACCAGCGCACCTGGAAACGTTTCCTGCGAGACCAGCGGCACATGGCGAAGCGCAAAGTCTACAGGCGGGACCGCCGCCGGGTCGCCTGGATCGACCGGGATGTTTATCAGGACTTCGGTGACTAGTGGAAACTGACAATCACTCCAACGAATAACCGGCCGGGATTTTTCCCGGCCGGTTTTTTTATCGCCGGTGAATCGGTACGCCGGAGGGGCTATTCGCCGAGAAACTTCTTTCTCTGGCCCTGCAGGTATTCGTCGCCGAGGTCGATGGAGAGCGCCCGGTTGATCGTTTCCACCGCTTCATCTTTGCGTCCGAGACGGAACAGCACCTCGGCGAGGGTGTCGAGGGTGCCGGAGTTATCGGGTTCGAGCGCAGCGGCCCGGGTGGCCGCCTCGAGCGATTCGTCGAGGTACATGTCGGCGGTGGCGCAGTACCAGGCCAGCGCGTTGAGCGATCCGGCGCTCGTGTTCTCGTCGGCGAGGGCGCGGACGAGTGTCTCGCCGATCCGCTCGCGCTCGAGGGTGGCGGCGTCGGCGTTGCCGGTGGTGTCGTAGTGCGCCGCGTAGCGCAGGTGGGCGCGCAGCAGGTCGCTCGCCTGGTGGAGGCGGAACACGCGTTCGAGTTCGTTGATGGGGTCGGCGTGGTCCTCCACCCGGAGGTCGATGTAGCGCGTGCGGTACTCGGGGTACTCGTCGCTGGGTCGTACGACGAGAATTGCGGCCGACTGTTGTCCGCGTTTGTCGCCGCCGGCATCCTGGGCCGCGTGGAGCGCGGCGATCAGTCGCTCGGCGAGTTCGCCGCCGGTTTCGTTGAACGCGCGGACCATTTCGGACACAACGTCAGGACCGGCGAGGATGTTGCCCTGGACGGAGAGCCCGGGCGCCGCGATGTCGCCCGCCCAGTCGAGGCACTTCGACCCGGTGTGCGAAGCGGACCGACCCTGCGCGTCGACGATCCCGACCTGGCGGTTTTCGCGACCGGTGTCACCGGAGAGGAGTTTCTCGAGGACCTCGGACGCCGTCATGCCGTTGCGCAGCATCTCCAGGCCCCGGGGCCCGAACGACTCGTTGGTCGACGCCTGGGTGGCGATCGCCCCCACGCCCGCCTCGGCCCACGGCACGCCGCCGCCGACGCTGAAGGCCCGCGACTGCACGGCGATGCCCAGCTCCTGTGTGCGGGCGTCGAAGGCGACGATGGAAAAGGTCCCCACGGGGACATCGGCGGGCGCGTTGACGGCGCAGACGGCGGCTGCGAGGATCAATACGGCGATGATGACGGGTGTTCTCATGACGCTCCTTCGGTGGTGCGTGGAAGATCTGCTCGCGATTCGGCGGTCGTGATGATTGTACAACACAAGGGCCGCGGCAAAGGGCTTTTTGACACCGGGGCCTGTTTTGGGGTTATATATTTCAGGTATGCGTTCAATTGATATGACCAAAGCACTCGCCCTCGCCGCGGCTGCGGTTCTCGCCCTCGTATTCGCGGGGTGCGTGAAGCGCCAGGCGCTCGAGCCGGCGTGGGTCTTACCGGCGGACTGCGAGCTCCTGCCCGCGCCGCCGGAAGTGCCGGACACGGTGACGGTGGCGGTGTTCGACGCCGTCGGCCCGGAGCTGGCCCCCGTGCCTCACAACACCGCCCAGGGCCTCGCGTACGGGCACTTGTACCAGACCCTGACGGTTCTCGACTGCACCGGAGAGGTCCGCGGAGCGCTGGCGTCGTCGTGGGAGAAACACGACGGCGGCCGGCGCTGGACATTTGAACTCGCACAAGATCTGGAGTTCTGGGACGGGCGGCCGGTGACGGCATGGGACGTGGAGTGGTGGTGGGAAACGACGATGCGCGACTCGCCGTGGTTTACTACGGCTATCGATTCGATCGCGGCCGACGGCGAACGGTCGGTAGTTCTTTACTTCAACCGGAAATACGACGAAGCGCCCCGATTACTCGCGTCGCCGCGATTTGCGGTGGCGGCCCCGTCGTATGAATCGGCCTGGCCAGCCGGGTCGGGGGCATTCGAAGTGACGGTGGTTCCCGGGACGCCGACTTCTTCAACGCTCGTCATTCGTCCCGCCTTTGGTCGCAGTGGTCCCGTGATCCGGTTCGTGTCCGCCGCCGCGGGTGAAGCGCGCGACCTGCTCGACGAGACGGCCGACGCGATGGTCACCGCCGACCCGGATGTCATCGACTATGCCCGCACGCGGCGACGTTTCTCCGTCGCCGCGATGCCGTGGGACGAGACGTATGTGTTCCTCTCGACGTCGCGTCTGCAACAGATCCGTGACGGCGGCGATCCGCCGCGGGTTCCCGCCGATGTTTGCGCGGGGCTCGCGGCCGATGCCGTGCGGGTCGAGGCGCGCGGACATGCAGGACCGGCCTGGTGGGAGGACTTCGGTGACTGCGGCGTTTCGATCGTTCCGTGGAACCTGTCGTCCCCGCTGCTCGAGTTTCCCCGCGACGCCACCAGGTCGGGTGCGACGCGGATCGTGTACGAGGCCGGCGATCCGGTCGCCAGGGACCTCGCCGAGAGGCTCGTCGCGCTGGCCGCCGGTGAATCCGCCGTATCGATATTCGCGCCTGTGCGATCCGGATCCGGCGAGGTGACGGTTGTCGCCGCCGGTCTCGACCGTCGGGAGCTGTCCAGAAGTCTTCGGTTCGGCAACGACTTTGCCTACGTCCTGGCCCTGCCATTCCGCGTGGCCGATCCCTGCGTGGCGGTGCAACAGCTTCTCTCGGGCGCTCCGTGGCTGAGCACGGCCGGGGCATCGTTTGCCGGCGCCCTGGTTGGGCTGGTAGACACCCGTCCCACTCTGATCGCCGACCCGGATAAAACCGGCGCTGCCATCGACGGGTACGGCGGCGTGCTCCTGTATGGATGGATGCTGGAAGGGAATGACCTGCCATGACATTCCGCTCGCGATTGCTCGTTGTGACCCTCGTGGCGGTGCTGTTGCCGTTGCTCGCGCTCGCGTTCATCGTGCGCCTGGAGATGACGGAACGGCTGACGGCGCAGTACGAGCGCCGGGTTGACGCGCTCGTCGAGGTAATCGAGGATGATCTGGCCGCACGGAGCGACGGAATCGCGGCGTCTCTGGAGATCGTTATAAATGCCGCCGTGGACGACAACCGGTTCCGCCGCGCCGCGGTGGACCGGGCGGCGGAAGAGCGGCGATACCTCCTCGACTATGCCGGTGGCGCGATGCGGCTGACCGGGCTGTCGATGCTGCAGATTCAGGACGCGTCGGGTCGCATCATGAGTTCGGGGCACTTTCGCAACGAATTCGACCGCCTGGAGCGGGACCTGCCGCGCCTGCTCGCCGCGGCGCCGGGCGGGACGGCGTTGATTCCCGCGCGCGCCCCCGACGAGCCTTTTGTCGCGCTCGCCCGTGTCGACTCGTTCCGCATGGGCGGCAACCGCTTCTGGATAGTGGCCGGTATCCGGGTAGAACAGCGTTTTCTGGAGCGGCTGGGGCGCGGTTCGGAACTGTCCGTCACGCTGGTTTATCCGGGCGGCGAGATTCGATCGAACATCGTGATCGCGGAAGACTCCGAGCGGGATATCGTACGCGAACTGGCGGTGCCTTTCGCGGGTCCTTCGGTCGAAACCCCGGCGACGGCGACGTTTCGGGTGTCGCACGGGATGACCGGGCTGCGAACTCTGCGCCGAAGCATCGACCTGTGGTTTCTGGCTGCCGTCGCGGCCGCCGTCGTGCTCGCCGTATCGCTGGCCGGATGGCTGGCGTCGCGTTTCAGCCGCCCGTTGATGGAACTCGCCGACAAGACGGCTCGCATTGACCTCGACCGCCTCGACGTCGATTTCGATACCGATCGCAACGACGAAGTGGGGGCGTTGTCGCGGCTGCTGGCGGCAATGACCGTCCGGCTGCGCGCGAGCGCGCATCGTATCCGCGATGCCGAACGCCGCGCGACGGTTGGCGAACTGGCGCGGCAGGTGAACCACGACATCAAGAACGGGTTGACGCCGATCCGGAACGTGTTCCGTCACCTCTTCCAGCTGGCGGAGGAAAAACCCGGAGAGTTGTCCTCCGTGTTCGACGAGCGAAAGGGAACACTGGACTCGGGGATGACGTACCTCGAGAACCTCGCGTCCAAGTATGCGCGACTTCATCCGCGCCCTGAACGCCGGCCGTGTGACGTCAACGAAATCGTGCGGAATGTCGTGGCCGATTTGCGGCCGCCGGAAAGTGCGGTGGTATTGCGCGCCGGGTTGTGCGACGGTGCGGTCGTTATGGGCGATCCATTGTCGATTCGCCGCGTGCTGGAAAACCTGGTGGGTAACGCGATCGACAGCCTCGGGACCGGCGGGGGAGAGGTGGTGGTATCGACGGTGCTGTCCGGCGTGGCGGGGGGGGACTCGGGCCGCCGCGTGCGCATCACGGTCGCGGACACGGGCGCGGGCATGAGCGACGAAGAGCGGGAAAAAGTGTTCGACGACTTTTACACGACCAAGGAAAATGGGACGGGACTGGGGCTCTCTATCGTGAGGCGGCTGGTGATGGACCTCGACGGCGCCCTGGAGGTGGAGAGCAAAGCGGGCAAGGGCAGCCGTTTTGTCGTCGACCTCCCCGCGGTGGAGTCGTAGCCGAACGTTGAACCGGGAAGGAATTCGCACGTGTCACTGATACTGGTTGTAGACGACGTCGCCACTCTGGCGGAGCAGTACTCGTACGATTTAAAGAGGGTGGGAGGGTACGAGACAATCGTGGCCACAGGCGGCCAGGATGCGCTCGACACGATCGCGCTCGAGCCGGTCGACTGCGTGATCCTCGACCTCGAGATGCCCGGCGTCGACGGATTCGAAGTGTTACGGCGTTTGAAGAAGAAAGGGATCCAGATCCCCGTCATCGTCTACACGGGTACCGGTGACTACGAGCGCTGCGTCAAGGCGATCAAACTGGGGGCGTACAATTTCGTCGACAAGGCCGAGTCGATGGAGCGCGTGGTCAGGGAAGTGGACAACGCCCTCGAGCGGTCGGCGCTCGAGGCCGAAGTGGCATCGCTCCGGCGGAACGTCGGCGCGGACACGCCGCTGCTGGGATCGAGCGCGGCGATGGCACGGCTCAAGGAGCAGATAGGCCGCGTGGCGGCAATCCCGAGTTCGGTGCTGATCGGCGGCGAGAGCGGTACGGGCAAGGAACTCGTGGCCCGCGAGCTCCACCGCCTCGGCGCGGGGTCCGGCAAGCCGTTCGTGGCGATCAACAGCGCGGCGCTCCCGGAGAACCTCGTCGAGAGCGAGCTGTTCGGCCACGAACGAGGCGCGTTCACCGGTGCCGACCGCACGCGACGCGGCGCGTTCGAGCAGGCCTCCGGGGGAACGCTCTTTCTCGACGAGATCGGCGAACTGCCGTTGCCGGCGCAGGCGAAGCTGTTGCGAGTACTCGAGGACCGGCGCGTAACGCGTCTCGGCGGTGAGAAGACTTTCGAAGTTGACGCGCGCGTCGTGGCGGCGACGAACCGCGACCTCGAGAAAGAAATCGAGGCGGGGCGCTTCCGCCAGGATCTGTATTTTCGACTCAACGTGCACATCCTCGAAGTGCCGCCGCTTCGCGACCGCTTGTCCGATATCCCCGAACTCGTGGGCCAGTTTCTCGCCGCGACGTGTGAGCGCTTCGGCGTCAAGACGAAACGGATCGACCCGGCCGCGATGGACAAACTGATGGCGTGCGAATGGCGGCGGAACAACGTACGCGAACTGCGGAACATCATCGAGCGCATGGTGATCGCGACCGACGCCGAACTCATCGGAACCGGCCATGTCCCCGCCGAAATCCTCGGCGATGAGTCGGCCCCCGCGGCCGCCTCCCCCCCGACGTTTAATTAACAAAACGCCGAGGCCGCGCGCCGGGTAGGTGTGGCCGCCCGCGATCGCCACGGCTGGCACAACAC
>CBDUWU010000098.1:0-11835 GCA_965371015.1 uncultured bacterium | reverse complement strand
CAGGAGCAAGGTGCCCGCGGGCATCGATACCCGTGCGGCGAACGAAGAGGCCATGGACAAGGCCATGGCGGCGGCGGATATCGGCAGGAGCGATATCGAAAAGTTCCTCGCCACGGGGACTGGACGCAAGGAATGCCCCTATACCGACAGCGAGGTTACGGAAGTCGGCGCGGCGGCCCGGGGGGCGAGGGCGGTTCTCGCCAGCTGCCACACCGTCATCGACGTCGGCGCCGAGGAGGGACGGTCGATGCGCCTCAACGACAAGGGCAAAGTCCTTGATTTTGCATTCAACGAAAAATGCGCGGCGGGCGCCGGGGCGTTCGCCGAAGCGATGGCGCGCGCGCTGGAAACCAGCGTGGAAGCACTGGGGGCGATGGCTCTCGAATCCACCAATCCCGTCGCGATGAACGCCCAGTGCGCGGTGTTCGCGGAGTCGGAGGTCGTAACGCTGATACACGCCAAGACACCGCGCCAGGACATCGCGCGCTCCGTACTCGACGCGATCGCGAGCCGCATCGTCTCGATGGTTCGAAAGGTCGGTTTCGAGAAGGACGTGGTGGTGATCGGCGGCGTCGCCCTCAACCCCGGTTTCATCGCCGCCGTCAAACGCGGGCTGGCAATGGACGTGTACGTACCCGAAGAACCCGAATACGTCGGTGCGCTCGGCGCCGCATTGCTCGCGGCAGAGCAGTAGAAAAGATGGAGGACGACAAAGTGAGCGATCAAAAAGAATTCTGGCGCTGGAAGGAATACCGCTGGCACGACGAAGACATCGACTGGAAGTCGGCCAATGTCATCAGCGCGGGTATCGACATTGGTTCGGTCAGCTCGCAGGCGGTGATCCTGGCCGACGGCGAGCTCTACGCGTTCAGCAACCAGAGGACCGGCTTTGACAGCCCCGAGAGCGCCAACAAGGCGATAACGTGGGCCATGGAAGAAACCGGAATGACGCTGGAAGACATCCACTACAATGTAGGAACCGGCTACGGCAGGGTCAACGTGCCCTTCGCCGACAAAGCGATTACCGAGATAGCGTGTCACGCGCGCGGCGGCAACAAGATGTACGGCAACTCGGTACGCACGATCCTCGACATGGGCGGGCAGGACTGCAAGGCGATTCGTTGCGACGAACGCGGCAAGGTGGAGGCGTTCCTGATGAACGACAAGTGCGCAGCCGGCACCGGCCGCGGTATGGAGGTATTCGCCGACCTGCTCTCGATCCCGATCGAGGAAGTGGGCGACATGTCGCTGTCGGTCGAAGAAGAGCCCAAACCAGTATCGAGCACGTGCGTGGTGTTCGCCAAGTCGGAGGCGTCCGCCCTACTCAGGGAAGGGTGGCCCAAGAACAAGGTCCTGGCGGCGTACTGCTCGGCGATGGCGCACCGGGTGGTCACGCTGCTCGAGCGCATCGAGGTCGAGAAGGACTTTGCTATCACGGGCGGCATCGCCAAGAACAAAGGGATCGTCGAACGGATCGAAGGCGAGCTCGGCCTCAAGTCGCTCGTCACCGAGTACGATTCGCAGATAGCGGGCGCCCTGGGGGCGGCCCTGTTTGGTCAGGCGCTCGAGAAGAAGCGTCGCAAGACCGCTTGACGGCCGATAAGCGAGGCGGAGAGATATGAAAGCGAACTACGGTTACAAAGACGGTGCGGGCGACTTTTTCATCGCCATCGACACCGACAAGTGCGACGGTTGTGGCGACTGCGTGACGGCGTGTCCCGCGGGTGTGTTCGAATGCGGCGAGGATCCGATCGACCCCATGCGCGACGACCCGGTCGCGTTCGTCTCGGACGATCAGCGCAAGAAGCTCAAGTACGCGTGCGCGCCGTGCAAGCCCGACCACGATCGCCCCGCGCTGCCGTGCGTGCTGGCGTGCAAGCCGGGAGCCATCGAGCACTCCTGGTAGAGGCGCTCGACCGGGCACTGGTGGCCACCGGAGGCTGCAATGGTTGAAATCACGATTGACGGGCATGTATGTCCGATCGAAGAGAGCCGGACCATCATGGACGCCGCGTACGCGGGCGGTGTCTATATACCCGCCATTTGCCATCATCCCTCGCTTCCGCCGTTCGAGAACATTGCCCTCGCCGAACGCGTGCATCGTGGCGACACGGTGACCGAAAACGAAGCGGCCGACGCCGGTGTGATCACCGCGCTCGAGGGGTGCGGATTGTGCGTGGTCAGCGTCGACGGCGGCGAGCCGGTAAGAGCCTGCTGTACGACGGTCACGGCGGGGATGACGGTCACGACGGAAGGCGAAGACCTCCGGCGGCTGCGACGCGAACGGCTCTCGGATATTCTCGCGCGCCACCCGCACGCGTGCATCACCTGCGCGCAGCGCGAAGGCTGCAGCCTGGAAGACTGTTCGTCCAACACGGCCAGAGAGGACCGGTGCTGCCCGCAGTTCCACAACTGCGAACTGCGCAAGGTCTCCGAGTACGTGGGGGTGCCGGAGAACACGCCACGGTTCCAGCATCCGGGGATGGCGCTGCCGAGCGGTGAACCGCTCTTCAACCGTGACTTCAACCTGTGTATCGACTGCGCCCGTTGCGTGAGGGCGTGTAACCAGGTTCGGGGCGTCGAGGCGTTGGGGATCGTCCACAGCGGCGGCCGTCTCGTCGTGGGCAGTGTGGCGCCGACGCTGGCGGAGTCGGAATGCCGGTTCTGCGGGGCGTGCGTTGAAGTCTGTCCGACGGGCGCCCTGTCCGACAAAAACGGTGCCGGCGCCGGCGACCGCAAGTCGTGGCTGGTGCCTTGTACGAACACGTGTGCGGCGGGGGCCGACGTGCCGGGTTACATCCGCGCCGTCGCCGATGGCGAATACGGCCGTGCGGCGGCGTTGATCCGGCAGGCGCTTCCGCTGCCAGGCGTACTGGGACACATTTGCTTCCACGAATGCGAGACGGAATGCCGGCGCGGGCGGATTGACGAACCAATCGCGATCTGCGCGATCAAGCGTTATGCCGTTGAACGCGGCGACGAGTTCGCGCGGGCCTCGTTGCCCGCTCCCGGCGACAACGGCCGCATAGTCGCCGTCGTCGGCGGCGGACCGGCGGGACTCTCTGCGTCGTACTTCCTGCGCTTCAAGGGATACCGCGTCGGAGTATTCGACGCGGCACAGCGCGCGGGTGGAGTGCCGGCCACGGCGATACCCGAGCACCGCCTTCCGGCGGACGTCATGGAGCGCGACGTGGAATTTATCCGCCAGCTGGGCGTTGAAATCGAGACGGGGCGCGTGTTCGAAGACGGCGGCGAGATGTCGGCGCTCCTCGACGACGGGTACGACGCGCTGCTGGTCGCAGTGGGCCTTCCCGCCAGCCGCACGCTCGACGTCGCAGGCAACGACCTGCGCGGAGTCCACTGGGGACTCGATTTCCTGCGAAGCGGCAGCAGCAGCGCCGGCACAGGAGAGTTGAGCGAGACCGGTGACAACGTCGTCGTGGTCGGCGGCGGTAACGTGGCCATCGACGTGGCGATGACGGCACTTCGGCTGACGGGCGGCACGGGCTCGGTGCGGTTGTTCTGTCTGGAAAGCCGCGACGAGATGTCGGCGCACGACTACGAGATTCGCAAGGCGGAGGCGGAGGGAATCGAGATCAACCCGGCGTGGGGTCCGGTCGCGATAAGCGGCCACAACGGCGCCGTCGAATCCGTAACGTTCCGGCGTTGCACGTCGGTCTTCGACGACGGCGGCGGATTCGCCCCGCAATACGACGACGCGGTCACGGAGACGGCCGCGGCGACCTCCGTGATACTGGCCGTCGGCCAGGCGCCGTCGGAAGCGGTCCCGGGGGCCGGCGACGGCGTGTTCTTTGCGGGCGATGCGGCGGGCAAAGGGCCGTTCTCGGTTGTGGACGCGGTGGCGTCGGGCCGCGCGGCCGCCGAAAATATAGACCGGTATCTCGGAGGGGATGGCGATGTTTCCATCGAAGTCGATCCGGGCGATTCGCCGGCGCAGTGGATAGGCCGTGTCGAGGGATTCGCGTCGCGCGCACGCGCGGTGGTTCCGACGGAAGATCCGCTGAAGCGCCGCACCGACTTCCGGGAAATCGAAGGCGCATACGTGGAAGACGACGCGCGGAGCGAAGCGGCCCGCTGCCTGCAGTGCGATTTGCGCCTCGGGATCGGCGCGGTGCAGCTGCCGCCGGAGCGGTGGCTGGCCTTCGAACGCGAAATGGCTTCCCGGGCGCCGGCGGCGGCGGGTGTGCTGATCCTGGCGGACAGCGAAAAGAAAGCGACGTTGATCAAGGGAACGGAAGACATCCGCGGCGCGCTGGAAGAGAAACTCACCGACGGCGCGGCGGCGGAGTGGTTCATGTGGGAAGAGGATGGAATGTACACGAAACGGGAGAGCGAACTGATACAGGCGCACCTGAATCGGTACGGCGAAATGCCCGGCGGCGGCGACGATGAACTCGATGATTTGTTCTAGGATCTCTGCGGGTCGGCCGCACACCGGCGCGGCCGGCCATTAAACACTTAAAGAGGAATCGAATGCGAATACTCCACGAATTCAAATACCAGCGGCCGCCCAATCTCGCCGCCGCTCTCACCCTCATGGCCCAGTACGGCGACAGGGCCCGGCCCATCGCCGGCGGGACCGACCTTGTCATCGGCCTGAAGTACCGCAGCATGCTACAGCTGGCCGACGCAGCCGCGTTTCCCGCCGCGAGCCGCGCTCCGAAGATCGTGCGTCCCGACGTCATCATATCGCTCGCCGATCTGTCCGGTCTCAAGGGCATAACGCGCCGCGTCGGGGCCGTCCGGGTCGGTTCGCGAACCACCATGACCCAGATCGCCAACAGCTACGACCTTCCGCCCGCCCTCGGCGCCGTGCGGGACGCCGCCGGCGCCATGGGGTCGCCGCTCATACGGAACCAGGCCACCATCGGCGGCAACCTCGTCCACGCGCGGCCGGCGGCCGACACGGCGATCGCGACGCTCGCCGTCGGTGCGCGCTACGAATTGGGCTGCTGCGACGACCGGCGCTGGGTCGACGCCGAAAACTTCTTCGTCGGTCCCGGCGAGACCGTGAAACGCCCCGACGAACTCCTCATTTCCGTCGAACTCACCCACAGCCCCGACGACGGGAGCGCGTACCTGCGGCAGGGTACCCGGCGCCAGCTCGAAATCGCGCTGGCCAGCGCCGCCGCGTGGGTCCGGCTCGGCCCCGGTTCCGGCGCCATCACCGCCGCCCGCATCGCGCTGGGCGCCGTCGGGCCGACTCCGCTCCTTGCGAACGAGGCCGCCCGGCATCTCATCGGCAAACAGCCCGAACCCGAAGTCATCGCGGCGGCGGCAACCATCGCGCGAACCGAAGCAACTCCCATCGACGATTATCGCGGCTCGGCGGCGTATCGCGTCGAGCTGATCGAAGTCCTCGTGCGACGCGCGCTGACTATCGCCATTGCTCGCGCCGGGGGCGAGGAGGTCCGGTCATGAAGTATCCTGTGCGTTCGACGGTCAATGGAAAACCGTGCGAGGTCTACGTGTCGGCGAAAACCACGCTGGCCGAAATGCTGCGGGAGGAACTCGACCTCATCGGCGTCAAGCAGGGGTGTGGAGAGGGTGAGTGCGGCGCGTGTACCGTGATCCTCAACGGCCTCCCGGTGAGTTCGTGCCTCGTCCTCGCCGTCGAGGCCTCCGGCGCGGAGATCACGACGATCGAGGGCGTGGCCGACGTCGACGGCCTCCACCCGCTCCAGCAGTCGTTTGTCGAACACGGCGCCGTGCAGTGCGGATTCTGCACGCCGGGCATGGTGCTCAGCGCCAAGGCGCTGCTCGACAAGGTTCCCGACCCCAGCGAGTTTCAGATCCGGTCGGCGATTTCGGGTAACCTCTGCCGGTGCACAGGTTACCAGAAAATCGTCGATGCGGTGAGCCGTTACAAAGAGTTCTCCGAAAAAGACAGCGCCGGGAAGGGAGGCAGGAGATGAACAAGCACCGTATCCTCAACACGCGCGTCCCCCGCGTCGACGCCGTCGACAAGGTGACCGGCCGCGCACGCTACATCGCCGACCTCCATCGCCCGCGAATGCTCCACGCGGCGCTCCTCCAGAGCCCCGTCGCCCACGGTATCTTGAAAAAGGTCGATACTTCAAGGGCGGCGAAACTCCCCGGCGTGGTCAAAGTTATATCCGCCGAAGATGTCGGTGACATCCGGTTCGGCGTGAGCCCCGCCCGTTATGACGAAACCGTTTTCGCCGTGGACAAGGTTCGTTACCTCGGCGAGGAAATAGCCGCCGTCGCCGCCGAAGACCCCGATACGGCGCTGCGGGCGCTCGAGCTGATCGACCTCGACATCAAGGCGCAGACCGCCGTTCTCGACACCGAAGCGGCGCTTTCCGACAGAGCGCCCGAGGTACACGAGATGTACAAGGGCAACGTGACGGGAGAGGTCGCCCAGCACTTCGGTGACGTCGATGCGGCGCGCGGCGAGGCCGACCGCGTTTACACCGACCATCTGCTCAGCAAGATGCAGGACCACGCCGCCATCGAACCCCACGGCTGTCTCGCCGAGGTCGATTCGCGCGGTACGCTCGTCCTCCACACCTCGACGCAGTGTCCGCACTATATCCAGAGGACGGTGGCGATGGTTCTCGAGCTGCCGCTCGGCAAGGTCCGCGTCATCGCACCGGCCGTCGGGGGCGGGTTCGGCGGCAAGGCGTCGGCGTCCAACATGGAGCTGGCCGTCTGCCTCCTCGCCATGGAGACGGGCCGGCCGGTTCGGTCGCTCTACACCCGCGAGCAGGTGTTCCTCCGCTCGCGGGGACGGCACCAGTTCCTCCACCACATGACGCTCGGCGTCAAGAACGACGGGAAGCTCGTCTTCCTCGACCACCACTGCACACTCGACGGTGGGGCGTATTCGAGCTTCGGGATCGCGACGGTATACTACGCGGGTTCTCTCCTGGGGGCGCCGTATCACCTCCCCAACATGCGTTATCACGGCGTGCGCGTCTGTACCAACAAACCCCCGTGCGGGGCGCAGCGTGGGCACGGCGGGGTGATCGCGCGGGCGCTGTTCGAGTCGCTCCTCGACCAGGCCGCGGAAGATCTCGGCATGGACCCCATCGAAATACGTCTGCAGAACGTGATGTCCACCGGTGACGTCACGTGCAACGAGCTCAACATGTCCAGCCTCGGTATGCGCGAATGCCTCGAAGCGGTCAGGGATACGTCGAAGTGGAAGGACAAGAAAGGCAACCTCACCGACGGGAACGGCATCGGCGCCGCCTGCGGCTTCTTCGTTTCCGGCGCAGGATACCCGATCTACCGCTCGCAGACGTGGCATGCCACCGCTTATGTGCAGCTCGCCGAGGTGGGAGGTACCGCCGTCGTCCGCACGGCGGCGACCGACATCGGCCAGGGCGCCGACACCGTGTGGGCGATGATTACAGCGGAGGAACTCGGCGTCTCCGTCGACGATATTCGCGTGGAAAGCGGGGACACCGACTGCTCGGTGGACCTCGGCGCGTACTCGAGCCGCCAGACGCTGATGAGCGGGCACGCCGTTCGCGGAGCCGCCATCGACGCGCGCAACCAGATCGCGGAAGTTCTGGCGGCGAAACTCGGCGGACCGCCCGAGCGGTTCGTCTTTCGCGACGGACACGTGACGGCCACCGACGGCGAGATCGATTTCAGCGGCATTCGCGATTACTACATCAAGGAACACCGCGGTTTCACCGACCACCCCGACGACGACCAGCTCACATTTCGCGAGGCGGCCCGCGTCGCGTTCGTCGAACGCGGCACCATCATCGGACGCGGCGAGTACAAGCCGCCGCCGCTCGGCGGTAGTTACAAAGGCGCCGCCGTCGGTACTTCGCCGGCGTACGGTTGTTCGGCGCAGGTCGTCGAAGCTTCGGTGGACCTCGAGACCGGAATGGTAACGCTCGAGAACGCCGCCGCCGCCCACGATTGCGGATACGCGATCAACCGTACCCAGGTCGAGGGGCAGATCCAGGGCAATTTCCTCATGGGCCTGGGCGAAGCGTGTTTTGAGGAAGTCAAGTTCGACGAATTCGGGCGGGTGGCCAATCCCAATCTGGCCGAGTACAAGATCCCGACGGCGCTCGATGTGCCGCCCATCGTTCCCGTCGTCATCGAGAGCAGTGAGCCGGCCGGACCGTACGGTGCCAAGGAGGTGGGGGAGGGCGGCATCATGCCGGTCATCCCGGCGATCATGAACGCCGTCCACGACGCCACCGGCGTACGGTTCCGCGAACTCCCGCTCAACCCGGAGCGCGTGCGTATGGCCCTCGAGTCAAAGCGGGCAACGGGGAAAGTTCATTTCGATTCCGACGACAAGTGCCGCCGGATCATCGAAATCCTCGCCGCCCGCAAGGTGCATTCGGAGTAGACGCAGCCTCCCTGTTGCCGTATCGTCCGCTACCGGGCTCTAATCGGGAGGATGCGATTGACCAGGGTATTCGCCTTTATCTGCTTGCTTCTCGCCGGCCTGCCCG
Organism: uncultured bacterium; assembly: GCA_965371015.1. Lineage (GTDB taxonomy): Bacteria > Krumholzibacteriota > Krumholzibacteriia > WVZY01 > JAKEHA01 > CBDUWU01. The sequence goes on along the minus strand of CBDUWU010000098.1, from coordinate 3,367 downwards.
TGGCCGCGACCGCCGGACTGTCGATGCCGGTCACGTGGCAGGCGCGGGGATGGATTTTCCGTTACCAACCCGCCGATGAACCTTTTTTCATGGACGGTGGTGTCATCGCCACCGTCGACCTGGTCGCCTGGGACGGCGACGCCCTGCGCGTTTTGCTCTACGTCGGTGCCGGCCTCACGATCAACATGGGGCTGCAGGAGGAAGACGTGGTATTCGACCCGCGCGACGCCCACTATTCGCTCATCGGCGGGCTCCGCTTCGAGACGAGCACGCTGATGGGCAACGTCGAGTTCCTCCACGACTGCTTCCACGATATCGACCGCTACGACGAGTCGACGGAGGTCTGGAACGCCGGCAAGTTTGACTTCTACAACCGCAACTGGTTTCCGCGCTACCGGCGGGAAAACTGGAAAGATCGCGGAGGGAGAGGACTCGTATTCGACGCCGGATACTACGCGACGTTCTGGTTCTTTCCCCGTTGGGGGGCCAACGAGTACGTACAACACGACCACGACATAAGCACACTGGTCGGCGGCGGTCTCAAACTCGCCTTCGCCCACTGGAACAACAACGCCGTAGAACTGCGGCCCAACATCGAGTACTACTATCTCAGCGGCGGAGCATGGGCGCACCGGAACAACGTCCTGCTCTACTTCACACACTACGGCAGCGGGGGGACGGCCGCGTTGTTCGCGGGACCCCAGTGGGACAACCAGCCCATCAAGCCGTCCGGTGACCGCTGGATCATCGGTCTCGACTTTTATCTTTGACCTAAATCCCCGGTCCCCTGGGTATTTCTACCTTCGGCTGCACAAACCGTCACCGCTGGACGGTGGTATGAACATTGCACGTGTCGTTATGCGGCTTACGCCAGGCAACAACCGGAAACAACGAGATCAAACACAGGATTGAGTGCACGGCCATGCGACAATTCGCGGGAAGTTTGTTGCTGATCATACTCGCGGTGGCGCTGTCGGGAACGACGGGGTGTGACGGGGGACAAGGCGGAATTACCGGGGACGGCGGTGGAGATACGGTCGGCCGTATTCCGCCGCCGAATCCCCTCGGTGGCCGTGCGAATCCGCTCCAGGAGTACATCCGCACGTACTGGACCGACGGCGACCCGGTCGCCACCGGCGGATTTCGCCGCGGCCACATCAAGATCTACGGGCACTGCTACACGGACTTCGCCAGTACCTCCGACGCCGGCGACCAGGCCCAGTTCATCGCCGACAACTACGACGCCTACATGTGGGGGGGGGAAATCGTCGGCGACTACATGGCGGGACTGAATTCGCTGTGGCTCGTCCAGGCGACCGACATTCCCCATATCGGGAGCAACTACGATTCGCTCATGATCGCCCGCTGGCTCGCCGATCCCGACCGCAATACAGGCGGCTACCGCTTCGACGACATGATCATGCACTACAAGTACGACGTCGAAACGTGGATCGGATCGACGCCGGGCTGGAACGGACGCGACGACGTCGACGGCGACCTCTGCCGCGACCGGCCTCCGAGCGATCCCGACCGTACGGCTCAGTGCTTCTGGCAATCCGAAGTCCGCACCCCCAACTTCTGGCACGACGACCAGTTTCAGCGGCGTGCGAAGGTCATGCACCCCGCCTACCTCGGCTACGTCGTCGACAGTGCCGTTGACATGTGGCGCGACGTCAATTGCGACGGATTTCACTTCGACTCGGCGACCTACGAAAACTGGAACCTCGAGCTGGGCAAGACGTTCACCTACGACGGCGAAGACGAGACCGACCCTGATTTTCCCCTGAGGACCGATCTGTTGACGTTCGTCCCCACGGCAGTGAACGCGATGGAGAACAAGATGGCGGGCGAGACGATACACTTCGCCAATACGGTGACGCCGTATTATTCGTGTCGGACCCCCCGGTCGAAGGAACTGTGCCTCGAGTACGTCGAGAACACTCACAACGAAACGTGGATGGAAACCGACGTGCCCGACGGCAAGGCGATGACGAGGGCCCGGCGCGCCGACTATCTCGACTGTCCCTATCTCGACTGGATGGAGCAGGACAAGGGATACATATTCGCGTGTTTCAACAAGTTGGGTTCCGACCGCGGCAAGCGATTCTCGCTCTCGGTGTTCTACCTGATCAACCACCAGCTGGCCTTCTACTACTACCGCACCGACGAGCACCGCGTCGCCGACGGCGAGCACGTACGCGACAAGCAGTTCAACCCCTACGTCGATTTCGACATCGGCCAGCCTGCGGCGAACAGCCAGGGGCTCGCCGACTTCCAGGGCAACACCGGGACCGATCGCTACTTCGTCATGGCCACCGACGAGAACTACGAAATACTCGGCCGCGAGTACCTCCGCAGTGACGGACGGCGCACCCTGATCCTCGTCAAGCTGATGGCCGACGGGCGCTCAGAGGGTACCACTCCGACACTCCACACTCTGCCCGGCGCCTGGCGCGTGGTCCAGCCCGACCTCTCGCTCGGCGACCCCGTCACCGAGATCCAGCTCCTCAACAACGACGGCGTCATCCTCGTCGAAGACGGCTCGTAACCTCTATTACAGTCAGTGCCGGGATTGGCAAAAAAAAAACCCGCGCCGGGGCGCGGGTTTTTGTGGTGAATAAATATCGTCCGGAGCTCAATCCCCGCACGGCCTCACGAAAATGACATACCAGTTTGACGATCCGATGCCGTCAATGTGGCAGGTGTCCGCCGTGCCGTCTCCGTCCACGTCGCACGCCATGTATCCTGTCGATCCCGCCGAGGCGGCGGAGCCCATCACGGGCTCGGTGGCGGCCCGCGAGAGCGGGTTTTCCAGCAGCCGCCCGCCGGGAAAATAGTCGTACATGGTCTTCCCCAGGGAATTCACGTGCGAGAAGTTATGCGGGTAGTCGCCGCCGTTGTCGGCGGCCCAGGCGTCGGCGGCGTTCCCGATGACGAGGCAGTTCCGCACGACGATCTGCTCCCTGTTGATCACGACGGGCGCGTTGCTCACAACAAAGTCGCCGTGCTCGCCGCGTCCCACGATCCTGTATCCCACCGCGGGCAGGTTGTAGTTCTCGTCGTACTCTCGCAATAGATTGTAGGAAGTCGAACCGGTACCGCCGGGTTCCCATTCTACCGGTTCGGTGGCGGCGCCGGTCGAAGGGTTGGTCAGGAACACCGCTTGCGGAAGGTATACTCTGAGATCGCTCACCCGGCGCGTATAGTCATCGCCGTGCTGCGACGCGTACGCGTCGGCGGCGAGTCCGACGAACCGGCAGTTCTCGAGGACGAGGTCGTCGAGTGTCGGGGCGAGCCGTCCGATCGACTCGGTCACAGTCCCGTCGATCGAACGCTTGATGTCGGCGATCTTTGCCCCTGTCTGCCC
>CBDUWU010000097.1:0-11944 GCA_965371015.1 uncultured bacterium | reverse complement strand
GAAATATGCATTCCGCCGAGTCGTTGACCCCTGTTCCTTGCGGTGTTTCTGGCGATTCCGGACCTTTATGACCATGATTTCCCAAGGCCATCTGGGAAGATATCCTGAGGGCGTTCGCCCAGCACGACGACATCGATTTCGCCTACCCGACGCAGAGATTTTACGTCAATTCGCACGAAGGCAAGCCGGGCACCGTCAAAGCACCCCCGGTCACCGAACAGCCCCGCGACCCGCTCGGCGTTTGAAGCGAACACCATCCCTTTGACTTGCAATCTCAGAGCCGGTTCCTTTATGATCCAGCCAGTTCAGCGACACCCTCTATCACAATTTGATGGCTATCCTCACTGAAGAAGATCGTCTCTCCTACCGGATCGTTTTCCTGGTAGCGATCGTGGCGCTGCTCGCCGTCCCGGTAGCCGCGGTGCGAATATTCGCCGCGATGGTGATTATGTGCTACCTGCCCGCCGCCCCCTTCGCCGCCCGCGCGGGAACAGGGTTGCCGGCCTCGATCGCCCTTATCGTCGGCATTTCCCCGTTGATGATCGTGGCGCCGGTCATGGTCGTCGTGCTCATCGGCCTTCCCTTCATGACGGCTGTATGGGCAATCGTCGGAATCGCGATGGCGCAGTTTCTCGTGTACGGTACCCAGCGCGCACTCGTCCCGGCGCCCGACGAGAAGCGGCTGCTGATCGCGATGGGCGTGATATTGCTGGTCGCCATGGTGCTGTCCCTCTGGCTTCCCGTGACCAACTCGTGGTGGCAGATCCGCGAAGACAGCTGGTTCCACGCTGCGGTGTACAACCGGATCGACAATCACGGGATGCCGGTGGCCGATCCGTACTTCAGTCCGATCCGGCTGCAGTATATGTACTTCTATCACATTGTTCTTCTCACCGTGTCGACCCTGACGGGGCTGGGTCCGTTCGGCGCCATGATCTTTGCCAACATGATGGCGCTCGCCTCCTGTGTCTTCGGCGTCAACTACCTGGCCGGCTTCTTTGCCCGGAGTACCGGGGCGCGAACGCTCGCGGTATCGTTGTGCGTATTCGGCATGAACGGGTTGTTCTATCTGTTCTTTCCTATACGAATCGCGCGCGCGTTTCTGGGAGAGACTTCCGGAGTCGAGATACTGAGGCATTTTTTCACTCTCTCCCCGCCGGGCTACGAAACGGCGTCGCGTTTGCTTTCCGTCGAGGGCAATCAGTTTCTCTTTCTCGACAAGTTCATGCTGGGAACGGCGCTCTCACTGACCCTCGGATTGACCTGCATTGTCCTCGGGCTGATCGTCTCCATGCGCACGGGGCGCTGGAACTGGATTCTCACTTACTTCTACGTGGCAACTTTGTGCGGGATCATGTTCCTCCACCTGATCATCGGTATCACCGTGGTCGCCGCCACGGCGGGGTTGATGGGGGTTCTGGCCATCACGGGGCCGCGGGGAAAGACCGCGTCCGGCGACCTGACGATTACACGCCAGGCGGTGTTCACCGCCATCGCCGTCGCCATCACGTTTCCCTATATAATGAGTGTCCTGCCGCGCGACAGTGCCGAGCGCTCGGTCCGGTTTGCGCTGCAGTGGCGACAGTTCGTCGGAATCGCCGCGTGCGTACTCGCCGTGGCGATCCCGGCTGTGTGGTATCCCCTGCGGGGACTTCGCCCACTGCGGGGACTGGGCCCGGCCGGTACCATCGCGGTCTGGGCCGCTGTCGTTACGGTGATGGCCCTCGTGATCGACCTGCCCACGACGAACGAAACGAAATTTGCCTTTCCGCTCCACATCGCGCTGGCGGCACTCGCCGCCGGCACGCTGGACCGGTGGTTGTCCACCGGAGCCGGAAAGCGCGGCCGGTACGCGGCCATCGTCTTTGTGCTCCTCTGCACCGTCCCGGTGAACCTGATCTATTTTAGCTGCGCGTTCGCCGACAAGACACAGTTCAAGGTCACGCCGTCGGAGCAGGACTTTTATCAATGGATACAGAAAACCACCGACGAAGACGCGTTGTTCCTCGAGGCCGACGACATCACCCGGATACCGGTACTCGCCGCTCGTGATTTGTACTGGGGAACGGAGGTGTACGCCCGCAACTGGAACTATCCGGACCGCGAAATGGCCCCCCGCCGGGCGCTACGGGATGCCGTGTACGATGGCGACGGGCCCGACGAGTCCCTGCTGGCACACGCCGCCCTGCTCGATCGACCGATGTACGTGGTCCTGCGCGATATTCACGCGGATGGAGGGAAAAGATTCAAAATGCTGGCGGACAATCCACACCTGGACGGCAAATACATGACGGAAAGCATCGCGGTCTTCAAGGTCTCGTTCAATCCGGGGGGTTCCTGACCTCGTCCACCTTGAGGCACGCCGACACGACCGTGTCGACGGCATCTTCCATCGGCCCATCGACCTTCATCCCCGCGGCCATCCTGTGCCCTCCGCCGCCGAACCCGAATGCAACGGCGTAGGCGTCGACCCGGCCGTTGGACCTGAGCGACACCTTGACCTTGCCGCCCGGAATCTCCTTGAAAAACAACACCAGTTCGACACCCTTGATCGCACGAACCAGATCGACAAAACCATCGCTGTCATCGTAGGTGGCTTTGGCTTCGGCAAACGTTTTCAGTGTGGCTTCGATCCAGGCCAGGCGTCCGTCCGCCGCCGACCGGACGCTGCCGAGAACAGGTCCCAGCAGCCGGCCGGTACCCCACGTCTTGTTGGCAAACACGCGCCGATACGACTCGTACGGGTCCACGCCGCGTTCGCACAACTCGGCCGCGAGGCGGAAGGTGCGGGCGTCGGTATTGGAAAACCGGAAAATGCCGGTATCGGTAATGATCGTCGTGTACACGGCGTCGGCAATCGCCCGGGTTATGTCACCGCCCGCTTCCTGGATCAGTTCATAAATCATCATGCCGGTGGCGGCGTACGACGTGTCGCTGACGATCACGTCGGCAAAGTCGTCGTCGCCTTTGACGTGGTGGTCGATACACACCCTCGGATGATTGTCCCTGCGCAGCGCCTTGCCGAAAGCGCCGAGGTGTTCCCAGTTGTTCACGTCCAGGACGAACACCGCGTCGATATCGGCGAAGAGTTCCTTTTCGTCGCCCTTTTTATAGGCGTGAATTTCTCCGTCCGGGTCGAGAAACGCGAGATTGTCGGGAGTCGGGCTGGAATTGACGATGAGTACCGTCTTGCCCAGTTCTTCCAGCCAGAATTTCAGCGCAGCCTCCGACCCGAGGGCGTCGCCGTCGGGATTAATATGAGTCGTGATGAGGAATGAATCGTACGCTTCGACGGTTTTTGTTATTTCCTGCCACATGGTATTAACGGTCAATTTCACCGGCCCTTTTCGATTTTACCCAAAAGTGTAAATGACTATCGTCCTGATTCGCGCCAGCAGCTTCATAGTTTCTCCTCGAAGCGTGGACGGAATCGTCATATCATACTAAAATACAACAGGGCGCGCCAGCCAATCCCCCGGCCTGCGATTCGGGCCGATACCGCCATGAAAGTGAAACATCTCCACCCATGGAACCTCGACTACGAGCAGGCGCGATCCGTACAGGACCGCTTGAGCCGCCGCGTATCGCTGCGTCCGATTTCGCTGCGCCGCATCGAGTTCGTCGCCGGGGCGGATGTCGCGGTTAGCAGGCGCCTCGACCTTCTCGTGGCGTCTGTCGTCGTGATGAGTTTCCCCGGCCTCGAGCTCGTCGAAACCCGAACGGCCGCGCTCCGGCCGGCGTTTCCCTACGTCCCCGGCTTCCTCTCCTTCCGCGAGCTGCCCGTGTTGTCACTTTGCCTGGAAAACGTTCACACGCCATTCCAGGTGCTGATATGCGACGGCCAGGGAATCGCACACCCCCGGCGCTTCGGGCTCGCCGCGCACGCCGGGCTCGCGCTTGGCACCCCCACCGTCGGCTGCGCCAAGAGCCGTCTCGTGGGCGAACACGATGAAGTCGGAGAGCAGCGCGGCGACTACTCGAAACTCACCCTGGAAGGACAGCGGGTGGGAAGCGTTTTGAGGACCCGGGACGGCGTCAAACCGGTGTACGTCTCGCCCGGCCATCTCATCGACCATCCGGGCAGCCGCCGTATCGTGCTCGGGTGCCTCACACGATATCGACTGCCGGAGCCCACACGGTTGGCTCACATCGCCGCCGGCGAGGCAAAAAAATCGATGGAAACGGGTTGAAAGGAAGCGGGCGGGTTACAATTTGGCCGTCGCGCCGGACAGCCGGCTGTGGCGGATCAAGTCGTAACGAAGCGCGTAGTCGTCGAACACCTTCAGGCCTTCCATGGCATCCGCCGTCAGTTGGTATTCCCAGCAGTTCGACAGATAATCATAGATCAGTTCTCCGGGGTATTGCGACGTCATGGATATTCCGTCGGCGAGGTGCGAAATATTCTGCAGACCCAGGTTTCTCGACAGCACCATGGTCTTGGTGAGCTGTCCCGTGAGAGACTTGTCGTTGTAGACCCACATACTCGTTACCAGCGGGAGTGAAGTCAACTCATACCAGTCCGCGGCGATATCGACGACGGTAATCGCAGGGTCGGGGCGTTCGGCGAGAAACTTCAGCCCCATGTCGCCGGCGAGAAGGATTCCTTCGTAGTGCTCCCGCCAGTCGCCCTGCATGTTCTTGCACACGCACAGGTCGGGGGTCACACCGTACTTCTCGGCGAGGACAATTCGGGACGCTCCGACGGGCGAGCGGCAGAATTCACTGACAGCGACCCGGCAGAGCGATTCGACCGGAACGCGCGCGAGCAACAGAAGGCTTCCGGCGGAGGGTCGGGCGACCAGGGCGGGCCCGTCGAGAAAATACCGGCCCACCCCTCGCAGATACTCGATGGTGGGAACGAGGGCGGCGTCGAGGTCCTCGCGGCGCAGCAAGTCGGAGAGCTGTCCGGGCTCGTGGTATACCAGCGAAACCTCGGGCGCCTGGCGGCGGGTCATCCCGAATATAAGAGGCCTGGCCGACACAAAATCGGGCACTCCAACGCGGATGTTGATCAAAATCCTCTCCCTGTCGAGTTTCAAGACGGATTACGCCCTGCTTATAGCACCATAATCGGACTTCGGGCAAGAATTATTCCACCGTGCGACTTCCGCCGGCCCGCGGCTCGGCCCCCGGCGCAATAATCGCTACAAGCTCATGCGATTACATATATTTCTGGACTTGGGCGTCGGGATCACGTATCTATTGATCTCGGGCGTTCTTGGAGGGGATACGCATGGCGGACCAGACTTCGGGGAACACTTCGGCCGGCACGCTGAAAGAAGTGTCTTTCTATGTTCTTCTGCTCGGGCTCGCCTTCGTCTTCTTTTCCGCGGTTCGCAACAACACTTTCTGGCATTCGAGCGACTATCTCTACCTGCTCAAGGCGCTGAGTACTGAGAAGAACTGGCGCGAGATTTTCGTCATCGACCCTCTCTACGCGTTTCAGCCCCTTGTTAATGCTCTTTTCTATTTCGAGTTCCGCATGTTCGGGGATAACGCCACCGGGTATTACTTCTTCAACATCTTTATTCATTCGATCAATTCTTATCTCGTGTACCGGATCGAGTACACGCTGCTCGCCGACCGGACCACGGCGGTGATGTCGGGAGTGTTGTTCACGCTCGCCGCGGGCAACTACGGCAAGGCCGTCATGCTCGTATCCGGCGTGAGCGATCTCGTGATCACGTTTCTGACCCTGATGACGCTTCTGCTTTTCTTCCTCAACGAACTTCGATGCGGCGGCCGGCTCAAGACATGGTGCTTCGCCGGAACGCTGGTGTTCTTCGCTCTGAGCCTGTTGTCCAAGGGAACGTCGTTCAGCATTCTCGGCTGCATGCTCGCCTTCAACCTTTTCTTCAAGGCGCAGACCCATCGACGCGTATTCGGTCCGAGCTTCATGGTGGTGGCCGGATTCGCCCTGGCCGTTCTCATCGCGAAGTTCACGATCATCAGCGAGATCCCCGGCAAAAACGAATTCGGCGTCTCGGGTTACAGCATCATGCGGAACTATGCGAGTTATCTCGTCAGAATGGTATTCCCCATCCACACATCCGGTCTCGTCAAGGATTCCGGTCCGCTCGTCAGATTCGTCTACCAGGCCGCGACGGAGATCCGGCTGATTACCTTTCTCTGTATCCTCTCATACTCCGTGTTCGGTTTTATCTTCGGAAACCGGGTGATACGTTTTTTTATCGCATGGACGTACATCACGGTCACGCCGTTCTGCTTCTTCAAGTTTCCCGCCGACTGGTTCAACATCCGGTATCTCTACCTCGTTTCCGTCGGCTTCGTGATGATCCTCTCGTCAGGAACGGGGCTGGCAGCGCGGCTACTGTACGAAAAGGCGTGGCGGAGATTCATCCCCTATTTGATCCCGCTTTTTTTCGTGCTGCTCTCGCAGTTTATCATCCAGAACCTCGACCGTAACTACGAACACCTCGCCAATTCTCCCGAGATCGAGGCGCTCGAGACCCAGTTCTACGACGAATTCAACAACAGAGGATAAGGCCCGAAGGGGGGCTTGCCGGGTGCTGAAGGGTGTCTCGCGGGGTATCAAAGCAGATAGCGGATCTCGGCGCCGGGGAGGCTTTCGAGGCGGCCCATCTGGTCGGTCTCTATAGTGCCGAGGAGGACGCAGATGTCGTCTTCGAACGAAGCCCGGGGTTCCCTGAGCAGGTTGCGGACCCGGGCGATGGTGCGGCCGTCACCCGCAGATATCTTGACCTCGACCTTGATGTTGGTCGCGAAGAAGAAATCCTCGACGACACCCCGCAGCTGGTCGAATCCGGTGTTTTCGCGGGCGGAGATGAAAACACCGTCGGGGTACCGCGCCTTCAGCCCCTCGATCTCGTTGTCGGCGAGCATATCGGTCTTGTTGAACAGGTACACCGTGTCGACGTTCGGGTTGTCGATGTCGGCAACCGCATTATTGGTGACCGCCATATGTTCCTCGAACGCAGGATGAGAGGCGTCGACCACGTGGAGATAGAGGTCGGCCTGGGCTATGTCTTCGAGCGTCGCCTTGAAGCTCGTTACCAGGTGGTGGGGGAGTTTACGGATAAAACCGACGGTGTCGATGAGCAGGATCGAATCGTCACGAACAGATAAGCCGTTGCCGTTGGCGCCGATTCCGGCGCCGTTGATCCGGCGGGTCGTCGTGTCGAGCGTGGCGAAGAGCTGATCCTCGACGTAAACGTCGGCGCCGGTCAACCGCCGCATGAGCGTCGACTTCCCCGCGTTGGTATATCCGATAAGCGCGACCACCCGAAGGTCGCGCCGGCCGCTGCGAATCGTACCCTTTCTCCGGGACAGTTTTTTGAGCTGGCGACGCAGCGATCCCATGCGTTGGCGGATCCGCCGCCGGTCGACCTCGAGCTGCGTTTCCCCGGGGCCGCGCGTGCCGATACCGCCCGCCTGCCGCTCGAGGTGGTCCCACATCCGCACGAGCCGCGGCAGCGCGTACTCGAGTTGAGCCAGCTCGACCTGGATCCTTGCCCCCTGCGTTTTGGCGCGTCGGGCAAATATGTCGAGGATCAGCTCGGTGCGGTCGATGACGTTGACGTCGAGGATTTTTTCGAGGTTGCGCGATTGCGCGGGGGAAAGGTCGTTGTCGAAAACCACAAGGTTGGTACCGGTGCGGTCGCACTCTTCCTTGATTTCGCGGACCTTGCCCTCACCGATGTAGGTGCCGCCGTCGATCCGCGTACGCCCCTGGACCGCCCTCCCTACGACGTCCGCACCGGCCGTGCGCGCCAGCTGTGCCAGCTCGTCGAGATGTTCGTGTACCCGTCCGAACGAACTGCCGGGCAGGATGACGCCGACGAGGTAAGCCCGCTCGGCGCCGGCTTCAGACATGAATTCAAACCCCTGCTTCACGCTCAAATAATATCACAATCCGTGCCGCGGGCGCGCGAAATCGAATGATCGGAACGGGGTGCCATCAGCGTATCAGAAGGACCTTCTGGGAGTCCATCGTGTCGCCGACGCGGGCGGCAATGAAGTACACACCGGAGGGGGCCTGTTCACCCTTGCTGTTGGTGCCATCCCACCTGACGTTCACCACCGACTCGAACACGGCTTCGTCGAAGAGCAGTTTGACCCGCCGGCCGACGACGTCGTACACGTACACCGTCAACCCCACCGGCTCGGGGCCGGTAGCCTGCGCCGTTGACCGGCGCGGGCCGCCGATCGACCGGATGAGGGGTACCCCCTGCGTGCCGGGCACAGCGACGGAAACCATAACGTCTCCCATCGAGGACGGCAGGAACGGGTTCGGCGTCGGCCGCGACAGGATACCTGCGTCGCGCGGGACCGATGCCGTAACTTCGGTCATCTGCGACACCGACTGGAAGAGCTTGTCCTCGCCACGGTACGGAACGGTGAAGTTGCCGACGACGTAGTACCCGTAGTCGGAGCCGGGGGTCACAGTCCGATCGAGAAAATAATAAGGCGTGAGTCCGTTTTGCGTCGGGCGTATCGGCTGCAGCCTGTCGGAAGGCGCCACGAGGGTAACGAGCGAGTCGGCTTTGTAGTCGACCCGCCACAACTCAAGCTGGGCGCCGAACGTCAACCCCCGCAGGTCCCACGCCAGTCCGATTCCCTCGTTCTGCAGTTCCTTGCGGAACTGGAAATAATCGAGGCCAATATAAAATATCTCTTTGACCTTCGGTTCTGATTTTGCCCCGAACGCGTTTCTCCCCGTCACCTCGATGAATGAGGACCCCGGCAGGAGAAACTCCAGCACAACACTGAAATCTTCGGATGCTTCGTCGGCAACCCCGTCCTCGGGATTGATCACAATCGGAAACGCGTTATTGAGTTCGTAGCTGACGTCCTTGATGGCCGTGACGTATTCGCGCTGGGGAAGGCCCGCCTGCTGCGAATTGCGATTGGGCACCGCCCGGGCGTCGACGCGGAAGCGGACCGGCTGGTTCATGGCAACGAGTGTCTCGACGGCTGCCCCGTAAAAAGTGATCTCGGGGGCGGCGTCGTAGATGTCGAGGACGTTGTCGCGGTCCTGGTCGATGTACCCCAGCATGCCCAGTGTATAGTCACACGGCATACCGTCTTCGCCGTAATAGCGGACATGGTCGAACATGGCAATGCAGGAGGTGGGCCGGGGTTCGAGGCACGCGGTTTGCAAGCCCATCGGGCCTTCTTCCTTGACCTGGTTCCCGTGCGCGATGTTGAGGTAACCCGAGCGCTGAATGGGGCTCTCACACGGCCACCACCGGCCACCGAGGTCCTCCGTCATCGCCCAGAACACCGTCGACATCCCGTGGACGAACCACTTTTCGAACGCCTGCGCCCCGAACCCGGCCGGGTACGGCAGTATCACGTAGGGCCCGCCGAGCTCGGCCCATATCGAGGTCTTTGCGCCGTCGAACTCGTGATCCTCGTCGTTGGCGCTGTTGACGACGAACACCGTGAACACCCAGTCGGCTGCGGTGTAAATACGCCGCTGGTTGTTGTTGTACATGTGGACTTTCGTCATGAAGTCCTCGGTGCCCGCATATTTCACATCCATCCGGCTCATTATATCGTCGATCAAGGCCCCGCGTTCGGACACGTCGTTGATCCTCATCGTAATCGGCTCGTACTCCGTTTCGGCGGGAGGAGGAAAGCTCCAGTCGAAGTCGAGCGGCGTGTTGGGGAAATATCGTTCCCAGTAAAACACCGACTGCCGCAGAAACTGCGCCACCGCATTCCTCGTGTCATCGGTCCAGTTTTCCTGCGAGTTTTCTCCCTTGCTCTCGGGAAGCACCACGTTGATCAGAATCCGCCCGGAGAGGAACTCGGAATTCTGGTGCATCAACGGATCTTCATCCTGCGGGGCAGCCACCGCTGCACGGTCGGTCGGCGGGACGCCGCCGTCGGCCGGACCGCCGCCGTTGGCGCCGAAGAAGAGGCCGGGAATCATCGCCGGCTCCACGGGGTGTCGCCGTGCCCGTTCGTCCATTTCCCGGTAGGCCGCGACGATGGGTGCAATAACCGACCGTTTCGACGGAAGGGGGCTGGTCATCGCCTCCCGGGTCCGGGCGGTCACGCCCGTTCCTGTTACCAGGCTATTGGGATCAACGCTGACGGGTAGCTCGCAAACAACCAGGTCGGGATAAAACGTGTTGATGCGCCACGCGCCCGCCGCCCGCAGGCGGTCATGGACCCGGCGCATCTCGCCCTCGTTCGCCGACGGCGATACGAAGTAGATCCGGCGTGTGGGTTCGGTGGGTGCCGGCCGTACGTTTTTCAACAATACCGCCCGGTTCGTCATTTCGGCGCCTGCTGTTGCCCGGGTTGATGGAAGGAGGACGGAAACCAGCGCAATCGCAGACAGGACGGATAACGTACGGAACTGCATATCAGCCGTCTTTCTCCAGGGGTGGGGTCCGGACGAGACAAGAGGTGGGGTATTCTCGAGACAATCCGACATCTAGATGATACCACCGGGCCGTTGAGTTGACAAGCGGACCATCGGATCTTATATACGCCTGTATATATGCGAAAACGCCGGCTGGCTCCATCCGACGCTCTCAACTTCAATTATTTCTTCGGGTTCTGTCCCTGCCGATCCGGGCGCCTAGCGGATAATCAGCACTTTTTGCGAATCGGTGACATCTCCCACCCTGGCCGCTATGAAATACATTCCCGTGGGGACCGGGTCACCGTTGCTGTTGGTCCCGTCCCACTTGACATTGACGACCGCGTCGAATACCGCGTCGTCCATGAGCAGTTTGACGCGGCGGCCGACGACGTCATACACGTATACCGTCAGCCCGATCGGCTCCGGAACTTCCACCTGGGCCGCCGCCCGGCGCGGACCGGTCGTCGGACGGATGAGAGGCACCCCGCGCGCGCCCGGGATTTCCACCGACACCATAACGTCTCCCATCCTCGACGGCAGGAACGGATTGGGCGTCGGTGGCGACAGGATCCCGTCGCCACGGGGAACCGACGCGGTCACCTCGATCACCCTGGAATCCATTTTGAATTCCCGCATCTCTCCCTGATAAAAATGCTCGAATGTTCCCACGATATAGTATCCGTAGTCCGCCCCGGGGTTGACCGTCCTGTCCTTGAAAAAGTAGGGGGTATATCCGTTCTGGGCGGGCGCTACCGGCTGCAGCTGGGCGGACGTCGCCACGAGAGTGGCGAGCGAGTCGGCGTTGTAGTCGATCCGCCACAATTCCAGCTCCGCTCCGAATGTCCTTCCGCGGAGATCCCACGCCAGACCGATACCGTCGTTGGCCTGCTCCTTGCGGAACTCGGCGTAGTCCAACGCGAGAAGTAACAGGTCTTTGCGCTTCGGCTGAGACTTGGCCGAATACGTGTTGGTCGCCGATACCTCGATATACGAGATCCCGGGGAGCAGGAACGGGATGACGACTCTGAAATCTTCCACGAGATCGTCCATCGCACCGTCGACGGGAGTCACATAAATCGGTCCGATACCGCCGTTGAGCACGTAGCTGACGGTGCCGATCGGAGTGGCGTAGTCGCGTCTCGGTGCTGACTGCTGCGAGTTGGCGTTGGGCACGGCCTGGGCGACGACCGAAAATCGAATCGGCTGTCCGGTGCCGATCAGGGTGTCGGTCGGAAACCCCTCGTAAAATATAGCCGGCGGCGCGTCGAACACGTCGGGGACCTGGTTGCGGTTCTCATCGGCATATCCGAGCTGGCCGAACGTCCAGTCGCACGGCGGACCGTCATATCCAAAGTCCAGGACGCTCTCGTACCGCGCCACGCAGTCCACCGCGAAGTTCTTCGCACAGTCGAGACTCATCCCGCTGACGGGATCTATCTTGACCTTGTTCCCGGTTTTGTAATTGAGGTACCCGGAGGAGGAACCGCAGGTGTACGCACCACCCGGGTCTTCCGCGAGCGCCCAGAACACCTGGGCCATTCCGTGCATGAACATGTTGTCGAACGAGCCCTGGTTCTCGGTAGA
>CBDUWU010000096.1:0-12058 GCA_965371015.1 uncultured bacterium | reverse complement strand
GTTGGGCCACCATCGCTACCACACCCTCAAATACGCCTACTAGCGGCTCTCTCGACGGGGAGGGATGAGCGGACTCAACTCCTGGCAGAAACAATTTGGGAGGCACAACCTTTCGAGAAGGGTGGCGTCAGTCGATGTACTGACCGACAAAATATTTTGGATTCAGCGGTTCGCCGGTCGCCCGCACGATCAGATCATCCCAGCGATAACGGTTGCCCGGCTTGAAAAATTCTTCGATCAGGAACTCGCCCACCTCGCCGCGGCCGTTCATCGTGGCCCGGCCGCCGTCGGCATTCAGGACGCGGTTCTGCAGGACGTGGTCGAGTTGCGATGCCAGCAGTTCACCGAGCATGTAATTGTGATAGTACGCGGGGTGCGAAACCACGTGGATCTTCGACGCCCAGTCGGGCTCGTTCCGGCCGTCTGGACGCGACACCATCTGATACTTTTCGACGAGGGTCCACCAGAGTGCGTTGAGGTCCTGAGCCGGATCCTCGTACAGGGCCTTCTCGAAGCGGACCATCACCTGGCACCAGCGCGTGAAGACGAGCTGTGAGAGCGTCTGGTTACGCCGCAGCTGGGGCGTAACCCGCTTCTTTTCGGCCTCTCCGATCCCGGTCATGAGCTGGATCCAGTCGGCGTCTTTCGACAGCCGCCCGAAGAGCATTGCGATCGACTCGGTCGCAGAGATATGCGCGTGCTCTCGCAGCAGGAAGGGAAGCGACGGGTCGATGTACAGGTCGTACACCGCGTGGCCGAGTTCGTGGAGCATCGTTCCCGTCCACATCTCGTCGTTGCGCACGTTGGCCAGTACCCTGATATCTCCGCAGCGGTCGATGTCCATACAGTAGGCGTGCTGTTCCTTGCCCTCTTTTTCGTAGAGGTCGCTCAGTTCCACGATCCGGCGGACTTCCAGCCCGATGCCGTCGAAGAAACGGCTGACCAGCTCGACAACGTCGTGACCCCGGTAAAACTGGTCGATGTCGACATCGAACACACGTGGGGCTTCCTGGAAGAAGGGGTCGTGATAATGCCAGGGCATCAACTTGCCCGCCGGGATGTCGAACTGGCGGGCCAGCGCGTCGTCGATCTCGGCTTTCATCGCGGCGAACGGTTCGTGCGTCCGCTCGGCCAGGTCGTCGAACAGCGCGATGATATGGTCCGGGTCCTGCTCTGACAATTCGAGCGACATGCGGTAGTGATTCTCGAATCCCAGCGCGGAGGCGGATTCGTTGCGCAGTGCGACCAGCTCGAGCAGGTCGTCGCGCACCACCTTTCCCACTCTCTTTTCCGCTTCCCACACGGTCTGCCGGTATCCGGAATCGCTGCTCTCCCTCAGTACGATGCGGACCTCATTGCTGGTCAGCTGGCGCCCGTCGACCGTAGCACGGTAGACGTTGAATTTGTTGGCGATGTCGCTCGAAAGACGGCTGATCCGTTCGATGAAATCGGTGGGGATCTGGTTGCGCAGATATTGCCGGTGGAGGATGTCGAGCTGCCGGCGTTCGAGGGGATCGGTCGTCTCGCCGTCATCGTGCCACTTCCTCAGCATGTCGAACGTGGCCTTGTCCGCGTATGTCTTTTTGTACGCCACATCCAGCGCCGAATAGCGGTCGAAGTCTTTTTTGTCTCCGGAAATGGATGCGGTCCAGTACGCAATACGCGCTTCTTGCGACAACGGTTCGATGTGCGCAAGGTGCGAAACGAGGAATTGGTTGAACTTGTCGTGCTTCATAGGGGTTGGTTCTTCTGGGGACTTTTTTTTTGACCGGGTTACCTTAGCGCAGAGCCCGGTTGTTCGCAATCCCTAATCGCCGTGTTCGGCGCCGCATTCCTCAATTGTCATACACGGCGCGCCGGTGCGGGCGAGGGCCGACGGATCGGCGCCCGGATCGATAATGTCGTTGCGGATAAAGACATTCCAGTACTTGCCCTCGTGAATTCGCAGCCGGAACCAGCACCGATAGCGGTTCGCCAGAGTGCCGTGGGTGAAGACGCCTTCCCAGATCGGGTGCATGAGCCCCGCCGGGGGAGCGCCGGCCCCGACGGTGACGGGCCCGTAGGAGGGGACGACGATACAGGAAGCATTCCGGGACAGGAGGTAGTCGGCGATTCTGGGTACGCTCCACGGTGTGCCCGAATCCCCGTAACGGTGGTAGGACTCGTAGAGAATCCGGCCCACTTCCGCGTCGGTCAGGCCGATCATGTCCCACGTGACCAGCCCCGACTCGTAGGCGATCGCCCCGACCTCGTTCACTACCACCGACCCGCCCGGCAGCGCCTCGCCCAGAAACTCGCCGAAGGCGCGGTGGACCCGGGCGTGCATCCAGTCGTGTATGCAGGATTTCTGGATCGTGATCGCCACCCGGCCCGTGTTGAGACCCACCATCAGTGTGATGCAAAACACCGCCGCGGCCATGGAAAGCCGGCGGGATCGCACGCGCGAGAGCGCGTCGAGGCGAACAAAACCCGCCAGCGCCAGCGCGAACAACATGGGGATAATGGGTACCGTGAAGCGGTCGAACCTCAGCACGTCCCCGCCGACAAACACGATAAAAGCCAGCTGGGCGGTGACCAGCGCCCCGATGAACGAGCAGGCGTAGCGCCGCCGCCGGACGGAGAATGCGATTGCGCAAAAGGGGAGCAACAGCACCAGGCCGCTTACAAGGAAATAACGCACGAGATAAAATGCGCCCCGCCAGATCGGCTGGAGGTATCCGATGGACGCGCCCGGCTTGGCGAGGTAGGTGTTGGGGAGTAGCGCGCCGTAGTACGACGCTTTCCATGTATAGATGGCGGCGAAGACGAGGAGCGGCACGACCGCCGCGCCCCATGCGGCGCGGCTTTTTCGCCGCGTGCCGCCGGAAAGAACGAACGCGCTGCCCAGAAGCAGGAACATGACCCCTTCAGGGCGCAACAGTGCGACGCCGAGAAGCGCCACCTGCGAACCGATCATCCGGCCTGTGCCGCCGCGCCGGCGCGCTTCCAGGTGCAGCACGGTTCCGGCGAGCAGCAGCGCCCCCTCGGCGTGTGTTTCCAGCCCTGAGGTCGCGTAGAAAATCATCGGGAGGGATGTGACGAGCCCGGCGGCCAGCACGGTTCGCAGCCCCTCGCTTGATTTGTCCTGGCTCGGGACGCTTCGCAGCCCGAAGAACCGCCGGCGTTCGCCCTCGTACCCGGTCCCGGCCGGGGTCGCGGCACTACCCGCGTCGAGCACGGCTTCGAAGAGCCTGAACGTCATTATAATCGACACCAGGGAGCACGCGAGCGACAGCGTTACCGCCGTCCACACCGTATCCAGGCCCGCCCGGGTCGCGGTGCCGAGCAGTGCCGTCCACAGCGGATTCGACATCCCCTCTACGCGTTCACCGGGGTTGAATACCATCCCGTTGCCCGCCGCGAGGTTGGCCGCGTAGCGAAAGCTGATGAATGCGTCGTCGGGAATCCAGCGGACGAAAAGCATCGCTTCCGCCGCGAATACCGAGAGCGCCAGCGCCCACACCAGCCGGGTTTTCATACGATCTTCCATAGTGTTACACCCGGCCGATTGTAGTCCCGCCCGGCAGGGGGGTCAAACCCCGGTTCCAGTGGCGGTGGATCGGTGCGATGGTGTAAAATAATGCGACCGAATAAGATCGGTCCATGGATGTATAGATAATCATACGGCTCGCGGGGTGGTTCGGGTCGAAACCGCATGCGGGTCTAACTCGTTAATTACAATAGAGGTTAGCAGAGGTGCTCGAAAACGAGAGAGACGTGATCATCGACTGGAAAAAGGGCAGTAAAACGGCGTACGAGGCGCTCGTCCGGCACTACATGACGGACGCTTTTCTGGTCGCGCACGGGTTTGTCGGAAACGCCGAGGATGCGCGCGATCTCTCGCAGGACGCCTTCATCAAGGCGTACCAGGCGAGGGACCGCTTCGACGAGAACCGTCCCTTCTATCCGTGGCTGTATCGCATCATCAAGAACCACTGCCTGAATTTCGTCAAGCGTGGTCCGAGGCATACGACGTCGTTGTACTACGAGGACAGCCCGGACCGCGAGCGCTTCGCGTCTTCGTCACCGACACCACTGCAGGACCTCGAGCGGAAAGAGCGCAGGGCCATCGTGCGGGCCGCCGTCGGCCTGTTGTCCGGGGATCATCGCGAGATAATCGTGTTGAAGAGCTTCAGGGGCCACTCGTACAACGATATCGCGGAAATCCTCGACATTCCGATAGGCACGGTGATGTCCCGCCTCTACTACGCCCGCAAGGCGCTGAAAGAGCTGATCGTCGAGATCGAGACAAAAGGACTCCCTGAATCCAACACCCTTCCGGGTGAAGGCAACCCCGTGACGGGGGAGGTGGTCTAGATGGAATGCACCCGTTTTCAGACCGACGGAATGAGGCTTCTCGACGGTGAGATGAGCGAGGCGGAGAAGCCGGAATACGAGGCCCACGTCCGCGATTGTGAGGAATGCGCGCGCGAGCTGGCGTCGATGGGACGCGTGATCGAGTTGACGAAAGAATTGCGTTTGCGCACGCCGGACGACGAATTCTGGGAGGGCTACTGGGAGAGCGTATACCGGAGATCGGAACGCAGCGTCGGTTTTTTCTTCGTCATCGCCGGCATTCTGCTGATACTGTCTTACGGCATATTCAAGGCGGTCACGTCGCCCCGGCTGCTGACCTACGAAGGAATCAGCGTCACCGTCATACTGGTGGGACTGATCGTGATCTTCGTATCGGTGGCGAGGGAGCGTTTCCACGAGAGCAAGAACGATCCATACAAAGGGGTACGGCGATGATGGTCACGACGACCAACGAGCTGGCGGGAATGCGTATTGTCAAGACGCTCGGACTCGTGAAGGGAAGTTCCATCCGGGCGCGTCACGTTGGAATGGACCTGACCGCGGCGCTGAAGAACATTACCGGCGGGGAGATCACCGAGTATACCAAGCTTATGGCCGAATCCCGTGAGCAGGCCCTCGACCGCATGCGCGAAACCGCCGCCCAGCTGGGGGGGAACGCCGTCGTCGGAGTCCGGTTTGTCACCTCGAGCGTGATGCAGCATGCGTCCGAGCTCCTCGTGTACGGCACGGCCGTTATCGTGGAAGACGACTAGAATCAACAGACAGGAGCAGAAGTGAACTGTGGAGACTGGACACTGCAGTCGGTGATGGCCGGCACTTTCGGCTTGGACGGCGGCGCCATGTTCGGGGTGGTGCCCAAGGTGCTGTGGTCCAGGAGCCTGCCGGCGGACGACGCGAATCGTATCCCTATGGCAATGAGGCTGTTACTCGCCCGCGGCCATGGCCGGACCGTCCTTGTCGACGCCGGCGCCGGCGGCGGGTACGGCGAGAAGAGCGACAAGATATACGCCTTCAGGGACCACGACGACATGCGGGCGTCGCTGGCCCCGGCCGGCGTAACGCCCGACGAAATCACAGACGTTCTGCTCACCCATCTCCACTTCGATCACGGTGCGGGTATTGCCGCGCCCGACGGAGCCGGCTGGAAACTCGTGTTCCCCAATGCCCGTCACCACGTTCAGAAGGCCCAGTACGAACACGCCCTCGCACCCAATCCGCGCGACCGCGCCAGTTACTTTCGCGACCGGCTCTCGCTGCTCGACACCGGAGGCGTCCTCGACCTCCACGACGGCCCCTGGACACTCGCCCCCGGATTCGACTTGATGGTGTTCAACGGCCACACTCCGGGCCAGCAGCTCCCGAAGGTCAGCGGCGGCGGCAATACTGTCTTTTACTGCGGGGACCTCATTCCCACACGACACCACATTCCGACCCCGTATATCATGTCGTATGACCTCGATCCGGTCGTGTCGATGGACGAAAAGGTCCCCGTACTCGAGCAGGCACATAAAGACGACTGGGTCCTTTTTTTCGAACACGACGCCGACGTGGAAGCGTGCAGGGTGGTGGCCGACGGCAAGCGGTACACCGCCGGTGAAGTCGTGAAGATATAGCCGGTTCGGTGCGTAAGGTCTATGCTGTCCGGCCGACTCATTGGATACGCCGCCAAGACGCGGCGGGGGGTCCGTTCCGGATCGATTGTTTTATATGGAACCCTGACGGGCCACTCGGCGTATCAACGATGTGTCCCTTGACTTAGCCCCATCTAATCTGGGATAGTGTTGAGGCCCAGGGTCTCGCGGAGACCCCTGATCTCGAACTCGATCAAACACCGTAGGAGGATGGAATGTTGAAGAAGACTGTAACGATCGCCGCGGCAGCGGCGTTGGTGGTGGCCGTCGCGCTTATCGCTGTCGGCCAGACCGGCCAGGCGTCTGCGTGCGATGGCAAGACAAAGACGGCTTCGGCGGGCGAGTCCTGCTCGAGCAAGACAAAGACGGCCTCGTCGGGCGAGTCCTGTACCAGCACGACGAAGACCGCGTCGGCCGCCAAGGTCTCGTCTTGTACGGGCGCCGCGTCGGCGTCGAGCTGTTCCAAGACGGCGCGGGCCCAGTCTTCCTGCTGCGCCAAGCAGGCCAAGACCGCGCACTACGAACAGGTCAAGAAGGCCGCCGACCAGATTCCGAATCGCGTCAACTCGCGCGTCGTGCTGACCGGCACGTACACGTGCGGTGCCTGTAACCTCGGTATGACCGACACCTGCCAGGCGTTCTTGAAGACCGCCGACGGCAAGCTCTACCCGATGGAGCACAGCAGCAAGGTCAAGGCGATGAAGAGTTGCAGCGCGAAGAATTTCGAAGTTACCGCCCGCGTGACCAAGCAGGGCGGCTCCAAGTACCTCGACGTGACGAACTACACCGAGATTTAATCGCAGGTGTGTGCCGGCGAATGGGGTAAAAGACACCCTCGACCGCTTCGCATGACAAAGAGGCCTCCGCTTTTGCGGAGGCCTCTTTTGCGCGCAGGGGGGCAGGACGGACTGCCCGTTCATTGGGTAAAACTCTCTATCAGCGCCGGGCCTTGCCGCCGGACTTGGATCGCGTGCCGGAAGATCTCTTCGTTCCTCCCCCCCGGGAGCTCTTCGCCGGGGAACGCGAGCTCGATCGGCCCGACTTCACGGCCGGACGCGACTTGCTGCCCGACGACCGGTTGGTGCGCGTGGCGGGTTTGTACCCGGTCTTGCCGGAGCGGCTGCTCGAAGTGCGCTTCGGGGCCACGCTTTTTGTCCTGGGATTTGTGCTGGATCCCCGGGTGTAGTTCTTCTTGCCCGACGTACGCGACGTCGGCGTGCCTCCGCGCTTGTATGCCGGGTTCGAGCTGCGGGTCCGCGGGGTGGACTTGCCGCCTCGATAGGCCTTGTTCGATCTCGTGCCCGACTGGCTGCGAGGCTTGAGCGACGTGCCGGTGCTACGGGTCCTGGCCGTCGGTGACGATACGCCGTACGCCTTTCGCGTCCGTGGAGTATAGGACGTGCGGGTTTTCTGGACGTACGACTGCTTGGCCCGTGAAACGGACTTGCCGCCGTAGTTGCGCACCCGCGTCGTTTTCCCGATGGCACGGGTCCCCCGTGCGATCGTGTTGGTATGCGACGCGGTCGACTTGCTGCGGTATTTCGTCGAGCGCCCGGTGGTGCTTGCCACGCTGCCCGACGCCAGCTTCATCCGGCTGTCGCGCTTGCCCGCCTGCGACATGGCCGTCTGGTAAGCGCCCGAAGTATTATACTTCTCCTTGTACGGTGAGCGACGCCCGTCGAAGTCACCGCCCGCGTACTTGTCCTTGTAGCGTTCCGGCCTGTACCGCACACCGCCGTCGTAGTACCCGTAGTTGTAGGCGTAGTTGTCCCATACGGTGTAACAGCGGGGCCAGTACCACGCCGAACAGTAGTAGCCTCCCCACCATCCCCAGTTTATACCCCACCAGAATGACGGCGGGCCCCACCAGCCCCCTACCGCCACGGTGGGATAGTAATACCAGCCGTAGTACCACGGGTCGAAGTACGGGTCGTCGTACATGTAGACGTTGATGTCGGTACCGCCGGTCATCGTCTTGCGCGTCTCGTAGTACACTTCGCTGTTGTACGGGTAGAAGTTGATGTTGACCGTTCCGTCTTCGCTCTCGTACTGGCCGAAAGTCCGGGAGTCACCCGCGTCGGCCATCCCGGTGCCGTCTTCGAGCATCGGCGTTGCGGCGGGTTCGATCATCTCGTAGCCACGGCTTAACGGGTACTGCAGCGGCCTTTCCTCGTCGAAGTTGGACGTGATAATGTATCCGTCGCAGCCGTTCCGGATCGCCCCGTCGCACTCACCGCAGAGATAGCACGGATAGGCGACGCGCTCGTTGATGTAGAAGTAGTTGTAATCGAGGTAAATGCCCTCGCGGCGGGAGATACCCCGGACCAGCTCGCCGGCGATGATGTTGGCGGCGATAAACGGGTCTCCGTCGATCCGGTAGCGTTCCTCCGGGGGCAGGTCGTTGGCCTTGCCCAGGAAGTCCAGCTCCCGGCGGTCGATGTCGTCGCGGTTGGGGACCACCAGCGCGAAGAGGAATTCCACCCCGGTACGGCCTTCGACGAGCAGCACCTCGCTGTTGTCGTCCGGGATCATGTAGACTCCGCCCTGGCGGATGTGGACGGGGCGTTCGCCACGGGCGGGATAGAGAAGGTTGACGTATCCTTCTGTATCTATATTGAAGACAATGACATACGCGTCAGATTCCGATTCGAGGCGGAATCCGATCTCGTCGCCTGGATTGAACACCGTACCGGGCGGGTGGGTCATCGCGAGTGAGACCCCTCCGTCGCTGTAACTGATTGAATTATCCTGGGATACGGCGTTGGAGCTGATCGTTGCGAGTGCTGAAAGGGCGACAAGGGCGGCGATCAAACACCGTTTCATGAGTCATCCCTCCTTGGAGGTCCGTGCGGCAAGGGGTATATGCGCGCATCGCTTTAATAAATATAACTGTTTTTGGTGGTTCCGGCAACCTCCGATGTGGCCGCTACGTCGCTGGAATCGGGAACCCCGCCAGCCCGCAGGGGTATCCTAGAAAAACCCTGTTCAGAATTCCGGCGGTTGTGGTAGAGCTAACGCAGCAGAATCGAAAAAAATCGCTACAGGGCGGGCACAAACCCGTCCGGTAACTGAGAAAGGCAGAAAATGGGTGTGCACACGGCAGTGGTCATAGCGGCGGTCGGCCGGTCGGTTCCATCGCTTTTTACCGGAACGGGTTCCTTCGCCAAGATCATCCTCCTCATCCTCTTCGTGATCTCGGTGATTTCCTGGGCGATCATCTGGGATCGGACACGACTCTACCTGCGCCTGCGGTCCAGGGGCAATGCGCTTCGGCACGCGATGACGACTTCCGGTATCGGCGCATTGGCCGCATCGGTCAAACAGTTCATGCCGTCGATCGAAGGGGCAGTCCTCATGGAAGCCTCACGGTATATTGCGGGCCGGCACACCGGCACCCGGGACGGCCGCATCGTCGTTGACACGCCGGCCGCCGAGGAGGTCGAGCGGGCGAAGCTGCGCGACGTGCTCGACCGCCGGGCCCTCAATGAAATATCGGGTATGGAGCGCCACCTCATTTTTCTCGCGACCACCGTTGGTGTGGCGCCGTTCCTCGGTCTGATGGGAACCGTCTGGGGCATCATGAGCAGTTTTCTCAGCATGGGCGTGGCCGGTGCGGCGAGCATTGATGTCGTTGGCCCCGGCATCGCCGAGGCACTCGTCACCACCATCTCCGGACTCGCCGCGGCGATCCCGGCGCTGGTGGGGTACAACCTGCTCGTGCGAAACGTCCACCGCAACGAGACACAGGTCGACCTCTTCATCTCGCGGGTGATCGAGTACAGCGTGGTATCCAATGGCGCCGCCGGCGCCGGCGGCGGCGCCGGCACCCGCCGGACGCAAACCGGAACAGCGCAGCGAAGCACAGGTCTGATATGAGAAAAAGTCGTTACAGTTCGATGACCGATATCAACGTGACCAATCTGGTCGACGTTATCATGGTGCTCCTGATCATCTTCATGCTCACCGCTCCTTTTATACAGGCGGGGATCAAGGTCAAGCTGCCCAAGGCGAAATCGACGGTGATCAAGGAGACGGACGCGGTGGTTATTTCCGTCAATAAGGACGGCGAAATTTTCATTAACAACGAGCAGGTCGAGGAAGAACAACTCGGCGACGCATTGACGACGCTCAAGGTCGCCGGAGAAGAACGCGTGTTCGTGCGGGCTGACGCCGACGTGCCGTACGGCGTGGTGATGAACGTCATTGGGGAGGTCAAGAGCGCCGGTATCAACGATGTGGGCATGATCACGGAGATGAAGGACAAGCGTTGAGGAGTTCTCTTTTCTTATCAGTCGCCATCCACCTGTTGGTCACGCTGATCGCCGTCAACTGGGTGTCTTTTCGCGAGGTCAAGTTCGTGCCGAGGCAGGTATACGCCGTCGAACTCGTCACACAGGCCGAAATCGAGCGCGAACAAAAGACGGTGGCGCCTCCAAAGGAAGAAGTGAAACCGCCGCCGACGGTGGAGCCGGAACCGGAACCCGAGCCGGAAGAGGAGATGCCCCCGCCTCCCGTCAAACCAAAGCCGGTCAAGAAGAAGCCCCCGAAGAAGAAGGCCCGGGAGGTGCCGACGACGCAGATCGAGAAGACAGCGCCTCCGGAGGAAACAACCCCGGAGACCGCGGAATCGGCGCCCGAGACGGGGGAGATCGCGTTCGACACCGATAATTTTCCGTTCGCCCACTATATCAGCCGCATGCGCCGCAAGATTGCCGCGCACTGGCGTGTGCCGGCGGGCGGCCAGGGTGAGTTGCTCTGTGTGATCTACTTCCGGGTTACGCGCGACGGTACCGTGATGGCTACGGCGATCGAACAATCGTCGGGGCTGTTCATGTTCGACCAGGCGGCGCAGCGCGCCATCGTCCAGGCGTCGCCGATGCCGCCGCTGCCACAGGAATACCGCGACGAGTATCTCGGCGTGCACTTCAGTTTTGCGTTCAGGGAAGAGAGGTAGACTGACTTGATTTCGCACCGCGCCTTTGTGTTGCTGACCCTGGCGGGGCTTTTTTTTGTTCCCGCTCCCGCCTCATCGCAGATGGATGTCTGGCCGCCTCCCCTCGAAGCGGTCGAAGTCTATCGGGTGCCTCTGTGGATGCCCCGGTTTCACTGCGCCGACACCGATCTGGTCAGCAAGGCGCAGACGCTGGAAGAAATTGTGTACAAGGATCTCGAATTCTCCGGGCTCTTCGAAATCATCCGCAAGAAGCCGGTGTCGGTCGGCATGGACGATTCGAATTTCAGCGTCGAGGTGCAGGGCAAGATATCGATGGCGGACGGAGATCCGGTGTTCGAGGGGTGGGTGACCGACGTCGTTTCGGGCGACTTTATCGGCGGCAAGCGTTACAAACTCGGTGACAAGACGCTGCGCCGCACGGCGCACCACTTTGCCGACGAGGTCGTGCGCCTGGTGACGGGCGAGTCGGGGGTCGCGATGACGCGGATCGTGTTCGTACGCGTCCGTGAGCAGCAGTGGGAACTGGTTGTTTCCGACTACGACGGCTACAATCCGCGGGTACTCGTCCGGCAGGGCGTTCCGTTGCTCAACCCCCGGTGGGCGGACAACGACAAGGCGCTCGTCTACACGAGCTATCGTGCCGGCAAAGCCGACCTCTACATTCGATACCTGGCGGAATCGAAGTCGCAGACGCTGGCTGACTATGCCGGCACCAACATCACGGCCGACTGGTCGGACCGCCACCGGCGGTTTCTCGCCGCGCTGAGCAAGGACGGCAATTCGGAGATCTATCTCCTCGAGCCGAGCGGAACCGTCCGGAAACGCCTGACGCACAACCGTGCCATCGATACCAGCCCCTGCTGGTCGCCGGCGGGCCGCGAACTGGTGTTTACATCGGACCGCAGCGGGTCACCGCAGGTCTACGTGATGGAGATCGACGGTACCAACGTCCGGCGCGTCACGTTCACCGGCGGCTACAACGCTTCGCCGGCCTGGTCGCCGCGGGGCGACCTCATCGTCTTCGTCAACCGCGTTGGCAGCATGTTCCAGATTGCCACGATCACGCCGGACGGGCGTGAGGGCCGGCTGCTGACAGACGACTGGACGAGTCACGAGG
>CBDUWU010000095.1:0-12204 GCA_965371015.1 uncultured bacterium | reverse complement strand
GAACCTCGGTCATCCAACAATGAACCCTCCAGTCGCAAAGAAAATCCCCAGAGACGTCAGCGCACACGGAATCAAGCGCGTCGACGATTACTACTGGCTCCGCGAGCGTGACGATCCCGGCGTGATCGCCTACCTCGAGCAGGAGTGCGCCTACACGCGCTCGGCGACGGAGCATAACGCCCCGTTCCGGGAGCGCCTGTACGAGGAGCTGGTCGGGCGTATCAAGGAAACCGACGTGTCGGCGCCGGTCGGCTGGGGAGACTATCTCTACTATGTCCGAACGGAAGAGGGGAAGCAGTACTCGATCCACTGCCGCCGCCGCCGCGACCTCGACGCCGAAGAAGAGATCATCCTCGACGAGAACGAGCTCGCCGCGGATCGCGACTTTTTCAAAGTCGGGGTATTCCGGCTGAGTCCCGACCACAAGATGCTCGCCTACTCGACCGACACGAGGGGGACGGAGACGTTCACGCTCTACGTCAAGAACCTGGAAACGGGTGAGGTCGTGGAGGAGGGCATCCCCAACACGTACTACGGCGTCGAGTGGTCCAACGACAGCCGCGTCTTGTTCTATAATACTCTCGACGAAGCGAAACGTCCTT
Organism: uncultured bacterium; assembly: GCA_965371015.1. Taxonomy (GTDB): domain Bacteria; phylum Krumholzibacteriota; class Krumholzibacteriia; order WVZY01; family JAKEHA01; genus CBDUWU01. Next base: position 11,602 of record CBDUWU010000095.1, on the reverse strand, counting down.
GTAAGCTCTTCCGTCACCGATTGGGAGAGCCTCATGAAAAAGACGAGACGGTGTACCACGAAGAGGACGACGCGTTTTTTCTCGATATCTCCAGAACGAAGAGCCGCCGGTTCCTGCTGATGCGTCTGGGCAGCAACACGACGACGGAAGTGCACTACCTGGAAGCGGACGATCCTGAGGGGCCTCTGCGTCTCGTCCACCCGCGCCAGCACGAGATGGAATACTACGTGACCCATAACGGGGACTGGTTCTATATCCTCACCAACGACGCGGCGAGAAACTTCAAGGTGGTGCGGGCGCCGGTGACCGACCCGGGGAAGTCGCATTGGCGTGATTTCATCCCGGCACGCAAGAGCGTCAAGGTGGACGACGTCGAGTGCTTCGCGAATCACCTCGTCGTATACGAGCGGTCGGGCGGGCTGAAGAAAATCCGCGTGCTCGATCTGGTGAACGGCGGATCGCACGAGGTGGAGTTTCCGGAGCCGGTATATACGGTCTGGTCGGACGAAAATCCGGAGTTCGACACGAAATTGCTGCGATTCAGCTATACGTCGATGGTCACGCCGCGTTCGGTTATCGAATACGACATGGATACGCGGACACGCGAACTAAAGAAGCAGTACGAAGTACTCGGCGGCTACGACCCCGAAGATCTGCAGATGGAGCGTGTATTTGCCGTCACCCGCGACGGCACCAGGGTCCCGATATCACTCGTATACCGCAAAAGTATCAAGAGGGACGGAACGAATCCGGTCTTCATGTCGGGTTACGGCGCCTATGGGTCGAGTGTCGAACCCTACTTCCTCTCTACGCGGCTCTCGCTGCTCGAACGGGGATTCATCTGCGCGATCGCGCACGTCCGCGGTGGCGGCGAAATGGGCCGTCAGTGGTACGAGGAAGGGAAGCTGCTGAAGAAGGCGAATACCTTTGCGGACTTTATTGCGTGCGCCGAGTATCTTGTGCGCAAGAAGTACACTTCGGCGGGTAACATTGCGATCTACGGCGGAAGCGCGGGCGGGCTGCTGGCTGGCGCGGTGACCAACGCGCGTCCGGAATTGTTCCGGTGCGTAATCGCGGGGGTCCCGTTCCTGGACGTGGTGACGACGATGATGGACGAGACGATTCCGCTGACGGTGATCGAGTTCGAGGAGTGGGGAAACCCGGACAGCAAGAAATTCTACGAGTACATGCTGTCGTACTCTCCGTACGACAACATCGACCGCCAGGACTACCCGCACATGCTGGTGACGGGTGGGCTGAACGACCCGCGCGTACAGTACTGGGAACCGGCGAAATGGGTGGCGAAGCTGCGCACGATGAAGACGGACGACAACGCGCTGCTATTGCGCATGAAGATGGGTGAGGGACACGGCGGCGCGTCGGGCCGCTACGACCACCTCCGCGACATTGCCTTCGAATACGTATTTGTCCTCGACTGCTTCGATATCTCTCAATGAAATCCGGGCTGATCGCACCGTTGAATCTAGACTTCGGGCAGTGTGTGCTTGCGGCCGCGGTTCTGCTCCTGGAGCCACACTCGCAGAGGGTCGAAGTAGCGCAGCATCGCCGTAGCATTCATGTCCTCGCCCAGCGTTTCCTGCATCAACTCTCGCCAGTCGCGGCTGCCGCCCGGCGTGAGCACGCTCGACAGAAACGCCCCTGTTTCCTTACTGCCGTAATAGTTCGTCGCGTGCGGGTCCTGCTCCAGGATGTTGCGCGCGATGTGGTCGTGAAACTGGAACAAGAGCGCGATCGAGAGCGCGTAGTCGTAGTACTGCGCCGCGTCGTCGCTGATGTGCGTCTTCGACGCCGCGTCGCAGTATTCCTCGCCGCGGGGCGCCGGCGGGACGATGCCCTGGTAGCGGCGCTTCAGGTCCCACCAACGAGCGTTGAATTCGTCGCGCGGGAGCACGTCCGTGTAGAGTGAGTGCTCGAATTGCGTCATGACGCCAGCCGACCACGGGATGAATACCACGTAGTTCAGCGCCTCCCGTAACAGTGTCTGGATCTCGTCCGTTTCGGCACCCCCGGGGAAAACGCCGATCTCCTCGAGGAACGGCTTCTGCATCGCTGCCAGGCCCATCAGGCTGCCGATACCCTCGTGAAAAGCCCTGTTTGCGCCCGAGCGCAGTATGGGAGGCACGTCCGGGTTCGTGTACTCCATATAATAATAAATGTGTCCCAGCTCGTGGTGAGTCGTCTCGTACCACTCGGCGTTCGGGATCACGCTCATCAGGCTGCGGACGTCGGTGTCGAGGTCCATGTGCCATGCCGACGCGTGGTTGTTCTTCTTGTAGCCCGCGCCGTCGGGGAGCGGGTAGAGGTCCGACTTTGTCCAGAACACTTCCGGCAATTCCTCGAATCCCAGACTGACGTAAAACCGTTCCGACTGTTCCACCAGCCATTCCGGCTCCTTCTGCGCCAACACCGCGTCGAGGTCGAGTCCTTCGACGTTCACCAGCGTCGACCAGTCCTGTCCCCACCGGTTCGGCAACCAGTGGGCCGGGATGAGATCCGGCACCTCTTCGCCGTATCGTTCCGCCAGCATATAGCGGGTGTAAGTATGGATCTCGCGATACAGCGGCCGCAACTCGCGGACCAGCCGGTCGTTCAGCTCGAGCATCTCTTCGGCGGTCATGCCGTAGTCCGACACCTGGTACGTGAAGTAGTCGTTGTACCCCAGCGCGCGGACCGTCTCGTTACGAAGCCCGCGCAGTTCGACAAGCCCCTCGTCGAGCGTGGCTCCGATCTTCTTGCTCGCCTCCCACGCGTCGAGCCGTTTGCCGAGATCCGTTTCTTTTTTCAGGATGTTGTCGATGTCGTTGGTCGAGACCGATCGGCCGTCCACCTGAAAGTCGAAACCATAGAGCGCCTCCGTCTGCAGCGCCTCGGCTTTGATCCGGGCCTTAACCACCCCGGGCACCGTCTGCGGGTTATTCGCCGCTTCGTAGAGAATTTTTTCCAGTTGCTTCACGGTAAGCGGGGACAACCCTTCCCTGTGGGAGAGCAGCCGCCTGGCCGTCTCGATGTTTTCCTCGCTGCCCGTGAATGCGGCTAGCGCCTCGTTGGCCATACGGGTGCGATAAGCGTTGGTTGTGTCGCCCTCCACGATTCTCGTATTCGACTGCCACTCGGCCTCGGCCGACTCGTAGCCCAGCTTCGTGTACTCCACGTTATAACCGGAGAGGAACTGCAGTGCCTCGGTTTCGTAGTCGGCGGAACAGGCCGCCAGCGAGACAGCGGCGAGAATCGACAACACCGTCAACGTCATGCGTTTCATGGGTCCTCCTGGTATTCTGGATTGTCCGGGTGGATTTCGGAGTGTGGCGGGGCGGTGCCCGACCGTTACCGGACGATCATAGCGGATTCGTCCGATAATTCAAGGGCCTCGAATAAATTACGGTGCGGCCCGCCCCGAGGGGACAAAACCGCACCGTAGAGAGGTTCGCGTGTTCGTGAGATTGTACGCCGGAGGCCGGAGAAGGTTCCCGGTTGTGCCGGCTCCTTTCGCTGTCCGGGGCGCTCTAAATCCTCTCGCCCTTGACATTCAACTCGATGCCGTTTTCCAGGAGGTGGATGTATTTTTCAAAAACCTTCTTCGCTTCGTCGTCGTAGGGCCGGATCTCGCCGTCGACCTTGTATATGTAATCCGGTCTGCCGGCGCTCCCGGGTACCATTTCCAGTTCGTGTTTCACGCCGTCTTTCGTGAGCGCGATCCGGGTCGTGCCGTCGTTCGATATTTTCACCGTGACGCGGCTGTCGTCGACCCTGGCGGAGAGTTTTTTGGTGGAGATCCAGACCCTGGTGAAGTCGCCTTCGTCTATATCTTTCAGTTCGACGTAGGCCCCTTTCGAGTCGTCCCGGTAAATGTCGACCTTGTCCCCGTCCCCCACGATCCGGATGCTGAAGCTGTCGTCGCCGACTTTTTTGACAACCACGGGATGACTGAAGTGATAATCGCTGTCGCCGAAGAAAGCAAGATCCGTCGAGCCGCTCACGTTCATCGTGCCGAGAATGTCATTGAGCCACTCGCGGGCCTTGTCGTCGAACGGCCGGGACTTGCCGTCGACTTCGTACTCGTATGTCAATTCGTCGCCGTCACCCGGTTTGACCACCAGTTCACGTTTGACCCCGTCCTTCTTCTCGGTGACCTCGAAGCTGCCACCCGGGGCGATGGCGGCGATACCACCCTTGTCCTTGTCGAATTCGACAACTCCCTCGATGACCATCGTTACTTTGCTGTCGTCGTCGGACACCATTTCGATGGTCGTCTTCTTGTCCTTGTCCTTCGCCTTGATCGTCGTCGTCCCGGGGCCGGCCGCGGGCGAAATCTCCACGCCCAGCGTGAAGACCATGGCCGCGAAAAGCGCCAGGAATACCGCTGCCGGTATCGCGCGGCCTCGCCGCCCGGCGGGACTCGACTTCAACAACAACTCGATTCGTTTCCCGATCTGTGTCCTCGTTGCAAACAAACCGTTGGCCAGCATGATTTGCCTCCTCGTGTGAACCCGTGTCAGAATCTGGTAGAGCTGCTCGGCGTAGCGCCGCGCGTCGCCACGTGTGGTGACCATCGCCTGGTCGCAGGCGATCTCGGTGGTGACCTTCCACCGGCGGCCGATCCACCAGACGAGCGGGTGAAAGTAGAACAATACGCGTGATACCTCGCCGAGAAATCCGGCGAGGTGGTCCCTGTGCCGCCAGTGCGTGAGTTCGTGGCGGAGCGACCACATGATTCGTTCCCGGTCGGCGTTTTCCGCCATCCACGCCGGCAAAAATACGACGGGAGAAAAAGTCCCCGCAATCGCGGGAGATTCGAGCTGATCTGTTATCAGCAGCTTCGGCAAACGGGCCTTGTGACGAACACCGCCCGCCTGCCGGTAGAGAGCCTCGATATCGCGCGACGGCGGTGAGGCCGAAGCGACCAGCCTGCGAATCCGTAAGCGGTCGGCGATCGACAGGAGCGCCATGATCGCGACGCCCACGAGCCAGGTTCCCACCGCCGCTTTCGCCGGGTCCACCGGCGGAAGAACGCTCTTCGCCGCGGTATGCCCGATGGCGGCCGTGAGCGCGCCGGATCCCACCGTCGCCGACTCCGTGATCCACTCGACGTCGCGGGCAATCCCGGCGTCGGCGACAGACGCGGACGGCGCGATGCCCAGCACACCGGCATTCCATATCGGGGCGGGCGCGCCGGCGGCAAGGCTCAGTACCGGTTTGGTGAGAGCGACCAGCCAGAGAAGTGCGATTACCCGGTTCGACTTGATGCGCGCCACGCGGATGATGGCCAGCACGACTGCGGTGACCACGACGAGTTCGAGGCTGGCGACCAGCAGACGCTCGAGCAGCGGGTGCTGCGCCATGATCGTCGCGATTCTGCCGGGCAGCTCGAAGACGTTCATTCTTCGTCACCCCCCGCCGCGTGTTCGTCGAGCAGCCGCCGGATCTCGTCGAGCTCGGCCCGGTCCATGTCTTCTTCTTCCAGCAGAAATTCGATCGCTTCCCGCGGCGAGTCGCCGAACATGTTTTCGAGGAGCCGTTTCAACGAGCGTCCCGCCACGGTGCGCTTCGATACGCTGGGCCGAAAGCGGATCCGCGGCTCGACGGAGGGGACGACTTCCAGATACCCCTTCTTGCGGATGTTGGCCAGCACGGTGCGTATCGTCGTGTTGGCGAGCTTTCGTTTCCTGGTGAACGCTTCGATCACCTCGGCCGACGTACACTCGCCCAGCTCCCAGATCACGTTCATGACCCCGAGTTCGAGCGGGGAAAGTTCCGGCGGTTCTTTCGCGGGCATGGAGGCTCCTTTTGTATGGGGCTCGTTATCCGACTATGGATATAGTCATGTACGCATGGTTATAGTAAAAGTTCCCGTGTCCGGATAAATATCTGGGACTTATTTATTAACAGCACGATAGAAGCTTGTGACCGCCGCCGCCCAGGGCAGCCCCCACGGATACAACGGACACGTATGTCGTTTTAATTTAAGAAGTTGGACCCGGTTTTCCGCGTTGCGCGGGACGGCCACCGCTGTTATCTTCTCCCCCATGTCTCCCCCGGATCGAAAAACACGATGCGAATGGGCTGGATCGGACCCTCTTTACCTCGACTACCACGACGGCGAGTGGGGTATCCCGGAGCACGACGACGACAAGCTCTTCGAAATGCTCATTCTCGAGGGCGCGCAGGCGGGGCTGGCGTGGATCACAATTCTGCGCAAGCGCGAGAACTACCGCGAGGCGTTCGATGGGTTCGACCCTCGCAGGATCGCGCGCTACACCGACAAGCGGCTCGAAAAGCTGCTCGCCGACCCGGGGATCGTCCGCAACCGCCTCAAAGTGGCCGCAGCGCGTACCAACGCGCGGGCGTTTCTCGAGGTACAGAAAGAATTCGGATCGTTCGACGACTACATCTGGCGGTTTGTCGGTGGCAAACCCGTTCACAACAGTTGGCGTTCGATGTTGGATCTGCCGGCGAATACGCCGGAGTCAGACGCGATGAGCAAGGATCTGAAGAAACGGGGATTCAAGTTCGTCGGATCGACGATATGTTACGCGTTCATGCAGGCGGTGGGGATGGTCAACGACCACGTCACCGACTGCTTCCGGTACCGGCAGCTCGAACCCGCGGCCCGGCGCCGCACCCGCAAATGACCGAATCATCCAGTCAGGAAAAGCAAAGCTTCTGGGCGAAGATGCAGGCCCGATGGGGTGTCTCGATGTGGGGAGTCATTGCCATCCTTCTCGCGTTTTCGCTGGCGGGGTCCACAGTCGTCAAGGTCACGCGCCCGATCCTGGAATTCGTGCTTCCAGACGACGTGCCGCGCTGGTTGTGGTGGACGGCGCGCATCCTGATCGTCGTGCCCGTGTACCAGGTGATCCTCCTCATATACGGGACCCTCCTGGGCCAGTTCCGTTTCTTCTGGGAGAAGGAAAAGAAGATGGCCCGGTTCTTCGCCAGGCCGTTCCGCGGCCGTGCCCGCGGCGGCGTCACCCTCCGGTCCGAATAACACCGCTCTTGCCGGCGACCTCGCGCTCCGGCTATACTGAGCGGCGATACAAGGAGGACATCATGGCGTATGAAATCGAATTGAAAGAAACCGATCCCCAACCGGTCGTCAGCATTCGGACCCGGTGCAAAGTTGCCGAGATCGGCCCCATCCTCGGGGAGATACTCCCGGAAGTCTTCCACTACCTCAACAAGCTCGGCGTTAGTCCGTCGGGCCCTCCCTTCACCCGGTATCACAGCTACGACGGCACCGATTGCGAGATCGAAATCGGTTTCCCGGTTCGGGAACCCCAGCCGGAAGAGGGAAGGGTGACGGCCGGCGAACTGCCCGGCGGGCACCTGGCTTGCACCATCCACGTCGGCCCTTACGAAGATCTGCCCCACGCCCACGACGCCATCGATGCGTGGATAAGGGAAAACGGCAGGAAATCTCGAGGTCCGCAGTGGGAAAGCTACCGGACCGACCCGGGTGAAGAGCCGGATCCAAACAAGCGCGAGACCGAGCTCCTCTGGCCGGTCGAATGACGCCGTGACGGCTTACAACGTTTTCTTTTCCTGGATCATTCGCTGGAAGCGCGGATTGCCGTGCAGCGGGGAGTAAAGCGGGTTCGATTTGAGCGTCCCCGGGGTGACGTACGCCGGCACCTCGAGCAACATCTCCAGGATATCCAGTGCCTCGCCGGAGTCACCGAAGAGAGCCCGGACGACGGCCTTGCCCTCGAGCAGATTGACACCGGTGAGCGCGTCGCGGGACATTGGCATGACCGACACGGCGCGGTCGGAATAATAATACGCCTTTTCCTTGTCCCTGAGGCCGGCATACGTGAAACCGAGCTGGTTGAGAATTTCAGGGTCGTCGGGGCGCGACACGAGCTGCCGTTCCCACACGGCGCGCGCCGAGTCGTAGTACGCTCGCGCTTGCATCGATTCGACGTCGAGGCCGTCCTTGAGGTCGATGACGAGGCCTTTCACCATATAGTAGTTGGCCGAGTCGGCGTCACCGTAAGTCCGCTGGACGGTGGGCAGGTCGGGAAGTCTGTTGAGTATCGCGTCGTAGTTGCCGGCCATCATGTCGAGGTTGATCTTGAGCGGCGATGCCACCGCATTGCCGAATTCTCGCTCGAGTTCGTCCATCACGGCAATCGCCCCCTCGATGTCACCCGGCTCGAGCATCAACCTGACCGCGGTGTATATACGAAACTCAAGATACTGCGGCGCCAGTTCCGTGGCCAGCTCGATGTAGCGGTCGGCGTCTTCGAAACGCCTGAGGTACAGCGCCGTCTGAATGACGTTGCCGTAGAGATCGAGCGACGTCGGGTCGAGCTCGAGGGCCCGCTTCAGGTTGTCGTACGCGTGGTTCCAGTCGCCCTGCCGGCGCTGGACGAAGCCCATAGCCTGGAGCATCGCTGCGTCGTTCGGCTCTGTTTTTGCGGCCAGTTCGAACTCGGCCAGGGCGTGCTCGTAGTCGCGGCTACCGTAATAATGGTAATAACCCATCGCGACGTGCCCCTCGGGGCCGCCGGGATTGTGACGCAGCGCCGCGCGAGCGGCACGACGGCCCTGCTCGAGGCGCGGTTGGTCGGGGAACCGGTTGTTGAAGTGGTCGTTCGTGTAAATCCGGGCGAGCAGCGCGTGGGCGAGTGAAAAGGTCGAGTCCAGCTTGACGGCCTGTTCGAGAAGAAGCGGGGCGGTTTCGTTATCGTCGGGGTCGGCGGCGCGGTCGTACACCTCGCGTCCCTTCAGGTAGAAGTCGTACGCTTCCATGTTGTCGGTCGGCACCACCGCCAGCGCCGCGCGTTCGGGCTCGAGCAGAGTGACGTTCAGCGCCTCCGCGACGTTTTCGGCGATTTCCGCCTGCAGCGCGAATATCTGGTCGTATACGCGGTCGAACCGGTCGGCCCACACGTGGGTGTCGTCGCTCACGCGTATCAGCTGCGTGAAAACGAGTACCCGGTTCGCATCTCCCGTTTTGTCCCAGCGAATCGAGCCTTCCAGGGCATAGTCGACGTTGAGGTCGGCGCCGATTTCTTTCAGCGTCTTTTCTGAATCCTTGTACTTCATCGCGCTCTTGCGCGAAATCACGCCCAGCTCGCTCACCTTGGCGAGCCGCGTGGTGATCTCCTCGGTAATGCCGTCGGCGAAGTATTCGTCTTCCGCCGGCCCGAGGTTTTCGAACGGCAGCACGACGAGCATGATGCGCCCGGGTTCTTCGGCAACGGTGACTGTCTCGTCGCCGCCTCGAAACAGGTAAGCGAGACCCGCGAGGATTACCACCAGGGCGACGATCAACAATGCGGGAGAAATCCGCCGGTTTGACCGCGGCGCCCGACGCGGCGTAGCGCCGTCTCGGCTTTTCTCGAGATCCGCGAGCGCCGCCGCCGCCGACTGGTAACGGTCGTCGCGATCCTTGGCGAGCAACTTGTCGATGACAGGCTGGAGTCCCTCCGCGAGACCGGGGCGGGTGACACTGAGCGGGTCGGGATCCTCGTTGACGATCGAATACGTGATCGCCGATTCGTGCTGGCCCTTGAACGGGAGGCTGCCCGTTAACATCTCGTAGAGAACGACGCCGAACGAGAAAAGATCGGAACGGTGATCGGACTTTTCGCCGTGCACCTGCTCGGGCGCCATGTAGGCGGGGGTACCGGCCGAAGACCCGTAACGCGTCGAATCCGCGGCGCCCGCCGAGCGCGCCAGCCCGAAGTCGAGGACCTTGACCTGCCCCCGGGTGGTCACCTTTATATTGTCCGACTTGATGTCGCGGTGCACAAGATCCTTCTCGTGCGCCGCCCCCAGCCCCTCCAGTATCTGCTTCGCATAGTCGATGGCGGTATCGGTGTCGATCTTCCCCGACTTGATCAGGTCGTGCAGCGAGTCGCCCTCGACGTACTCCATGACGATGAAGAGGTGGTCTGCCGTTTCCTCGATGGCGTGAATGGCGACGACGTTGGCGTGGTTGAGCTGGGACGCGGCCCGGGCCTCGCTCACGAGGCGGTCGTGGGCCTCGGCGTCCTCGCGAAACGTATTGTTGAGGAACTTCAGGGCGACGCGCCGGTGGAGGCGTTTATCTTCGGCGAGAAAAACCTCGCCCATGCCGCCCTCGCCGAGCTTTTCGGTGATCTGGTAATGGAGGATCCTGCTGCCGATCATAGCGAGAAGTGTAATGAAGCGGCGCGTTCACCGCAAGGTGTTTATTGACAGAGAGTTTGGTTATGCGGCATCAAATGGCACGTTTGATGCGTCCGTTGCCGATAGAACCTCTTGCTAGTACGTATATTCGCCGCGGTGATGTTGCGGCAAGTTTGCCCGTTCTTCCGCTCCGCGTCCGAATAGTCGGGTCCGACCGGCGGACTGTAACCAAAAATTGACAGTCGCCAGCCACAACCCAGGGAGGTCCGTCGGTGAAATCGCAAGTGTTTACGATCGTTCCGGGGACGAACGGGCCCATCTGGCTTTTGATGGGCGTCTCGATCCTGCTCCTCGTCATGGTGGGGCTCTTCGCGTGGCTCGCCTGGTCGTCCCGGAACTCGCGGTTCGAAATTTCGGACACAGGGCTCGAAATAGGCGCGACCATGTATGGACGGACGATCCCGGTCGAGTCGCTCATCGCCGACGGCATCCGGGTTGTCGATCTGCATCGCGATCGCGACCTGTACCCGAGGTGTCGAACCAACGGCGCCGGGCTTCCGGGCTACCTTGCCGGGTGGTTCAGGCTGCGAAACGGCGAAAAGAGCCTCCTGTTCGTGACCGACAAGCGGCGCGTGGTCTACGTCCCGACGCGGGAGGGCTACTCGGTGATAATGAGTGTGCGCCGGCCTGAAGAGTTCAAGGCGGCTCTCCAGGGCGTAGCCAGGATTGACTGAACAACACGGCCGCTCGACCGATGCGCGAACGAAAGGGAGAATCGAGTCGCGTCCCGTTGGCCGGCAGGGCTTCAGAAGTATAAGGTATTGATAATGAAACACATTCTTGTTGTTGACGACGACAACGGCGTACGGGATCTCCTCAAGGTCATTCTGGAGCGTGAAGGGTACCACGTGGCCACCGCGGCCGACGGCAAGGAGGCCATTCGACGGCATCGGCAGAAGCCTTCCGACCTGATCATCACCGACATTATTATGCCCGAGCAGGAAGGGCTGAAAACGATCTTTGACTTTCGCCGTGAAAATCCGGACATCCGGATCATCGCGATATCCGGCGGCGGTCAATACGGCCTGGGCGACTATCTCGACGCCGCCAGCGAACTTGGGGCCGACGCGACCTTCTCCAAGCCCTTCGACCGGGTCGATCTGCTCCTGGCAGTCCGCAAACTCCTCGCGCGGAGGCGGGCGCCCGCCGCCTGACGCCCCCCCCCGTCTCCATTATCTGATTCCGATTCGATTTTAGACGGCGGCCGTGCTATCATCTCGGGCGTCGGGTCGGCGAGACCCGTGTCCCATCACCCCAGTCCCGAGGTTCCGGTGCATGAATATCAAACCCAGAGTTCGCGGGTTCGTCTGTGTGACGACCCATCCCACCGGATGTGTAGAAAACGTCCGGGAACAGATCGAGTTTGTCAAAGGCTGGGGCCCCATCGAGAACGGGCCCAAAAAAGTCC
>CBDUWU010000094.1:0-12248 GCA_965371015.1 uncultured bacterium | reverse complement strand
AAGGAAGCGGAATCCTACTACAACACTTTTCTCGATCAACTTCTGGCCGACCAGCAGGTCGGTCCCGACGACGTGACGAATATCAGCGGCGAAATCACCGATGAAATGGGGAATTCGTCGGCGGTGCTCGCGAAACTCCACGAGTGCATGGTCAAGTTCAACCTGAAGGAAGCGACGGCGGACGTCCTGCAGAAACTCTATGACGCTTATACGGCCGACGGGAATGAGACGGGCCGGACCGAGACCCACCAGAAAATAACGGAACTCGGGATGAACGTCGAAGAGCCCCCGGTGGTGGCGCCGCAAGAAGGCAAGGACGGCGCCATCATTACCGAGGAAAACATCTGGAGCGAGGCTCACACCGAGGGGGAACGCATGAACCCGAACGAAGGTGAGCCCGCACCTCAGCCCGCCGTCCCGCCTGTCACCATGGACGCCCGCCCGGACTCGGTCTACGAATTCGGCGAGGTCAAAATGGATGCCGCCGGATCGGCAGCGACATCGACCCAGACGATACCGGAGCCCCGGGAATTCGCTCCTGAAACCGGCGCCGAGGACGTGGTCGCCGGGGAATACGTCGTTGACGCCGGGGAGAGTGAAGACGGAGTGGAAGCGACGGAATTCGACATCACGCCGGAGGCCGATGCAGCGATCACGCCGGAAGCTGACGCGACAGCGGCGGCACCGGAAGCCGATGCGACAGTGGTCGCACCGGCATTCGACAACCCTGTGGCGCCAGAGCCCCCGGTTCGGCAGGATCAGGTTGCAGAGGAGCCGTTGTCATCGGGAATCGCCTCGTCACCGGACCAGATTCACGTATCGGCGATCATCGGCGAAGTGGACAGCCAGGGTGGTGAAATGACGGACGAGGACTACCGCAGCCACTACGACCTGGGCATGGCGTACCTGGAGATGGACCTGCTCGCCGAAGCCATCCGCGAATACCAGCTTTCGTCGAAATCGGAGGCGTACCAGACGCGAGCCCTGGAGATGATCGGTCTTTGTTTCCTCAGGCAGAACCAGCCGAACCTCGCGATCAAGCAGCTCACGAAGGGCTTGCAGGCGATCAACCCGGGCGATACGGAAGCGCTGGGCATCAAGTACAACCTGGGGCTGGCCTACGAGATGGTCGGCGACGTGGAACAGGCGTTGGGCGCATTCGAGGACGTCTATGTGGAGGACGTCACCTTCCGCGAAGTCGCCAAGAAGATCGAGAAGTACTCCTAGCCTCTCTCTCTCCTCCTTCTACATCCGTAACAAAGAATATCCTCGTCCGTCTGCCCGCTGCCGGTGTGTGGCCGGCCCGGGAACCCCTCGTCAGTCTGCCCTTCTGGCCGAGAGTCCGGTCTTGGGGGGGGGGGAGAGGGGGGAATCCCATTGACGGCGGTCGGGGGTGGGGGATACGATAGGGCTCAGCGGACAACCCTTTCTCCCCGGGCGTGCTGACGCCAGCCGCCGGGGATTTTCTTTAGCACGATGCCCGTATGATCCAACGAACCCGACGTGCAACACTGGCCGGCCTTCTCGTGGCGCTCATTGTTGCCGCGGGATACTCGCTGGCAGGCGTCCCCAACGTCGAACTCGTTACCCTCCTTGTTTTCGTATCCGGATTTCTCCTCGGTCCGCGGCTCGGGGCCGTCACGGGCGCTGTGTCGTGGGGGGTCTACTCCGGGCTCAATCCCATGGGGGCCGCCGTGCCTCCCGTCCTGGCCGCCCAGGTCGCCGCCGGGGCGGTTATCGGAACCGTCGGCGGCGTGGCCGGTCCTTTTATACTGGAACGCACAGGGCGGTCCTCGGGTATGCTCTTGTGCGGGGTAACGGGACTGGTCCTGACCCTGTTCTTCCAGGTTACCGTGAACACGGCCGCGTTTTTCACCTTCGTCGACGAGCGCGGGGCGCGAGCGTTCTGGACTTTCATGGCTGGCGGGATCGCTTTTACCGCGACCCATCTCGTCTGGAACACCGCCGTGTTCGTCATCGTCCTCAGGCCCGTGTTGTCGGTCCTGAACCGATTTCGTCCGGAGTTGCGACAGTGATCTTCCTGCGAGTTATACAGCGACATCGCCGCCGCCTCCTGCTGGCTGCCGCTTGTCTGTGCGTGGCCCTGTCCGCGCCGGCCCGCTCGCAGACCCCGACGGAGAGCGAGGTCCCCGACACCACCGGCGCTCCGACGGATACCAGCCACGTACCGGCCGACACCGCCGTGGCCGCCCTGGAATACCCGGACTCTGTCGCGGCGGGACCGCCCCCCGTCGTGACTCCCGTTTTCAGACATACCGCGTTCGATTCGACCCTCCAATCGGAGTACCTGTTTCGGCACTCGTACTCGCTCGACAACTACCTCGAGTTTGAACCCGGTTTCTTCCTCGGCCGCTTCGGCCCCATCGGCAAGAGCACGATCCAGTCGCGCTACGCCTTCGGCCGGGGACGGGCCAGCGTTTATCTGAACCATACCCTGATCAATGATCCCCAGAATGACATCGCGCCGCTGCCTCACTTTCCCGTGAGCGGCCTCGGCGTGCTGCTCGAGTCCGCCGGCGCCGACGGTATGCTGCTCGCCGAGGACGGGCTGGAAGGCAGGATCCGCGTCGCCGAGGTCACACCCGACCCGGAACAGCCCACGACGTTTCTCGAACTGTCGAGGAGCACTCAGAGCAACCTCCGGCAGCGCCGCGTCTGGTTCGCGTCCATGCTGGGCAGGATCGGACTCGACTTTGGTTACGACGAGATCCTCAACGACGGGTACCTGTTCGACGCCCGCCCCCCCGACTCACCGGACTTCATCGAGTCCAGTGACTACGGCAAGTCGCGCAGCCGCTATATCACGGTCAATCTGCGCGGCGAGATGCCCAATCGCGACCGGTACACGTTCTCGTTGCGGCGGTTTCTGGCCGACTCGCAGGGAAGCCTCCAGTCGTCGCTGGCGCAGCAGGGCTTCGGCGGCTACCTCGCTTCCATCAAGTCGACCATGGGACGCCTTCGGTTCAATATCTACTCTCGCGGATACGATGCCAACTACGACCCCGGGCCGGGGCAACCCGCCGACTCCAACACCGTCAACCTCGCCACCGCCGCGTTCGCCGATCTGCGCGTGCTGGGCTCCGTTCGCCGGAATGTGTCGATAGGGGGCGGATTCGAAAACATCAACTGGGTCCAGAACGTCGGCGGGGCATCGGACGACGGACAGCTCCGCAAGTCGACGGCGAGGGTGAGTGCCGTCGCCGATATCGGCGGCGGGTTTACCACACGGGCCCAGCTCAGTGGTGTGAGCTACACGGGAATGACGGCGGGGTGGGGGGGATCATTCGCCGCCGAGCGGGATTTCGGCCGCCACGGCGCGCAACTCTATATCAGGCGAGGGTATCGCATGCCGAACCTCGGCGAACTGTTTCTGCCCGTGCACACGGACCCCGGGGCGCCGGGGGTACCGCTGTCGGGCAACCGGTACCTGGAGAGCGAATACGGTTGGGAAGCCGGGGGACGGGCCACGGTGAGGTCCGGTCCGATCACCAACGAACTTCGCGTGCTGGCCCTGAGGGTCCATCGGCCCATTGCCTTTACCAGCACCGACGTCGACGGCGACCGCTGGCTCGTCGCGCAAAACGGCCAGGCCGAAACCGCGGGCGTTATCGAGGACCGTGTCCGCCTCGACGGGCGGCTCGGTGCGTTCGAGGCGTTGCTGACCGGAGCCGCATCGGCCACCGTCGGTGACCGGGTCTCGTACTTTGTTACCGCACCTCGTTGGAACGCACATGCGTCATTCCGGTTCGGGCGCAGCTTCTTCGAGTCGACGAGCGCCCTCTACGTCGGCCTCGACTACACGTACCGGAGCGAACGGGGGACGCTGCACGGTGGCGAGCTGCCCTCGTACCAGGTACTCAATGTCAAGCTCGACGGGCGCCTGCTAGGCGCCGACATGTACCTGATGTTGATGAATGTACTCGACGCGCAGTACCAGACGATCGAAGGTTACCTGATGACGCCCCGGACTTTCGTGTACGGGATTTCCTGGAAAATCTTCGACTGACGGCGGCCGGCGCAGGGAACCGGATGGGAGGAAGGGATGCGGCGGATCGCCGGAGCGTGGATGTTGTTCCTGTTGCTTGCCCTGCCGGGGCTCGTCGATAACACCGTCCGGACATCAATCCGATGGCGCGACACAGACCGGCAAGACGTGCCGGCCGTGTCCGAATTTTCCGGGGTAATCGTTCCGCCGGTATCACAAGGACTCCCCCCTGCATTTATTTCCCGCCCGCTATTTTTTTTCTCCACGGCACCGCCCGAATCGCTCGCTCTCCTTCCGGGCGTTGGTCCGGTACTTGCTGCCAGGATATGCGATGCAAGAGGTGGCAAGAGGCCTTTCAAAATATGGGACGATTTACTGAGGGTGAGAGGAATCGGCGAAAAATCAGTCGCCCGGTTCAAGCGACTAGCCCTGCTCGACACTCCGACAGAGCCGTGATTCACGGGTGTCGACCGCGGTCGCAAATTGCAACTGCCCTGCGACAATGCAAGTCCCTGCGTAACAGCTCCTCTTAACGGACTGCACTCAACTATATGGAACAGAACGAATACCGCCGTCCGCGGGGACGCGTCGGTGCGGGCACAAACTTTGCGGATCGCCTCAAGTTGACCAATTTATCGACAGATATGTACCTTGCCCCGGAGTTTTCCGGGCCGCTTGCTCGACATTTTGCGGAGCGGGTCGTTGCATTACCTGACGGCGTAGCCGCCCGGTTTCGGGACCGCTTTCGCGCGCACTCGGGAGGAGTGTTCCTTGAGAGATAAGATCGCCCAGAAACTACTCGATTCCAGTCTCATCAGCCAGGAACAGTTGAGCAAGGCCCTCGATTCGCAGCAGGACGGCGGAGGGACGCTGAGCTACAACCTGGTCAAGACGGGAGCCATATCGGAGATGGCGTTCGCCGAATTCATGGGACAGGTCTATAACGTACCGGCCGTCGATCTGGATTCGTTCGAAGTGGACAGTTCGGCAGTCGACCTCATCCCCGCCGATGTCGCCACCAAATTCCAGGTCGTTCCCGTCAAGCGCGAAGGGCGCGTACTTACCGTGGCGATGGCAAACCCTGACAATATTTTTGCCATCGACGACATCAAATTCATTACGGGCTTCGAGGTCAAGCCGGTAGTAGCGACCGAATCGGCCATCAAGAAATCAATCGACCGCCTCTACGATTCCGCCGACTCGCTTGCATCCATCATGGGTGAGATCGAGGAGGATTTCGAGATTGTCGAAGACGATGACGAGGATATCGAGGACGAGAGCGCGCAGTCGGCCGCTGCCCCGGTGGTCAAGCTGGTCAACAGCCTGATATCGGACGCGGTCCTCAAGGGCGCGAGCGATATCCATATCGAGCCCTACGAGAAGATGATTCGCGTACGCTTCCGCATCGACGGTCAACTCCACGAGATGATGTCGCCGCCGTTCAAAATGAAGAATGCCACACTCTCTCGACTCAAGATCATGGCCGACCTCGACATCGCCGAGAAACGCGTCCCGCAGGACGGCCGCATCAAGATCCGCATGCACAACAAGTCGATCGATCTTCGTGTCAGTTCGCTGCCGACCATTTTCGGCGAGAAGATCGTTATGCGAATCCTGGACAAAAGCAACCTTCAGATCGACCTGACCAAGCTCGGCTTTCACACCGTCGCGCTGGCCAAGTTTCTGAACGCGATCGAGCAGCCTTACGGAATGGTGCTCGTTACCGGTCCGACCGGTTCGGGTAAATCGACCACCCTGTACTCTGCGCTCAACAAGATCAACCGGCCCCATTCGAACATCATGACGGCCGAGGATCCGGTCGAGTACAACCTCGACGGTATCAATCAGGTCAACGTCCGCGAAGAAATCGGGCTGACGTTTGCGGCGGCGCTGAAAGCGTTCCTGCGCCAGGACCCGAACATCATCATGGTTGGTGAGGTTCGAGACCTCGAGACAGCATCTATCGCCACCAAGGCGGCCCTGACGGGCCACCTTGTGATGAGCACCCTGCATACCAACGACGCGGCCAGTTCGGTCAACCGTCTCATCGACATGGGTATCGAGCCGTTCCTCGTATCGAGCTCGGTGCTCATGATCATCGCCCAGCGCCTCGTGCGCCGCTTGTGCGACAAGTGCAAGCAGCCCGTCAAGATGCACGAAGAAGCGCTCCAGGAGCTCGGGATCGAGGAGTCAGAGGGAGAATTGAGCCTGTTCGAGGCCAAGGGGTGCGTGGCGTGCAACAGCACCGGGTACAAGGGCCGCCTCGGTCTCTATGAGGTGATGGAGATCACGCCGAAGATCCGCGAGCTGATTATCGAGCGCGGATCGACGGCCGAAATCAAAAAGTCCGCCATGGACGACGACATGATGACATTGCGTATCGACGGTCTGGACAAATTTAAAAAGGGCCAGACGTCGTTGGAAGAAGTTCTGCGCGAGACCGCTCACGACTGAAGAGGAGATTATGGTAAACCTTCGCGACCTGCTGCAGGAAATGATCGACAACAAGGCGTCGGACCTCCACGTTACCGCCGGCGTGCCGCCTCAACTTCGGATCGACGGGGTCATCACGGGTACGGATCACGATCCGCTCACGCCGGAGGTCACCCAGGCCGTCACGTACAGCGTCCTGAACGAGGAGCAGCAGAAGCGCTTCGAGGCGGACAAAGAACTCGATTTCTCGTTCGGCGTCAAGGGGCTGAGCCGTTTCAGGGGCAACGTGTTCATGCAGCGAGGCGTGGTAAGCCTCGCCATTCGGCAGATTCCCTACGAGATCCTGAGTTTTCGCGACCTGGGATTGCCGAAGGTTATCGAGGACCTCTCCAACCGTCAGCGTGGATTGATTCTCGTAACCGGGCCGACGGGATCGGGCAAGTCGACAACGCTCGCCTCCATTATCGACAAGATCAACAGCGAGCGCCGCAAACACATTATTACGATCGAGGACCCGGTCGAGTACATCCATCAGCACAAGAAATGCATCGTCAACCAGCGCGAAGTCAAGGCGGACACAGATTCCTTCGCACAGGCGCTGAAGCACGTGCTGCGGCAGGACCCCGACATTATTCTCATTGGCGAAATGCGCGATCTCGAGACCATGTCGGCTGCGCTCACGATTGCCGAAACGGGTCACCTCGCGCTGGCCACACTGCACACCAATTCGACGTTCGAATCGATCAACCGGATCGTCGACACGTTTCCGTCGGGTCAGCAGAGCCAGGTGCGCGCGCAGCTGGCGTTCGTACTCGAGGGGGTAGTGTGTCAGCAGCTCATTCCGAAGGTGAGCGGTAAAGGACGAACGATGGTGGCGGAAATCATGATTTGTACGACGGCCATCCGGGCAACGATCCGCGACGACAAGGTCCACCAGATTTACGGATTGATGCAGGCCGGGCAGAAGTACGGCATGCAGACGATGAACCAGGGACTATTCCACGCCTATATGCAGAATCACATCTCCCTGGACGAGGCGATGAGACGCAGCCACGACACGCAGGAACTGGGACAGATGCTCGGGGAAAAAGTCAGCCTGTAGGGCCGCCCGGGCGAAATGGTAACCAAGGCAGGCGGACGAGCTGAAGTAAACAGCGAACTAAATCGAGGCGAGGTTCGGCCTTGTGCGAGGCCGGCTTCGAGTCGGTACCCGATTCAGGGGGTATAACATGGCGACAACGTATATGTGGAAGGGCAAGAGCCCGAGCGGTGAAATCCTGTCCGGCGAATACGCCGCGGATACGAAAGAGGATCTCATCGGCTATCTCCGTAAGCGGAAGATCATCATAACTTCCGTTCGCGAAAAGACGAAAGAATTCAACATCACCATGCCGTGGGAGAAGAAGGTGTCCGTCAAGGACCTCGGTGTGTTCACACGCCAGTTCGCCACGATGATCAACGCTGGTCTGCCCATGGTGCAGTGTCTCGATATTCTCGCCTCGCAGACGGAAAAGCCGTACTTCCGGCAGAGTATCGCCGCGGTGATGAGCGACGTCGAAGGCGGCTCGACACTGGGTGAATCGATGGGCAAGCACCCGACCATATTTTCACGCCTGTTCGTGAACATGGTGGAGGCCGGCGAGGCGGGCGGTATTCTCGACCTGATTCTCAACCGGCTCGCCGTGTACCTGGAGAAAGCCGACCAGCTGCAACGCAAGGTCAAGAGCGCGATGACCTATCCCACGGTCGTCTGCGTGGTCGCCACGGGCGCGACGATCTTTATGCTGATGTTTATCATTCCGACCTTCGCCAGGATGTTCGCGGACTTCGGCGGGAAGCTGCCGATGCCGACGCAGATCGTCATGATGTTCAGCGATTTTCTCCGCGCCTACTGGTATATCCTCGTAATCAGCGGCGTCGGCATAACCATCGCCTTCAAGCGGTTCTACAAAACCAACGTCGGTAAAACCAAAATAGACGGCTTGATGTTGAAGATACCGATACTCGGCATGGTTCTGCGCAAGGGCGCCGTGGCGCGGTTCACGCGCACGCTGGGTACGTTGATCTCCAGCGGTGTTCCGATTTTGAACGGCCTCGAGATCACGGGCAAAACGTCGGGTAACAAGGTAATCGAGGATGCAGTGATGGCCACCAGGGAAAGCATCAGCCAGGGTAACACGATCTCGGATCCGTTAAAAAAGAGCGGTGTGTTCCCTCCCATGGTTACCTCGATGATCGCCGTCGGCGAACAGACGGGTGCGCTGGACGAGATGCTCGAGAAGATCGCCAACTTCTACGACGACGAGGTCGATACGGCGGTCGATGCTTTAACAGCAGTCATCGAGCCGGCCATGATCGTGGTCATGGGTGGTGTCGTGGGTGGAATGCTCATCGCGATGTATCTGCCGATGTTCAAGTTGATCAACGTCGTGTCCGGAGGTAACTAGAAATATGACCGACCCTGCGGTGAGGGTCTCTCCGGGCAAGCGAGAAATAATCTACAGGTTCCTGGTGCTCAGGATGATCGTTACCACCTTTGTGGTGGGCGCGGGCATTATGATCATCCAGGTAACCAACGATACGTTTCCGGTGCGTCCGCTCTACCTGATGCTCGCCGTGAGCACGCTGACAGGTGGGGCGGCGTACCTCGGATTTCGTTCCGGGGTGCCCCACCGCCTGGGATTGTGGATCCTGATGGTCTCCGACCTCGTGATCGAGGCGGCGATCATACACTACGCAGGCGGCGTCGCCAGTCAGTTTACACTCATCTACTGTCTCACCATCGTGGCGGCCGCGTTCCTGCTCGACATGGCGGGTGGGTTGGCAACGGCGATCATCGCTTCGACCCTTTTCGTCCTGTACGGGATCGTGGAAACGGTCGGTTTGATATCGCCGCCGGGCAGGGAGATGCTGGCCGTCCTGCCGAGGTCGCTGGGCGTGCTCCAGGTCTATATGCACGTCCTGACGTTCTTCCTCGTCGGCGCCGTGGGCGGATATCTGGCCCGCCGCATCAGAATGAAGGGCCGGGAACTGGAAAGCGCGGAGAGTGAACTGCAGCAACTCAAAATCGATACGGATTTTATATTGAACAACATGAGCAGCGGTATTCTGGTCGTCGATACCAACCGGGTCGTCGTTACGATGAATCCGGCGGCGGAGGAAATCCTCGGTATCGACAAAAATGACGTCTTGTTGAAAGACGTGGATGCCGCACTCGGCGAAAACGCCCCGGAGCTGACCAACGTGCTGTCCGATGCGCTGAACGAGGAAAAGAGCAAGTACCGGCACGAGATCATGATCGAGGCGGGCGAACGCCACACGCCGCTGGGGACGAGCATCTCGCTGTTGCTCGACGCCGACGGCGCCAAGCGCGGGGCCATCTCGGTGTTCCAGGATCTCACCGAGGTTCAGGAAATGCGCGAACGCATCCGCAAAGCCGATCGCCTCGCGGCGATCGGCGAGCTCTCGGCGGGAATCGCCCACGAACTGAGAAATCCCCTGGCGTCGATCAGCGGGTCGATCGAGATGTTGGCGGGTGACCTCCAACTGGGCGGCGAAAACCGCCGGTTGATGAACCTCGTCATGCGTGAATCGGACCGTCTCGACCATATCATTGCCGACTTTCTCGAGTTTGCGCGCCTGCGCCCGCCGCGCAAGCGCATCGTGTCGGTCACCAACTGCCTCGAAGAAGTAATCGTTCTGTTGGCGAACAACGTTGACAAGAGCGGCGACGTCAAAATCGAGTTCTTCAACCATGCCGGCGAGGTCCAGGTCAACGTCGACGACGAACAGCTTCGCCAGGTGTTCACCAACCTCGCCGTCAATTCCTGCGAGGCGATGCACGGCGAAGGACGTCTGCGCATACTGGTGGGGCAGGAGGAGTCGGGCTGGCTCTCCATCACGTTTCGCGACGAGGGGCCGGGGATCGAGGACGAGGACGTCGAACGGCTGTTCGAACCATTTTTTACGACCAAAGACGGGGGGACCGGGTTGGGGCTCGCCATCGCCAACCGAATCGTGGTGGCGCACGGCGGGACGATAGGATTCAGGAACAGACCGGGCGGAGGGGCGGAATTTTCCGTCGTACTTCCCGTTGGAAATGAAAAGGACAAGAACGCCGATACGGCCGCACCCCGTGCCGGCGACGACAAATTGAGACAGGTTACACGGACAGCCGGTTGACGGAGCGCAGGAGCAGCCGGCGCCGCCGGATTCATCCCAAACGGAAGGTATCTTTCAATGGCCGGAGAGAGAATCCTCGTTGTCGATGACGAAAAAAGTATGTGTCAGTTTCTTTCCATCATGCTGCGGAAAGAAGGCTACCAGATCACCGCTGTGGACTCTGGGAAAAAAGCGGTCGATGCGATCAAGGACCAGCGTTTCGACGTTGTGCTGACCGACATCCGCATGTCGGGCATGGACGGGATCGAAGTCTTGAAGGAGATCAAGCAGCTCGACCCGACAATTCCCGTCGTCATCATGACGGCGTATGCGTCCCAGAAAACCGCGATCGAAGCTGTCAACCAGGGGGCGTTCCACTACCTGATCAAGCACGCCAAAAACGACGAAATCAAGATGGTCGTGCGAAACGCGCTCGACATGAAGCGCGTGCGGCAGGAGAACCAGATGCTGAAAAAGCAGCTGCGCAAGACCAGCGACCTCAAGACGATCATCGGCAAGAGCGAGGAGATGCAGAACGTCTTCAAGCTCGTCGACAAGGTCGCCGTGACCGACAGCACGATTCTTATCTACGGTGAAAGCGGGACGGGCAAGGAACTGATCGCCCGCGCGCTCCACTGCCGCTCGAAGCGCGCCAACGGACCGTTCGTCTCGATCAACTGCGGCGCTTTGCCCGAAGGCCTGCTCGAGAGTGAGTTGTTCGGTCACGTCAAGGGGTCGTTTACGGGCGCGATCAGGGACAAGGAAGGCCTCTTCAAGGTCGCCCAGGGCGGGACGTTTTTCCTCGACGAGGTCGGAGAGACGTCACCCACGATCCAGGTCAAGCTCCTGCGCGTATTGCAGGAGCGCGAGGTAATACCCGTCGGCGGTACCAACCCCATCAAGGTCGACGTCCGGCTGATCGCCGCCACCAATGCCGACCTCGAGAAGAACATCAAGCTGGACCGGTTTCGCGCCGATCTTTACTACCGGCTGAATGTGATCCCGGTGCACCTTCCGCCGCTCCGCAAACGCCGCGACGACGTCCCGCTCCTGGTGAATCACTTTCTCACCAAGTTCAACGAATCGCTCGCAGCGGAGAAGCAGAAGGGGATCACCAAGGACTCGATGGAGATGCTCGTCGGCTACGACTGGCCGGGAAACGTCAGGGAGCTGGAAAACGTGGTGGAGAGGGCGGTAATCCTGGAGGACAGCAGGAACATCACGGTGCAATCGCTGCCGGACAAGTTCCGGCACCGCGAGCCCAGCTCGCAACGGCTGATCACCGACAAGGCCCAGGTGACACTCGAGGAGCTGGAGCGGGAATACCTCATCCAGGTCCTCAACGACACCAACTGGCAGAAGAAGAAAGCCAGTTCCATCCTGGGCATCAACGCTTCGACGCTGTACCGCAAAATCCAGCGCTACGGCCTCGAAAAGGAGCGCGAGAACGCGCTGGTGGAAGTGGAGTAGGTGCGATCTGCACATTGCACGCACGTTGCGACGAGTGAAAGCGGTTACAGATCGAGTATTCAACAGGCATGACGGGGGACGTTGTAACCCCTACAGGACCCATGAGATACAATGCCGACCACGGAACTGGCTGTTGGCACATAAGTTGCCATAGACAGGGAAGGATCGTATTAATGGT
>CBDUWU010000093.1:0-12467 GCA_965371015.1 uncultured bacterium | reverse complement strand
TGAAGCTGTCCATCATCGTGCGGTAGTCGTCCTCGAATGCTCCCGGGGGGGTCAACGCGAGGTCGGTCCCCTGGGTCGCACCGCCGAAAGCGTCCGTCCACCCCGCCCACACGGCGAGCAGCGACGGTGCTATCGACCGTGCCTGGGTGACGGCCGAACCGAGCGCCGGGTTCCTCAGGACGATCGCGAAGAACGGGTTCTGTTGCTGCGGGTAACTGGCATCCTGGTTGATGAGCTGGTTGAGTGTGGCGCCCGGGACCCCAAGGTTGTTGTATATACTCCCATAGTCTTTATTGGTCTCCGTACCGAGGACGGGAAGCACGTCGATCACCGGCCCCGGCCCCGACGAGTAGTTGCTCACGTACATCGTCTGCGGGATGCCATTCTCCGATATGTTGGGGAATTCGTGCTTGTAACTGGGTGTCTGCGTGGCTTGTACTATAGCCGCCGCCCACGTGGCTGCCTGGAACCCCTCGACCAGTCCGCCGTTCTGCAGGCCGGCCGTGTAATTGTCGCCGATCACGAAGAATTTCGAGAAACTCACCGAGCCCGTGTTGACGGGGCCCGGCGCGATCGGATCGAGAGAGGAGCAGCTCCACGCGACGAGCACGATCAGAACGAGTGTCAATAATATGGATATCGTCTTCATGGTCACACCTCCCTAAAAGTTGTAGCCGAAGTTGGCGCCGAAAAGCCATGCGAACGAGTCGTACGTCCCGTTGAAGCCGTCCTGGCTCAGACCGTCGGTGCTGCGTTCGCCTCTTATCAGGGTGAGCGCAAAAGCGTCGATCACCCACTTTTCTACGCCGTAACCAAACCCGAGCGAGACGCCGTGCCGGTCGGCGTCGGCGAGCAGCGGGCTTACCGACTCGGTCGGCTGCGGCGTCGGGTCGTAGTAGTACCCCCCGCGGAGGTCCCATTCGGCCGTCAATTCGTACTGTACGCCCGAGCGGATGCTGAGGACGTTTTCGAAGTTCTGCGGGCGAGCGGTGTCGAGCTCGGGGTCTTCGAACCGGAATTCGAGCTCCTGGAATACCGACCAGCCGAAGTAGTTGAAGTCGACCTCGACCGTCCACTTCTCCTTGAACTTGTACGCGCCCCCGATCGAGAGCAGCCACGGGAGATTCACCGTGGTTTCGATCCCCTGGTTCTGGGGGAGCACCGTCGATACCACGGCGTCCAGCTGGGGACTGCCGGATGCGACCTGGGTGAAGGTCCCGTCGCCGGTGACGACTGCTTCGACCTTGCTTCGGTACGAAGCGCCGACGGTGAAGCCGCTGAAGGGGCCGGCGAGAACTCCCAGATTGCCGCCCCAGTCGAGGCTGCTGTTGCCCTCGAGATTGATGGTGGCCACGTTGAGCATCAGGGATGATCCGTTCGGATCCTGTAGCTGCGAATACTGCTTCAGGTCGACCAGCGTGTAGACGGCCTGGACGCCGCCGCCGATGGCGATTTTCTCGTGGGCGCGCCACGCGATGGACGGGTTGAAGTAAAACGTCTTCAGGTCCACGTGGTACGAGATGTGCCTTCCGGGGAACGTCGCTTCGTCGTTCCAGTACTGGCCCAGCCCGTAGGCGTTGAAAATGCCGAGACCGGCCGTGAGTCCTTCGCGGAACTGCCAGGTGACGTAGGCATTGATGGGCGGAAACACCATCGTGCCCGTCTCTCCCGTGGTGCCGTACCCGGGGTCGGGGTCAACCCCCGCGAAACTGGTGCCGGTAAAAATCGTCGACACACCCAGGTAGAGCTGGGTGCCCTCGAGATCGGCGATTCCCGCCGCGTTAAAAAAGATAGCCGACGGATCGTCGGCCTGAGCCGTGAATGCGCCTCCCATACCGAGTGCTTTGGCGCCGGCCTCGAATATCGAGAAACCCGCGGCAAAGCACGTCCAGGGTATAGAGACGCTCACCGCGACAAACGCGATGATTCGTGCAACCCTTCGCATAGAGAGCCTTTCGTTGGGGGGGATGAACGCCGGATGAACGCTGCCTGAGATCGCGGACAGTATAGCAGAGGGTGCCGGGCGCACAAATAACAGACTTTCCTTTCCGCTTCAACCGTGGCTGGTCACCGCCGCGATTGTCTGTTAGTCTGGTATGAACAAATAGAATCCGAGGAGGGGTTTATTATGATGAGAGTTATCCACATAACGATCGCGGTGATCGTCATTGTCGGTATCGCGGCGGTAGCCACCGTGGTGGCGCAGGGAGATACGGTAGAAGAAAAGTCGACGGGCAAGCAGTTTCCCAAAACTGTCTCGTTTGCCGGCGATTACAAGACGTTCGACCTCGAAGTGACCGGCGTGGGGCTGCGCAAGAAATACTGGGCCAAGGTGTACGGGATGGCGCACTACATGGAAGGCGGCCAGAAATACGAAAACAAGGACGCCGCGTTGACCGCCGCGCTGAGCGACCAGTACGCCAAACAGATCACGATGATATTCGTCCGCGACGTCGACGCGGAGAAGATCCAGAACTCGTTCCGCGATGGGTTCAAGAAGAACGCCTCCGAGTCCGAGTTGAATGAGATCTCGATAATGGTCGAACAGTTCGCGGGGTACTTCTTTGACGACATAAAGAAGGGCCACAAGTTTGTGTTTCAGGTGGCGCCGGGCGGGCATGTCAACACGATCATCCACGGGGAAGAGCAGGGTCCCATCAGTAGCGTGACGTTCGCGCGCGTGCTGTGGCGGATCTGGCTGGGCAAACACTCACCCGTCGACCGTAACCGGCTGGTCGAGATGATCGTCGAGGATTGATCGATCGGCCATTTCGGCGGTCGGCACTCCTGCTGGCCGCCGCCGCTATCATTCTGTCCGCCGCCGTCGGCGCGCGGGGCGCCGACGTCGAGTACCAGACGTGGTTCGACTATAATGCCGGGTGGAAGACGAAGAGCGGACTGACGCGGTCCGGGTCGGGCCGGGGCTGGTATTCGCCGTTCTCGGTCGAGGCGTTCTTTCAGTTCGACGACAGCGCCGACGAGCGTTTCGGCGAACAGGCCAGGATCACCGCCGGCATCGCCCGCGCGTTCAACCCGCGCCTCAGGGTCGAGCTCGACCTGCTCTGGCAGAAGACCGAGCAATTGTTCGACCTCTACTCGGACAACGAGCTGTACCTCCGGGTACGCGTGTTTCAGGCCCTCTGAGGATCCAGCTTCGCGGGGGCGCCGCGCCGGTGGTGGACGCGGCGCCCGCACCGCTGTTATACTTCCGCCGAGTCTTACCTGCAATGAAGTCTAAGGATACACCCACACCCGCACGGTCCGGTCTCCCGGGCCGGATATGGCGGTCCGTGTTTCGCGGGCCCCTGCGTCCGCGCGACGACACCGACCGCAAGAAGATTGTTTTCAACCACCTCGTCCTCCATTTCCGGCCGATCCGCGTGCCGGAAAAGACCATTCGTTACACACACACATTCGGGCTGGGCGGCATGTCAATGGTGCTGTTCCTCCTGCTCGCCGCGACGGGCGTTCTCCTCATGTTCGTCTACGAGCCGTCGCCGGGGTACGCCCACGACTCGATCGTGACGCTCAACACCGACGTCTTCTTCGGCAAGCTGATCCGGAACGTCCACTACTGGAGTGCGAACCTCCTCATCGTGGTCATGGTCCTCCACCTGCTGCGCACGTATCTCAGCGGCGCGTACTTCGCCGCGCGGCAGTTCAACTGGGTGATCGGGCTCGTGCTGCTCTTCTGCGCGCTCGCGTCCAACTTCACGGGCTACCTGCTCCCGTGGGACCAGCTTTCCTACTGGGCGGCGACGATCGTGACGGCGATGATCTCGTACGTCCCCGGTGCGGGGCCATGGCTGCAGGGGGTTATCCGCGGGGGACAGGAGATCGGGCCGGCCACGCTGGTCAACTTCTACGCCACTCATACGACCGTGCTCCCGGTGCTCATTATATTGATCATGGGGTTTCACTTCTGGCGGATCCGCAAGGCTCGCGGCGTCGTCGTTCCCCGGTCGCCGGGTGAGGAATACGACACGGCGCCCCCGAGCGGATTCGTGCTCACGCTCCCGCAGTTGTTGCTCCGCGAACTGGCCGTGGCGATGATCCTCGTCGCGTTCGTCATGGTGATGGCGCTGTTGTTCGACGCGCCGCTGGGAGCGGCGGCGAACCCGGGCATGAGCCCCGACCCGGCCAAGGCGCCGTGGTATTTCCTCGGGTTCCAGGAGCTGCTGCTCCATTTCGACCCGCTCTTCGCCGTGCTGGTGATTCCGCTGCTGGCGACTATCGGGCTGTTGATGATTCCCTATGTGAACTACGACGAAGACACGACGGGTGTGTTCATGGCGTCGCGCCGCGGGCGCCGCATGGGAGGCGTGGCCGCCGCCTCCGCGCTGCTGGTGACACCGCTGCTCGTCGTGGCCGATGACAGTTGGATCGACTTCGGCGCCTGGATGCCGGGGATCTCGCCGGCGATCGCCAACGGGCTGATCCCCGCGGGCATCCTGCTGCTGGCGCTGGTCACATTGTATTACGTGATGAAGAAGAAACTCTCGGCGACGAACAACGAAGCCGTCCAGACGATGTTCGTCGTGCTGGCGACGGTGTTCGCCGTGTTGACGGCGGTGGGGATCTGGTTCAGGGGGTCCGGGATGGCCCTGGTGTGGCCCTGGAACGTTTAACGACATGATGAAGAAGCACGAAAAGAAACAGGCGATCGACCCGGTCGCCGCGCCGCGGGAGAAGACGACGACCCGCCGGTCGTTTCTGTGGCGGCTCTGGCTCGCCATCGGTGGTCTCGCGCTGGTCGAGTACGCGTTGATCGCGACGGACTTCCTGCGCCCGCACCGGGGCCGGGGGAGCGACGACGCGGGGATCGTGGTGGCGGGTCCGATCGACCGCTTCGAACCGGGTTCGGTGACGGCTTTTCCCGCGGGCAAGTTCTACCTCGCGCGCCTCGACGACGGCGGCTTTCTCGCCTTGTCGAGGCGGTGCACCCACCTCGGTTGCACGGTGCCCTGGAACGCCCGGGAAAACGCGTTCGTCTGCCCGTGCCACTCGTCGTCGTTCGATATCACCGGCGAGGTCCTGAGCCCGCCGGCGCCGAGGCCGCTCGACCTCCACCCGGTTCGCATCGAGAACGGTATCGTCAAGGTCGACACGGGCGAACGTGTACGCCGGTCGGCATTCGGGGTGGGGCAGGTCACGAGGGCATGAACGACCGCTCATTATACAGGTGGCAGGTGGCCGGAGTGATCGCGTCCCTCGTGATCGTGCTCACGGTGCCCCTCTACGTCCTGAAGGAACAGCGGGCGCGGTCGACGGGGACTGCGGCCGATGCCGGCGGGGCGACATTTGTCGGCCGCGACAACTGCGTCGAGTGCCACCGTTCCGCTTACGACGCGTGGTTCGGGTCCGACCACGACCGTGCCATGGACGTGGCGGCCGACTCGACCGTCCTGGGCGACTTCGACGACGCGGTCTTCGGGTCGGCGGAGATCTCGGCGCGGTTCTACCGCAGGGACGGCGGGTACTACGTCGGCACGGAGGGGCCCGACGGGGAGCCGGCCGAGTTCGAGGTTGCTTACGTGTTCGGCGTCGAGCCGCTGCAGCAGTACCTGATCCCGTTTCCCGGCGGAAGGCTCCAGGCGCTCTCCGTCGCGTGGGACACCGAACGCGGGGAGTGGTTCTATCTGAACCCGGGACAGGACATCCCCCCCGACGACTGGCTCCACTGGACTCGGCCGGCGCAGAACTGGAACGGAATGTGCGCCGAGTGTCACTCGACGAACCTGATCAAGAACTACGACCCGGTGTCGAAGACGTTCAACACGACGTGGTCGGAGATCGACGTGAGCTGCGAGGCGTGCCACGGACCCGGGTCGCGCCACGTCGAATGGGCCGGGTTATTACCGATGGCGAGGCCGGTGACGGACAACTACGACCTGGTGATCCGCACCGGCGACATTTCGTCACGCGAACTGGTCGAGTTGTGCGCGCCGTGCCACTCGCGCCGCTCGGAGCTGGGCGACTACGACCACTCGCGGCCCGAAATGCTCGACAACATCATCCCCTCGGTCCTGGAAGACCGTCTGTACTTCTCCGACGGGCAGATCGACGATGAGGTTTACGTGTACGGGTCGTTCGTCCAGAGCAAGATGTACCGCAACGACGTGCGCTGCAGCGACTGTCACGACGTCCACAGCCTCCAGCTCAAGGCGGAAGGCAACGACCTCTGCCTTCAGTGCCACCAGGCGGAGGTGTACGACAGTTACGAGCACCACTTTCACAAGCGCGAGGACGAGGGGAGGCCGAGCGACGGGTACCTGTGCGTGAAGTGCCACATGCCCGAGCGCCCCTACATGGTCGTCGACTGGCGGGCCGATCACAGCCTGCGCGTGCCGCGCCCCGACCTGTCGCTGGAGATCGGCGTTCCCAACGCGTGCAACCAGGCGGGGTGTCACGACGACGAGTCGGTGGCATGGTCGGCACAGCACCATCGCGACTGGTACGGCCGGGCGCGCAAGCCGCACTTCGGCACGATCCTGGCGGCGGGACGCGAGGGTGACCCCGAGGCGCTGGCCCCGCTCGTGCGGATGGCCGGCGACGAGTTGTACCCGGCGATCGTCCGCGCAACGGCGTTGTCACTGCTGACTACGTACGCCGGAGAGGAGGCGGCCGCCGCGTTCGACCGCGCTACGGCCGACGCCGATCCATTGCTGAGGTATACGGCGATCAACCACCTGAACGTGCCGGACCCGGAGCGATTTGTCGAACTGGCGGCGCCGCTCTTGTTCGACCCGGTGCGGGCCGTCCGGCTGGAGGCGGCCTCGGGGCTGGCCCTTGTGCCGGTGAACCTGCTCGAGCCTTATCAACGGGAAGCGCTCGCAATAGAACTCGAGGCGTACGTCGAGGCGATGGAGTATTCGCTCGACTTTGCGTTCGCGGGGCACAACCTGGGCAACCTCTACGCGGGTCTCGACGAGCCGGACAAGGCGGCACAGTACTACCGCGTCGCCGTCGAGATCGACGATCTCTTCTACCCCGCCAAGGTCAACCTGGCCATGTTGTACAACTCGCAGGGGCGCAACGCCGATGCCGAGCGTCTGCTCCGCGAAGTGGTAGACGAGTTTCCGGAGGAGTACCAGGTGTCGTACTCGCTCTCGCTGCTCCTCGTGGAGATGAATCGTCCGGACGAAGCGGTCGGTTACCTCGAGCGCGCCGCCGAAGGGATGCGCGACCGTCCGCGCGTCTGGTACAATCTGGGTCTGATCCGTCAGCAGACGGGGGATCTCACTGGCGCCGAGGCGGCGCTGCGGCACGCCGTCGACATCGAGCCAGGCAATCTCGACCTCCTCTACGCGCTGGCCGACCACTACGCCCGCCGCGGCATGTTCTCCCGCGCACTCGACGTCGCCCGCCGCATGACCGCCGCCGACCCCTCCAACTCCGGCGCCCGCGACTTCGAAGCCTCCCTCGAACAGAAGATCCAGGACTCCGGACGAAATTAGCTCGAAGATAACTGTATATATTACAACGCAATACGGTTTATGTGCCTTTAGGGGTATATTGGGCGTTGACATTTCACCACTCAACGGATAACGTCATGCGTAGAGGTCTAGAGATGATAAGCAGAACCGCAAAATACGCTTTCAGTATCCTGGGATACCTTGTGGATACAAGGGGTAGCAAGACCTCGGGCGAGCAGATCGCCCAGGAGACGGGTATTCCGGCGAATTATCTCTCCAAGATCTTGAACCAGCTGCGCAAGGGGGGGCTCGTCAGCGCGGAAAAGGGCTGGGGCGGTGGATTCGAGATCCGGCAGGACGCGCTGGACCGCCCGATACGGGACGTGCTGGCGATCATCGACGGCGCCGACAGCGTGGACCGAAACGACTGCGTGTTCGGCCTGGCGGCGTGCGACGAAGAAAACCCCTGCCCGCTGCACTCGAACTGGGAACGTGTTCTTTCGGCGTACGACGATATGCTCAAGTCCCGGAAGGTCAGGGATCTGAGCACTTGAGACTCTCATTTGTATGTAATAAAATTCACATGCGTTCTTTGCGTGGATGGTGATCAACTTGACAGGACCAATCGAGCTGCTCATGGAAGAGCACCGGAATATCGAGAAGGTACTCGCCGCGCTCTCGCGATGCGCCGCGGGGATCGCAGGAGAGGGAGAAGGGGACCGGGAAACCGTTGCGATGTTTGCCGAGTATTTCCGGTCGTACGCCGACGCGTGCCACCACGGCAAGGAAGAGGACCTGCTCTTCGTCGAGATGACGCGGGCCGGGATGCCGGCCGACGGCGGACCGATCGCGATCATGCTCCAGGAGCACGCGATGGGCCGGGAACTCGTCGGCGAGCTGGCAAAGATCGGCCGCGGAAGCGGCCCCCTTTCGCAGGACGAACTGGCAGATGTGCGGAGAGCTTCGGGCGACTTCGTCGACCTGTTGAGCGAACACATCAAGAAGGAAGACGGCGCGCTCTACCCCATGGCGCAACAGATACTCCCCGAATCTGTTTTCGAAGACCTGCAATCGAAGTTTGAAGACTTCGAGCAGAACCGGGTCGGGGACAAGATGCACGAACACATGCGCTCACTGGCGAACTCGTTGCTCACCAGGGCGGCGGCGCTGGAATAGCGATTCATTTCGGAGGATAAACCAATGAAAAAAGTATTGATACTCATGCTGGCAGCCGTCTTTGCGGTGCTCGCCGGTTGCGGGGGCGGATCGGGCGACGACTCGGGGACCGCTTCGAAATCTACTGAAACAGCGGCGAAAACGACTGCCGAGGCCGGCGCCCATTCGACGAAGGGAATCGGTCCTATTGCAGAGATCGACGTGGCGTCACTGGATCGTGGCCTGGCGGTGAAGGGCGGCGAGGTTTTTACAGCCAAATGCACTCCGTGTCACAAGATGGGGGAGAAGTACATCGGACCCGCCCTCAAAGACGTCACGAAGCGCCGCGAACCCGAGTGGATCATGAACATGATTCTCAATCCCGATGTCATGGTGAAGGAAGACCCGGCCGCACGCAAATTGCTGGCCGAGTTCATCGCCCCCATGACTAACCAGAATTTGACCGAGGAGGAAGCCACCGCGGTGCTCGTGTACTTCCTCCAGTTTGACGAAGAGGCATCGGAATAAATCGATTCGGTCACCCGCCGCAGACGCGCGCGGGATCCCATCACAAAGTCCCGAGGAGGTTCACGGTATGAAGCGGGTCAAGAAATCGACGACCCTGGGCGTTCTGGCAGCCGTTGCTCTCGCCGCCGTTGTGTTGCTGACACAGTGTACGCAGAGAGAACCCACCAGCACCGTCCTGGATTCGTCGGCCAAAAAGGTGTACGTCGCGCCCGGTGAGTACGACGAGTTTTACGTATTCATGTCCGGAGGCTTCAGCGGCCAGGTGTCCGTCTACGGACTTCCCTCCGGCCGCTTGTTCAAAGTCATCCCGGTATTTTCGCAAAACCCGGAAAATGCCTACGGTTACTCCGAAGAAACCAAGGCGATGCTCAACACGTCCTACGGATTCATTCCCTGGGACGATTCGCATCATCCCGAGCTTTCGCAGACCAACGGCGTTCCCGACGGCCGCTGGCTGTTCATCAATGCCAACAACACTACGCGGATTGCGCGGCTCGATCTGAAGACGTTCGAGACCGACGAAATCATAGAAATCCCCAACTCGGCGGGTAACCACGCCTCGCCGTTCGTGACCATGAACACCGAGTACGCCGTGTCGTCGACTCGCTTTTCGGTCCCCGTGCCGCAGCGGGACATGCCGATCTCCGAGTACAAAGACAACTTCAAGGGCGTCATCACGTTCGTCAAGGTCGCCGACAACGGGCACATGAGCATCGCTTTCCAGATCCTCGTGCCGGGCTACGACTACGACCTGTCGCACTCGGGCAAGGGGCCGTCGCACGGATGGAGCTTCTTTACCTGTTACAACTCCGAGCAAGCGCACACGCTCCTCGAAGTGAACGCCTCGAGGAAGGACAAGGACTTCATCGCCGCGGTCAACTGGAAGAAGGCCGAGGAATACGTCGCGCAGGGCAAGGCCAGAACCATGGACACGGAGTACTACCACAACTGGGTCGACCACGACACCCGGATCGCCAAATCCGAGGTGATCAGGAAGGTCAAGATCATCGATCCGAAGGACGTCCCCGGGCTGATTTACTATCTGCCGACGCCGAAGTCGCCGCACGGTGTCGACGTCGACCCGACGGGCGAATACATCGTCGGCGGGGGCAAGCTGGCGACGATCATTCCCGTCCACTCGTTCACCAGGATGCTGGCGGCGATCGAGGGGAAGAAGTTCGAGGGTGAGATCGACGGTATCCCCGTCCTCCAGTACGACGCCGTCATAGCGGGCGAAGTGCAGAACCCGGGTCTCGGGCCCTTGCACACCGAATTCGACGGGAAGGGCTACGCCTACACGTCGGCATTCATCTCGTCCGAAGTCGTGAAGTGGAAGATCGGAACGTGGGAAGTCGTCGACCGTATCCCGGCGTACTACTCGATCGGCCACCTCATGGTGCCGGGCGGCGACTCGATGAAGCCGTGGGGCAAGTACCTCATCGCGCTGAACAAGGTCACCAAGGACCGCTACCTGCCGACGGGTCCTGAACTGTGCCACGCCGCCCAGTTGATCGACATTTCGGGCGACAAGATGGAACTGCTGCTCGACTTTCCGACGATCGGCGAGCCGCACTACGCCCAGGCGATCCCGGCGGACATGTTGATGGACAAGTCCGTCAAGTACTTCCCGCTCGAGGAGAACAACAGCCCGTACGTGGCCCGGACCGAGGCCGAGGCGCGCGTCGAGCGGAAGGGCAAGGAAGTGCACGTCTACATGACGACGATTCGCACGCACTTCAAACCCGACAACATCGAAGGGATCAAGGTCGGCGACACGGTATACTGGCATGTTACCAACCTCGAGCAGGACTGGGACGTGCCCCACGGATTTGCCGTCCAGGGCGCACGGAACTCGGAACTCCTCGTGATGCCGGGTGAGACCCGCACGATGGTATGGTATCCGGAGCGCGTCGGCGTGTTCCCGTTCTACTGCACGGATTTCTGTTCGGCGCTGCATCAGGAGATGCAGGGATACGTTCGCGTTTCGCCGGCCGGGTCAAACGTGCCGGTCAAATACAGTACGGGCGGCTGATCCGCCTGATCGACGGTCCTGTTTCGAGGAGTTTGACAATGTCGAAGTCATCGTCGATGTTGATGTGGGTGGCGGCGGTTCTGTTTGCCGGCGTCTACTTCTTTCCGTTGTGGACGATCGATCTGAAGGCGCCCCAGTATCCCAACGGGCTGGGTATCAACATCTGGGTCAGCAAGATTACGGGCCGTCAAAAGCACGACCTGCAGAATATCAACGGACTCAACCACTACATCGGCATGAGGTCGATCGAGCCCGACGAAATCCCCGAATTGAAGTACATGAAGTTCGTGGCCGCGGCGCTGATCCTGTTCGCCGCCGTGGTCGCGCTGCTTCGCCGGCGGTGGCTGCTCGCCACTTTCGTCGTTGTGGTGGTCGTCCTTTCCGCCGTGGGGA
Organism: uncultured bacterium; assembly: GCA_965371015.1. Lineage (GTDB taxonomy): Bacteria > Krumholzibacteriota > Krumholzibacteriia > WVZY01 > JAKEHA01 > CBDUWU01. Next base: position 944 of record CBDUWU010000093.1, on the reverse strand, counting down.
TGTATGACTTCTGGAAGTGGGAGTACGAATACGGCCACAACCTCGACCCGGCCGCGGCCATCAAGGTGCCGGGCATGTCGTATCAACCCCCGATGTTCGGCGCGAAACAGTTGCTGAATTTCACCGCGACGGCGTGGCCGGGGATCGGCGGCTGGGGCGCGATGCTGGCGGTCGTGCTGAGTGTCATTGCGCTCTTTATGTCTTTCATGCCTCGCGGCAGACGCCGGGACGCGAAAGCGTCGGTGGGCGCGGTGGCCGCCGTTATGGTTTCATTGGTCACGCTGGCTTCGGGGTGTTCTCGGGGGCCGCAGCCGATCGAGTACGGCGCCGACGCGTGCGGCTTCTGCCGGATGACGATCTCCGACGCGCGCTATGGGGCCGAGGTCGTCACGGAAAAGGGGCGCGTGTATAAATACGATTCCGTCGAGTGTCTGGCGAGTGCCCTGCTGGCCGAAAGCGACTTCTCCGGGGCGGACGTCGAGGGCGTCTACGTGACCGATTTTCTGAACCCCAATACGCTGATCGACGCGGCGGCGGCGGTGTACCTCCAGAGCAACAAGTTGCCGAGTCCTATGGGACTCAACCTGACCGCGTTCGTTTCGAAAGACGCTGCCGCGAATCTCCTGAAAGAGCGAGGCGGTTCTATCATGGACTGGAAAGCCGCGAACGCATTCGTGGCCGAACGCAAGGACTGGGGGCATTGAAGCGCCATGCGTGGACTGCGATGCATATCAACGTTGGACAGGACGCTCCGTGCGGTAGCCGCATTCGCCGTGCTCTCCCTGATGTTGCTCCACGCAGGCTCTCCGTCGGCTCGGGTGATCCGCACGCTCCCGGAATCGGGTGACGGAGCGATTTCCCGGGCGGTCGATGCCGCCGCTCCGGGCGACACGGTGGTCGTGGTGGCGGGAACGTACCGCGAACACGGCATTCTGGTCACGTCG
>CBDUWU010000092.1:0-12476 GCA_965371015.1 uncultured bacterium | reverse complement strand
CGGCGCGCGTGACGCCGCTCCCGTTCTACGCGAGCCGCGCTCGTTAGCGGACGCCGGCCGGCGCGAATTTATGACATCATGAAAGGAAACGGAGATGGATTATTCCACCATGCGGTTCTCGAAGGAACACGAGTGGGTCAGGCCGGAAGGATCCGGCGATGAAGTGGTGGTCGGGATTACCGAGTATGCGGCGGGAGAACTCGGTGACATCGTATTCGTCGAACTGCCCGAAGCCGGCGCGGTGGTCAACGGCGGCGACGTCATAGGGACCATCGAAGCCGTCAAGACCGTCACCGATCTGTACGCACCGGTGTCCGGAACCGTGATGGAAGTGAACAAGGACATCGAGGACCAGCCCGACGTGGTCAACAACAGCCCTTACGAAGGTGGCTGGTTTTTCAAGATGAAGCTGTCCGACGGAACGGAAATGGAACAACTGATGTCCCACGACGCCTACCAGGAGATGATTGGAGAAGCATAGCCCGATGCCCTACCTGTATCACACCAGAGAAAATCTCGAGGCGATGCTCGAGAAAATCGGCGCCGGCTCTCTCGAAGAGCTGTTCGACCAGATTCCGAAGCAGTTTTATCTTCGCGACCTCCTGGCGATCGAGACCGGGAAGTCGGAGCCGGAAACGCACCGCCTGTTCAGCGAACTCGCCGCCCGCAACGAGCCGGCAGCCGGAATGGTCAGCTTTCTCGGCGGTGGCGTCTATGACCATTACGTTCCTTCCGTGGTCCGGCACCTGGCGGGACGGCCGGAGTTCGCCACCGCCTACACTCCGTATCAACCCGAAGTCAGCCAGGGCACGCTCCAGGTAATCTTCGAATTCCAGACACATATTTCGAGGCTTACGGGGATGGACGTGGCCAACGCGTCGATGTACGACGCGGCGACGGCGCTCGCCGAAGCGAGCCTCATGGCGGCCAGGATCAAACGCCGCGACAAGATCCTCTACCCGGCATCGCTCAACCGGCGCTACCTCGCCGTCGTGCGGCGCTACCTCGCCGGGCAGAACATTGCGCTCGAAGAGATTCCGTATCGCGAGGAATCGGGCGACATCGATTCCGAAGCGCTCGGCCGGCAGCTCACCGCCGATGTCGCCGGCGTGATCGTCCAGACGCCCAACTACTTTGGAGTGCTGGAGCAACCGTGGGAATTCGAAACGGACGTCCACAACAGCGGCTCGCTCCTGATAGCGTCGGTCGACCCCGTCTCGCTTTCGATCCTCAAGCCGCCGGGTGAGTGGGGGGCGGACATCGTATGCGGGGAAGGGCAGGGCCTGGGTAACGACATGAACTACGGCGGACCGCTGCTCGGTTTCATGGCCTGCCGAAATGAGTTCATCCGGCAGATGCCCGGACGGATCGTGAGCCAGACGACGGATGTCGATGGCCGCGAATCGTACGTGCTGACGCTGCAAACGAGAGAACAGCACATCCGCAGGGAAAAGGCGACGTCGAACATCTGCACCAACCAGGGACTGCTCGCCACGCGGGCGACGATCTACATGAGTCTCCTCGGTGAAACCGGTTTTACGCAGCTGGGCCGCGTGTGCTGCTCGCGCGCGCACGAACTGGCCGGGATGATCGCATCGACGGGTGGTGCCCGGGTCTTGTTTGGCGGGCCGTTCTTCCGCGAGTTCGTTGTGGAGACCGACCGCCCCAACGGCGAAGTGCTCGCCGCCGCCCGCGCCGAGGGCGTTCTCGCCGGGATCCCGCTCGACCGCTACTTCGGCGAGGCATTCGCCAACCGGCTGCTCGTCGCGGTGACGGAAAAGCACACGAGTGAAGACCTGCGGAAATTCAGCGACGTATTGAAGAGTTCATAACGGGAAAGGTCCGATGGGAGAGTCAATCTACAGCAAGAGCAGAAAGGGCAGGCCGTCGTGGCACGCCGCTTCATCGGCCCCTGAGATCGACGGCCTGCTGCCGCAGGAATACCTGCGCGAGGGACCGATCGGTCTGCCCGAAGTCAGCGAACCCCAGGTGGCGCGCCATTACGTCGGGTTGTCGGTCAAGAACCACCACGTGGACAAGGACCTGTTTCCGCTGGGCAGCTGCACGATGAAATATAATCCGAAGATCAATGAAGACGTCGCGGCGTTTCCCGGGTTTTCCGGGCTTCACCCCGAGCAGTCGGAAGACGACGTGCAGGGCGCGCTCGAGGTCATGTCGGTCCTCGAAGAAAAGCTCGCCGCCATCTCGGGAATGGACGCGGTCACTTTGCAGACGGTTGCCGGCGCCCAGGGAGAATTGCTCGGCCTGATGATGGCGCGCGCGTACTTTGACGATCGCGGCGAGACCCGCAACATGGTTCTCGTCCCGGACTCCGCACACGGGACCAACCCGTCCAGCGCGGCCGTAGCGGGATTTCGCATCAAGACGTTCAAATCGGGAGAAGACGGCCGGGTCGACGTCGGCGCGCTGGCCGAAGCGCTCGACGACGATACCGCCGTGCTCATGCTCACCGTGCCCAACACGCTCGGACTGTTCGAGACCAGCATCGACGAAATCACGCGGCTGGTACACGAAAAGGGCGGGCTGTGCTACCTCGACGGAGCCAACCTGAACGCGGTGATGGGACGCTGCCGGCCCGGCGACCTCGGGTTCGACGTCATGCACTTCAACCTGCACAAGACATTTTCTACCCCGCACGGCGGGGGCGGCCCGGGGTCGGGCCCCGTGGGGGTCAAGTCGATCCTCGAGCCTTATCTCCCGGTACCCCGGGTTGCCCGAAGGGACGGCCGCTATACACTCGACCACGACCGGCCGTCGACGGTGGGCAAGCTCCATTCATTCTACGGAAATTTCGGTATCTACCTGCGTGCGCTGGTCTACATCACCAGCCTTGGTTCTGACGGCATCCGGCGTGCGAGTGGCGCGGCGGTATTGAACGCCAACTACCTGGCGGTGCTTCTGGCCGATGATTATCCGATTCCCTACGGTCGGCGCTGCATGCACGAGTTTGTCGCCACCGGTGATCCGTACAAGAAGTACGGGGTCCGGACGCTGGATATTGCCAAGCGGCTGCTCGATTTCGGATTCTACGCCCCGACGGTGTATTTTCCGCTCATCGTTTCCGAGGCGTTAATGGTGGAGCCGACGGATACCGAGGGCAGGGAAACGCTCGACCGGTTTGCCGAAGCGATGATACAGATCGCCAGGGAAGCGGTCGAGACGCCCGAAGTGCTGAAGGAGGCGCCGCACGACACGCCCGTGCGCCGTCTGGACGAGACGGCGGCCAACCGCAAACCGGTCGTGACCGTCCCGCGCGAACAACCCTGAACGCTCCGATTGTGAGGTGCCCGTGGCGAGGTTCGTGTTTCGCAGAATCGTCCACGCCGTTGTTCTCGTAATCATCACGATCACCATCACCTTCCTGGCCGTCCACCTTGCCCCCGGCGATCCCCTCAGCCGCTACTACAGCCCCGACGTCGACCCCGACGTCATGGAACGGGTCCGTATCCAGCTGGGTCTCGACGACCCGCTGCACGTCCAGTTCACGCGTTGGCTGTGGAGTTTTGTACGAGGGGATTTCGGGACGAGCCTCCGCGACCACCGCCCCGTCGCTACGATACTCGGCGAAACCATACCGCGCACGCTGCGCCTGACCCTGGTCGCCTTTGTCGTCCAGCTCATCGCGGGCCTCGGCGTGGGACTGGTGGCGGTCTGGAAACGCGGCCGCGCGCCCGACCGGGTGCTCTCGGTCACGACACTCGTGATATACGCGGTGCCCGCCTTCTATCTCGCCTATCTGTTGATCACTTTCTTTTCGCTGCAGCTCGACTGGTTTCCCACGTCGGGGGTCCAGTCGGTCGGGATGGAAGACGCGCCGCCGTGGCAGGTCTTTGCCGATCGTGCGCGCTACCTCGTGTTGCCCGTACTCGTGCTCGGCATCGCGAGCGCCGCGGGCCTGGCCCGCTTTGCCCGGGGGAGCCTCCTGGAGGCGATCCAGGAGGATTATGTACGTACGGCACGCGCCAAGGGCGTGACGGAGGGCAGGGTGTTGACGATACACGCGTTTCGCAACGCGCTGCTCCCGATCCTGACCGTCGTCGGGTTGAGCGTGCCGTTTTTACTCGGAGGGGCCGTCGTGGTCGAAAAGGTGTTTGCCTATCCGGGCATGGGGGCACTGATGGTCGATGCAATTTTCGCCCGGGACTACCCGGTGGTGCTCGCCGTCAATTTCGTGGCGGCCTGCACGGTCATTGCGGGGAATCTGCTCGCGGACGTTTCCTTCGTTCTCGCCGATCCTCGCACAAAACTTGCATCTTTCCGGCTTTCGCCGGACGGAGAGTGACGGTCCGCGAAGGGCCGGAAGCAGCATGAGCAAGCTAACTCATTCCGTCAAAAGACTTTGTCCCGGCGGGTGCCGGAGCGCTCGGCGGGGATTCGGACTCGTTTTTGCCGTTTTTTTCTATTTGTACGCCGCCTTTGTCGCGCTTCGCGGCGGGGAGCTCGTCGGGCTCTGGAGCGACGGCGGGCGTCTCGACGTGTTTTTTGCCCTCGCCGGCCTGGCGCTGCTCTATGTTGGCAGTATCGCCGCTCCGGCGGCGTCTCGAGGCGCCGGTGACCGGGGGGGCGGGGGATTTTTCCGCCGCTTCCGCGCGACCCCCATGGCGGTGACCGGGTTCTGTCTGTTTCTGGCGCTTGTCTGTTGCGCGGTCCTGGCGCCGATGCTGGCGGTGTCGGACCCGGTGGCCCAGGATTCGCCGTCTCTGACGCGGTATCAGGAGCCGTCGGCCGCCCACCCCATGGGGACGGACAAGTTCGGGCGGGATGTCTGGTCGAGGGTCCTTTTCGGCGCACGGGCGTCGCTGTCGATCGGCGTCGTGTCGGTCGTGCTGGCGGTGCTGCTGGGACTCCTGGTCGGTGTCACGGCGGGATACGCGGGCGGCCTGGTCGACGATGTCCTCATGAGGGTCGTCGACGGGTTGCTGTCGTTTCCACGGCTGTTACTCGTGCTGACGCTGGTGGCTCTGTTTTCGAATTCGTTCGTCCTGCTGGTCGTGGTAATTTCGGCGACCGGCTGGATGGGGATTGCGAGGCTGGTGCGGGGAGAGATCATCCGGCTCAAGCGGCGCGAGTTCGTCCAGGCGGCGGTGGCGACAGGGTTGGGAAGTGCGCGCCTGGTCGCGCGACACCTGCTGCCCAACTCTCTGGGCCCGGTGATCGTGGCGGCCGCGCTGAACGTCGGCGCGGTGATTTTGCTCGAGTCATACCTGTCGTTTCTCGGGCTGGGCCTGCAGCCGCCTGCGCCGAGTTGGGGAGCGATGGTGTACGACGGCCGCGAGGTGTTGCTGGAAGCCTGGTGGGTGAGCGCTTTTCCGGCGCTGGCGATTGTGATGGCGGTGGTGGCGTGCAACCTGATGGGAGATGGACTGCGCGGAGCCCTGGACACGAAAACCGGCAAACCGTGACACGATCAAAACGCTTGACCGTGGTGGAACCCGAAACATAGAGTAAACAAAGAAATACATTGATGTTCACTCTCGATACCCAGACGAAAAAACGGCCCGACGAAGGGTCTGTCGACATGGACAAACTACTCGACATCACCAACCTGTCCTGCACTTTCGCCACAGAGGAGGGACCGGCGCGCGCGCTCGACGGTGTGAGCTTCTCGATCGCTCCCGGCGAGACGCTGGGCCTCGTCGGAGAGAGCGGCTGTGGCAAGACGGTCACCGCCCTGTGCGCCATGCGCCTCGTCCAGTCTCCGCCGGGAAACATCGAGAGCGGCAGCATCATGTTCAAGGACCAGAATCTGCTGGCGCTGTCCGAAAAAGAGATGCGCAAGATTCGCGGTAACGAAATTTCAATGGTGTTCCAGGAGCCGATGACGAGTCTCAACCCGGTGTTCACTTGTGGATACCAGGTCGAAGAAGCGGTGATGCTCCACCAGAAGGTGAACAAGAAGAAGGCGGGGGAGAAGACGCTGGAGATGCTCGATCTGGTCAAGATTCCCGATCCCCGCTGGACCGCCAAAGCGTATCCTCATCAGCTCAGCGGTGGTATGCGACAGCGAGTGATGATTGCCATGGCGCTCTCCTGCAACCCCAGCCTTCTCATCGCCGACGAGCCGACAACCGCGCTCGACGTCACCATCCAGGCCCAGATTCTCGACCTGCTCCAATCGCTCCAGGAGCAGTTTAACATGGCAATCCTGATGATTACCCACGATCTCGGCGTCATCGCCGAGATGGCGCGCCGCGTTGTGGTCATGTATGCGGGCAAAGTCATGGAGGTCGGTAACGTTTCGGAGTTGTTTCGCGACGCGCGCCACCCCTACACGCTGGGTCTCAAAGAGTCTATCCCGCGTCTGGCCACAAAGGGCGAGCGGTTGAAAGTCATCCCCGGCAGGGTTCCCGATCCGGTCGATTTTCCCGCCGGATGCCGTTTTTCCGATCGGTGCAAATACGCAGAGTACCGTTGTGACAACGAGTCGGTCGAGATGAGGGAAGTATCGGAGGGCCACACGGTGCGGTGCTGGAAAGACGTTCACGAGGACTGATATGGGTGTGGATTTGACAAACGCGAAGCGCCCGCAGCAGAAGAGCACCGAGGCGCTGCTCGAAGTCAAGGGGCTCAAGAAGCACTTTGCGGTCCGGCGCGGGCTTTTTTCCCGTGTTGTGGGGCATGTGCGCGCCGTCGACGGTGTAACGTTCGAGCTCCGTCGAGGTGAGACGCTCGGGCTGGTCGGAGAATCGGGCTGCGGGAAAACCACGATGGCCCGCGTGATTCTGCGTTTGATCGAAGCCACCGCCGGGGAGGTGCTGTTCGACAACCAGTCGGTGTTTGCGCTGGGTAAGTACGAGATGCGCAAGATGCGCAAGCGCATGCAGATTATCTTCCAGGACCCGTACGGATCGCTCAACCCCAGACTGACGGTGGGCAGCATGATATCCGAGGCGATCCGGATTCACAAACTCGCCCAGGGCGACGCAGTCCGTGACCGTGTGGTGGAACTGCTCGAGCGCGTCGGTATGCCGGCCGAATACATGAACCGGTATCCACACGAATTTTCCGGCGGCCAGCGCCAGCGCGTGGGGATTGCCCGCGCCCTGGCGGTCAATCCGGACTTGATCATTGCCGACGAACCAGTCAGCGCCCTCGACGTATCGATCCAGGCCCAGATTATAAATCTGTTGAAAGACTTGCAGGAAGATCTGGGTTTGACCTTCTTGTTCATAGCGCATGACCTGGGCGTCGTGGAGTATATCAGCGACCGGGTCGCCGTAATGTACCTGGGCAGGATCGTCGAACTGACTGACAGCGACCGCTTGTATTCGAACGCAAAACACCCTTACACGCAGGCGCTACTCAGCGCGATCCCCAGTCTCGATCCGGCGAAGAAAAGCAAACGGATCCTGTTGCCCGGCGATGTGCCCAGCCCGGCGAATATTCCCGCGGGATGCGCATTTCATACGCGCTGCCCCCACGCCATGCAGGTGTGCCGCGAGCAGATGCCGGAGATCAAGGAAGTCGAAACTGGCCATCGTGTCAGTTGCTGGTTGTACGAGTAGTAGATTGGCGGCGATCGAGCTTTCCCCACCTGACGCTTTCGTCAATACTCCACACCGCAGGCTCAAAAAATTACGATTTGAAGATATTCTCCCATGGAGGTCGAAGAGTGGTTCGAAGACTGGTCGTATTCGTGGTTCTCGCGGCGCTGGTCGCGGCGCCGGGCAAGACGAGCTGGGCGAAGTTCTTTCTCAAACGGGTTAAAGAAACGGGCGGAAACTGAATAAGAGGTAAATAGTCATAAATCAAGAAGTTGCCACAAGAAGCACCTACGGCCCGCTCGACAGGAGCTGCGCGCCCCCCCCCATCGCTCCCGACGCGTCGAGAACGCCGGCAAGGGGCTCCCGGGCCCCGTATGGCGGGACGATAATTGTTGACACACAGACCTCCCGGTCATATATTTTCCCTACGAAGTCCGTGATATAGCTTTATTTGCTGCCTGTAATGTGGTAGCGTGACCCCACCAGATCGACCTTATCGCTAACGGCAGTAGGCTGTTGACGATATAACTGTCCCCACCACACATAGATCAGATAGTAGAGTGTGCGAAGTATGCCCGATCACACCGTCAGTCCGTAGATCGGCTTTCGAAGCGTTTTGAAAGGGGTTCGCTTATGTTTCGAGGTGAGAAGAAGGGACCGGCCATCGCGATATTAGCAATCGCTATGGTGTGTCTTTTTCAGACGTCTCTCCTTGCACAGACGGGCACTATATCGGGAATCGTCCAGAACAGCCAAGACAACAAGCCGCTTGCCTACGCGAACATCATCGTACTCGGCACGAATCTGGGCGCAATGAGCTTGAACGACGGTAAGTTCACGATCAGAGGCGTTCCGGCGGGTTCGTACGCCATCAAGGCGATGATGATGGGATACAAGGCGGAAGAAAAGAGCGGCATTCGCGTTGATTCTGGCAAGGATACCCGGATCATATTCAAACTCGACCAGACGATCGTCATGCAGACCCAGGAGATCATCGTTACCGCGGAAAAGAAAATGGTCGAGGTGACTTCCTCCGACGCGCGAGCCACCGTCACCTCCAAGCAGCTCGAAGAGATGCCTGTGGACGACGTACTCGACGCGGTGGCTCTCAAAGCGGGAATTATCAAGCAGGGGGATGAAATGCACGTCCGCGGCGGTCGCAGCGGCGAGGTCCAGATTCAGATCGACGGCATTCCGGTCGACGATCCTCTGGGCGGCGGCACGGTCGGTGTCGGTCTGCTGGGTACTTCGGGGTCGGAAATCGTCTCCGGAGGTATGGACGCCGAATACGGAGACGCGCAGTCCGCCGTTATCAACATTTCGACCAAAGAGGGCGGCCGCCGGTTCAGCGGCGAATTCCGCTATTTTACCGACGACTTTGGACGCCAGGACAAGAGCTATACGAACTTCGACCGCCTGAGTCTCGGATTCGGTGGACCGACGTGGTGGAAAAGTTTTCGCTATTACATATCGGGTGAGGCGACGTTCTCCGACACTGAAAACACAACGATCGAACCGCGTCGTGAACACAAGATCACAGACTGGCTGAAATTCCGCGAGCGCCAGACGGCGTCATACAACGCCCAGACAAAACTCACGTATAACCGTCATCGAATCAAGATGACCGCTGAGGTGATTGTCACCCGGTCTCATAGAGATGCGTACTACAACAACTGGAATATCGAGGGCTACGTAGGACAGATCCATTACTTCCAGAGACTGGCGATCGTTCAGGAAGGCGAGCCCCCGACCATGCAGTTCTTCGGAATCACCCGGATCGACCACGGTAAGTGGGCCGAAATTGCCAACGACGTGGAACGGGAGCGGCAGCTCAATATCCGCCGCGTGATCGTCGTTCAGGAATTTCGCGACCCGGCCACCGGCGAAGTCATTACGCAGTTTTACCACAACTTCCGCGCGGCCACGCTCGGTGAAACCGACGTCATATGGGACGAAGCTGTGACCGCCCAGGACGGTACTTTGCTGTACTATCGGCCGTGGGTGCTGTTTTCCGGCTTCCAGTTTCCGTACAGCGAGTTCAAGCCGTTTGTCCGCGACCAGGAGGGGGCCGATTCGTCATTCGTTGCGTTCAATTCGGCGACACGCACGCCGGAAGTAACACGCGACCACATGCAGTTCAAGATCGGGTTCAACCATAACATCACGAGCAAGTTGCTCTATTCGATCAAGGTGAGCCGCCTCGAATTGAAAACGACACAGACGGTTCACGACGAATTTGGCACCGCGAAGCAGCCCCACCAGTTCGATACGGCGGGGTTGCCAACGACGCTTCCCAACGGGACGTATCTCCAGGGCGGTATCTCCAACGCAAACTGGTACACCGACGACGATTCGCCCTACTTCGTGACTTCGTACGACTATCCGTTTTTCACCAACCAGAAAACGCTCCAGTACCTGGTCCGCGGTGACATCACGTCGGAGCAGTTCAAGGGACACCGGATCAAATCGGGCATCCAGTTGATTTACAACGACCTGTCCGACGATGAGCGTGTATTTCCCGCGCAGCGGCGGTTCAACCCTGATGAAGGTATCTACCAGCAGGGGCTGAACGTCAATATCTACCACAACTTCAATACCGAAGGCGCCGTGTACTTCCAGGACAAATGGGAATACGAGGGCATGGTCGTCAACGGTGGGGTGCGCTGGGAGTTCTTTTCGACCGGCAACAACAACGAAATTCTCATCAACAGCACCGAGGTCGACCCGAAAGTCGATGAATGGAAGTTCAACCTGTCGCCGCGCCTCGGGTTCGCATTCCCGATCACCGACCGCGACAAGTTCTTCTTCCACTACGGGCGCTTTACCCAGTGGCCGAGCCGTGTGAACCTGTTCAAGACGCAGGATGCGATCGGTTCCCTGGGTACGCTGGGCAACCCGAACCTGGAGCCGGAATTGACGGTGGCGTACCAGGCCGGTATCTCCCACCAGTTCACCGACGACATCGCCGGCAACTTCATCGTGTTCAACAAGGACATCTACGGCCTCGTGTCCTCGACCCGGGTTACCGACGACTCGACGGGTATCCAGAGCTGGCGCTTCATCAACAAGACCTACGCGAGCTCCCGCGGGCTCGAGATTTCGCTGGAGAAGCGGCTGACGAGACGCCTCGGATTTGAGGTGTACTACACGTATTCATTTGCGGACGGTGTGGCCAGCGACGCGGACTTCGGCCGGACGGCGGAAGGCCTGACGCATCTTCCGACGGACGAACTTCCGCTCAACTGGGACCAGCGTCACACGTTCAACGTTACTCTGCGGTTGCAGGACCAGAACAAGTGGGGCGCAACGGCGATCTATCAATATGGTTCCGGGCTGCCGTGGACGCCGACCGACCGGTATGCCCGTCTGCAGGACCCGATGTGGGAAAACTCGGAACGGCTGGAGCCGTCGCACCGGTTGAGTGTTCAGGGCCGAAAACAGTTCAACGTCTATGGACGGGAGTTGACTCTGTTTTTCGAGGGACGTAACTTACTCGATGACGATATTCTGCTGCCGGGCGGAACATCTCCTGGCGTCTTCCCCGGCATGAACAGTGTTGGGATGGACGACGGTTCTTATCTGACGGAGACGGGCCGTTACGGCGGAGCGTACTTGCAGGATATCAACGACGACGGTCTCGACGAGTTCAACCCGGTATTCGACCCGACCATCTGGGAGTCACACCGGGTGTGGCGTGTCGGTTTTGGATTTGAATTCTAAATGAACGTCTTTGAGGGATTCTTGGAGTTCAGAAGTGGATTGCGATACCCAGTAGGAGGTAAATCGTGAGATCGATTATCATCAAAGGGATTTGCTTATTGGCGCTGATAGCATTCCTGCCGACGCAGGCGGCCGCGACGGGGCCGTTTGCGAAAGTGGGAACGTATGCGCTGCAGTTTCTCAAGATCCCGGTTTCGGCCCGTGCCACGGGTATGGGGTCGGCGTTTACGGCGTTAGCCAACGACGCGACGGCGACTTACTGGAACCCCGCTGGATTGACGGACATGACCCGCACCCAGATCTCGCTCAACCAGACCTGGTGGCCGGCGGACATCGGAATGTCCTATGCGGCGGCGGCGTTCAACCTTCCGTTCGTGCCGGGTACGTTCGGTGTCAGCGCCCGCGCCCTGACGCTCGACCCGCAGGTCGAGCGGACGGTCTTCCTGCCGGAAGGCACGGGAAGGACGTTTGACGCGGGCGACATGTCATTCGGGCTGTCCTACGCGAAGTTCTTCACGGACAAGTTTTCGTCGGGCGCCACTGTTCACTTTATCCACTCGGGGCTGGCGGAAAAGAGCGTCAATACGTTTGCCGTCGACTTCGGGCTGGTCTACCGTATCGGCCTGTGGGGAATGCGGCTGGGTATGATGATCCAGAGTCTGGGCTCAAAGGTCGACTATGACGACCGGCCGTCGAAGATGCCCACGGTCTTCAAGGTCGGTGTCGCGGCCACGCCGTACCAGGTGGGTGTAAACAGCCTGCTGGGCGTACTCGAGTTCCAGCACCCGTCGGACAACCAGGAGCGCATCAATATCGGGGCTGAATACGGCTTTAACCAATTTTTCTTCGCGCGAGCCGGGTACAACTTCAACTTTGACTCGGAAGGACTCGCGGCGGGTTTCGGTCTGCGGATCGACACCAGTCAGACGTCGGACCTGCTGTTCGACTACTCATGGACGGATATGGACTTCCTCGGCGAAGTCCACCGTATTTCGCTGGCTTTCAGTTATTAGTTTCGAACGAGATCTCACCCACCTTCTGGACTCGAGGAGGCGCCCCGTCGGGCGCCTCCTTTTTTTTCTGCCCTCCTGACGGGCTCGTCCCATCCGCCGCGTCCGGGCGTTTCGATCCGGCCGGACGGTCCGGACCGGGCTCTCGAAACAGGAGATGGAGTTTGCTAACACGTTGTCGATTAACTATATTTCAGGTGTGAGAGCCATGTCTGGTCCCCGAGTATTTGTGGCGGTATTG
>CBDUWU010000091.1:0-12688 GCA_965371015.1 uncultured bacterium | reverse complement strand
GCCGACGTAAACGAGATGAACCTCCACGAGTCCGGTCGTCTCCGTTTCCTGGGCAACGGCTGTCGTGGTGGCGATCGACAAAATCAGCAATACTGTAGCGAATAGTCTCAATATGGCCTCCTTCGGTTGTCTCGCCGGCGCGGAAACCGGCGGGGAGGGGTCTGCGGGGGGTGGGCTCAATACCAGTATAGCAGGAAACTGGAGGTCTATATCTCGATTCTGAAGATGAACTTGGGGATCAACGCCCCGATAAACGAATAAACGACGAAGACGACGAGCCAGTGGGTTCGCCATATGAAAAGGGGGTAGTCGGTGGGTGGATAGCGCAACTCAACCGACTGAATGGGGGAGTCTTTGGGGAGTCGCGGCAGCGAGGGGTAGAGGAGGGGATTGAAGGCTCCTGTGGTCCTGGTGTGACCGATAGCGTCGTTGGAGCGCTCAGCGGCGATGGGGAGGGTCCACTTCTTGTCGTACGCTTCAATGGTGACCTCGTGGCTGCCCGGCACGAGGGGCCGGATCCGCCAAGACACCTGGCGCTCGGCGGACCAGCGTACGGGTGCGGAGTCGAGCGTCATGCCGTCGCCGGCCTTGAGACGGACGGGGGCGGTCATGGGGTCGAGGCCTTCCTTGAGGGTCAGGGTAAGCATGGCGCGTTCGCCGGGTTCGAGGTGACGGCGGCCGTAGCGCTCGTCGAGCTGGACGAAGATGACGAACACGATCGAGACGAGGACGACGATCGGCACGAAACTCACGCGGAGATACTCGAGGTTGGTCGCAAGCGCCTTGAAGAGCGCCTTGTGGATCAGAAGGAGGTCGTCCTGGTAGATCCGCATCTCGAGTATGTGCGCCTTGAACTTGTCGCGCGACGCCTTGATCCGCCGCTGGTCGGAGACGGCCTTGAACACAAAGATCATGGCCACACCGGTCAACAACGACAACGCCGAAAGCGCCGCCGCCTGGTTGTTACCAAACGGAGCGACGGCAAGGTCGAACACCTTCGTGAATATCTGCGCGATTCCGTAGAGCATGTGTCTGCGGGGTTACGAAATGTACCCGAGCCCCTCCAGACGCTTCTTGATCTCCTCGTCCGAGGCTCCGTCGTCGATCTGGGAGAGTTCTTTTTCCAGCACGTGGACGACGAACTCGTCGACCGACGAATAACCGCCGAGTTCGGCCGCCTTCTTCAGGCGTGCGAACAGTTCCTTGTCGAGTTTGATTTTGGGTCCTCCGAGCATCGTTGCTCCTTTCCCGCCCGTCAGGGCGACAGCGTTACGCGCCCGCGCATCTGCTCGTGCGGCGCTATGCCATAGAAATTCAGAATCGTCACCGGCAGGTCCTTGAGGTCGGGATCGTCGAGGACGATGGGCCGGTTGCTCAACAAAATGCCGGGAACGAGGTTGTGATCCATGCAGTGGTCGCCCGTCCACGTCCCCAGGTTGGGTGTGAGGACCGAGTGCGACAGTGTGCCCAGGGCTGACTCGTCGCTCCCGCGGTACCCCCGGTTGTACCCGATCACCAGGTCGGGGGCGTCTTTGGCCTCGGGGCCGTGATAGATTTCGCTGGTCTTGTATACGGTGGTGATCACCTGTTCGCCCGTCTCGGGGTCGCGGTACGCGAGCAGCTTCGCGGAAATCTCGTCGAGGAGCCGGTCGTAGTCGTCGCCGGCGCGGACGATCCCCCTCTGCTCGCGCCCGAGCACGTTGACGTACATGCTGTTGATGCCGACGCCGTAGGCGCGGGTACGGCGCCAGAAGACGTTGCCTAGCAATGCGTGCTGTCCGAGCTGTTCGGGGCGGATCAGGTTGAGGTATTCGTTCTCATAGAGCCAGGTGTTGATGTTGAACTTATTGTAGTAGGGCGCGAACCCGTGGTCGGACATCACGATGAGGATAGCGTCTTCGGGGATGCGGTTCCGGACGGCTTCGAGCATCCGGTCCATCTCGACGTAGAGTTCCTCGAAACGGTCCTCGAAAGAAAGGTCTTCGGTATGGGCCGGGTGCGCGGGGTCGACGTTGCGCCAAAGGGCGTGACACGACTGGTCGATGGTGGATACGTAGAAGAACAGCACTCCTTCTTCGAAGTCGTCGAGGACGGCATCTAACATGCGCCAGCGTTCGGCCATGACGTTCTTTGTCTGCCCGACGAACTCGGCGTCGGTGAGTGCGCCGGCGGCCAGTGCTTTTGTGTCCTCGGGCATTCCCTGCGTGTAAAACTTGCCAATGCGGCGGGCGACTTCTTTCGAGTATCCGGGCGGCGTAGAAATCGGCAGCGCCGGCGACGACGGATCGATGTTGATCGGCGTGGCGTAGAGCTCGAAGGTCGGTGAAATCGACCGCAGGTGGAACCGCACGATGCCGCCCAGTCCCTTGAACCAGCCCATCACGGGAAAACGCACCGGCACCCAGTCGCTCCATTCGCCCGGCTGCAGGATGAAGTCCTCGCCGTCGACGATGAAGCGGGCGGTGTCGTTCTCGCGGTCGAGCACGACGGTGAAGGGAACCTCCATCTCTGGCCGGTCTTTATGAAGCGAATTGACGGGCCCGTGGAGGCTTGCGGCCACCACGTCACTCGCGGTGTCGACCATGTACACTTCGCCGCCGGACGGTTCCGTGCCGTCCCAGAACGGGTCGTCCGTGTACCAGGAAAAGATTCCGTAGGTGCCGAGGAGGTCGGGCGTGCCCATGCCGGAGATCGTTTTCTGGTCGCTTTCCGTCGGGGGAAAGTTGGCCGGTACCCGGAAGATGATATAAGGCACGTCGTGTTCGTCGAGGATCTGCCAGAACGCCACGCCCTTGCGCAGGAGCAGAGTCTGCCCTTTGGACATGGGGATCACCCAGTCGCCGAGTTCGAGCGTCTTTTCGGGTTCCGTGATCTCGGCGGCGGAGAAAACGGGCAGGTACGTCTCCGGGTCGCGGTGAATGAAGTCAAAAATGCCGTGACCGCCGGGGTCCATACCGGTGATGAAGTTCGACCAGGCCACGGGGCTCTGTGGGGGTATGCTCGTGCCGAGCGGGCTGAACGAGCCCGCGGCGATGAATCGTTCGAAGTTGGGCATCAACCCGCGGTCGACGAACGTCCGCAGCAGGTCGGGATCCATACCGTCGATTCCGAGGATCACGACGGTCGGTGTTTCGTCGGCGGCCGGCGCCGTCCGGGGCGCGATCAGCGCCGCGAAGATGGTGATTATGGTAAAGAGTCTCTTCATCGTCATCCTGTTATAGCACGCTCTTTCCGACCATGTAGCCGGGGATGTCGACGCCGAACACGTCGAGCACCGTCGGGCCGAGGTCCATCAGGCGCGGGTCCTGCTCGGACAGTTTCCAGTTCGAGTAGAGCACGCCGGGGACGAGCACGGGGTCGATACAGTGGTCGCCGCTCCAGCTCTTGGTGTTGTCTTCGAAGACGTGGCCGGCGATCGTGCCTTTGGCGCAATCCCACGACACACGGTAGCCCTCGGAAAATCCCACGATCAGGTCGGGGCCTTCGTCGCGATAGGGGCCGGTGAAGTCGTTCTTGACGTCGTAGACGTGGTTGACGGCGGGCGAACCGTCATCGTCGCAAAGCTCCATCAGCCCGTCGACGACCTGCTTCTTGACCGCCTCGAACTCGGCCGCGGAAACGGCCCCGTCGCGCTCGCGTCCCTCGAGGTTGATATAGATGCCGTCGAGGCCGATCGAGTAGGCCCGCGTCTTCGGCCAGTCGGCCGAGCTGAGGTACTCGCCCTCGCCGGCGCCATCGAGCGTGACGAGCATGCCCTGGTCGCGGAGCCACGAGTTGACATTGACGCCGCGGCGAAACTGCTTGAACCCGTGGTCCGACATCACAAAAAGCGCCGTCTTGTCGTCGACGTACTCGAGAGTCTTGCCGACGAGGTCGTCCATCTCGCGGTACATCTCGTAAACGGCGTCCTTGTATTCCGACGTG
Source organism: uncultured bacterium (assembly GCA_965371015.1). Taxonomy (GTDB): domain Bacteria; phylum Krumholzibacteriota; class Krumholzibacteriia; order WVZY01; family JAKEHA01; genus CBDUWU01. The sequence goes on along the minus strand of CBDUWU010000091.1, from coordinate 8,764 downwards.
TCCTTGTCCCGGTTGGCCGGGTGGTCGGCGTCGAGGTAACGGAAGAACATGTGCTGGAGGCGGTCGCTCAGGTCGAACACGATGCACGCCATGCCGTCGCGCAGGCGGTCGAGGGTGTGAAACCACATTTTCTTGCGCTCGTCGTGGAGCAGGTAGGCCTGGTCGATGAATCCCTTTTCGTCGAGGATGCGTTCGTTGAGCGCCCACGTGTCTTCGGCCAACCCGAGTGTGCCGTATGGCCCCAGGAGCTTGGCGAGATAGATCGAATAGAATGACGGGTGCGAGAGTGGCATCGCCGGTTTTTCGGGGTCGATGTGGATCGGAGTCATGTAGAGGCCGACCTCGTCGCCGATGCGGGTGGGGTAGAAGCGAACGATACCGTTGAGCTTCACGCCGGGCGCCGCCTTGAACGCGAGTCGCATCCAGGGCGTGTAAGTCCGTTCGGCGACGGCGCACGTTTCGCCGGCGACATCGATCTCGAGCCCCCCCGCGCCGTCGGCGCGAAACGCCAGCGGCAGCTCGAGCAACTTGCCGTCGAGGGGGCTGTTCGGCCCCGGAATCGTCGTCTTCATCCAGCCGCCCCTGTCGGCCTTGTCGACGCGCACGATCTTCCCGCCGATCTTCTCGTCTTCCGCGGAAGTGGTAAAGTAGGTGAACGACCCCATCGAGCCCCGCAGGTCGGGTACGCACATGCCCGAAATCATCACGCCGTTGACCTTCTCCACGGGAAACGTGATGGGCACGCGAAGCACGCTGCAGAAAATGCCGTGTTCGCTGAGGATCTTCCAGAATGTCTTGCTCTTGCGGAGCATCCTGACGCCGCCCTTGCCGAGCGGAATGGTGAACGGTCCCAGGCGGATGAATTTCCGCGCGCCGTAGACTTCGCTCGACGAGAGCTTGGGCAGATACGTGCGCCGGTCGCGGGAGAGAAAGTCGTAGATCGCGTGGCGCGAACTGTCCACCCCGGTGGCAAACGTCGACCAGGCGACGGGCGATAGCGCCGGCGTCGACGTTCCCAGGCGCCGGTACGAGCCGGTCTCCATCAGTCGCTTCATGTTGGGTAACTCGCCCGCTTCCATCATACGCTCGCAGATCGTCGGCTCGAGTCCGTCGAGGCCGAGCATGATCACCTTGCGCGCCTTCGATCGCTTGAGCGAGCGCCGCCGGCGAAAGTGACGAACCCCGGCGCGGAACGGAAAAGTCAACAGCGCGAGAAACGCCGTAAAAAACGCGATCAACAGAGTCAGGAATGACGATATAAGCGCGAAACCCGCACCGGGGCCGATGTAGGCGTGCGCCACCGATGGCAGCAGGATGGCCGCGACCGCGGCGACGGTCAAAACGTATGCGCCGTTACGAGACATCGAGACTCTTCAGGATCTGGGGTGGTATGTCGAGCAATGTGAATTCATCTTTTTCCGGCATCAGGTCGGGCCGCAAGGTCACGAAAAAGGCGTCGTCCCACGTGTGCATCCCCTGGAGCTTCCGGCGGCCGAACACTTCGGGGGAGCCGATCCGGCCCTTGAAGTCGTAGCCGTTATGGGGCACGAGCAGGAGATCCGGCCCCTTACCCGAATGTGGCCCCTGGTAGACGTCGGCGCCATCGAATATTCTTCGGACGACGGGTGAGTCGCCGTCGCTCAGCGGGCGAAACACCGACGTGAGTTCTTCCTTTATAGCGGGCACCTCGTCGGCGGCGATCTGACCGCGCGGGAAGCGCCCCCTGGTGTGGATGTAGATACGCGCCGGATCGAGGGCGAACGCGACCGTCTTCTCCGAGACGTCTTCGAGCGACGTCGATTCGGCGGGGTCGAACTGGAGGTAGCCCAGCGAGGCGAGTACCGAGTTGGCGTACACTTCCTTTTTTGTCTGGCAGAAACCGTGGTCGGACAGCACAAAAAAGTTGTCCGCGAAATCCGTCTTCGAAAACTTCTCGTATACGTGACCGACAAAGTCATCGACGCGCCGGTAGTAGTCGAGAAAACCCTTGTGGTATTCGTGCGATTCGTCTTCGTAGGCGTCCCACATGAAATGGTGGAGGCGGTCGGTACCGGTGACGATGACCTCCATCAGGTTCCACTTTTCCTCGTCCCACAGCGCATCGACCAGCCGCCGTCGCGATTCGAGAAGTTCGCCCAGGACGCGGAACAGAGCCGTCGGGTTGTCCTTGACCTGCGAGGCGTCGACGTCGATCTCGTAGTCGAGCTTGCGCGCCAGCCGAAGATACTTCGATGGAAACACCGAGCGTTCGAGCTGGACGGCCACGAAACCCGACACGAGGACGCCGTGTATCGGCCGCGCGGGGTAGGTGGCGGGCTGGTTGATGACGACGCTGCGCATTTTAGCCTCTCCGAGGCGGTCCCATATCGTGTCGGCCTTGAGGTCCTTGAAACTCGGAAAGACCTGCTTGTACGAGCCTTCCGCGAGGTCGGTAAAGCCGTATATGCCGTGCTCGCCGGGGTTCTTGCCCGTCATGAAGCTCGACCAGCTCACCGAGGAAATCTCCGGGAGCGTGACCGTCATCGCCGTCGCTCGCCCGCGCGCGGCGATGTCGCGCATGTTGGGCATCACGCCGGACTCCATGAAGCGGGTGAGCATCGAGTGCGGCGTGCCGTCGAGCCCGACGACGCACGCCTTCTGCGGCGGCTGCTTGGTCCATTTCAGAGCCATGTCGAATCCGTTCGTTTATATATATCTTTCGCTTAGATATACCGTTCGCTTAAATATACCCGAGGTCCTGGAGGCGGCTCTTGATGGCGTCCTCCTCCTCGGGCGTATAATCGGTCGAGCCTTCGATCGCGGGGATGTGGCCGAGCAGTTCGAGCGTCTTTATGATCTTGTCCGTGCTGACTTCGACCGACTCCTGGTCGGTGTGCAGGTGCACCTCCGGCTTTTCCGGCGTCTCATATGGGTCGTCGATACCGGTGAAGTTTTTGATCTCACCGGCGATCGCCTTCTTGTACATCCCCTTGACGTCGCGCTCGATGAGCTTCTCGATCGGCGCGTCGACAAACACCTCGACAAAGCGGCCGACGGTCTGGCGGACTTCATCGCGAATCGCCTGGTAGGGCGAGATCACGGCCGCGATCGAGACGACGCCGTTGCGGGTGAGCAGGTCGCAGACGTATCCGACGCGCCGGATGTTCGTGTCCCTGTCCTCGCGCGAAAAACCCAGCCCCTTGGTGAGGTTGGTGCGGATATCATCGCCGTCGAATACCTCGACGGGCAGCCCGCGCTCGAGCAGCGTTTCTTCCACGGCCTTGGCCAGGGTGGATTTGCCGGAGCAGGGAAGACCCGTCAGCCATAACGTAAAGCCTTTCATGTCGTCCTCCAGTTGTCAGATCACATTGCCGACCATGTCTTCGGGCACCGGGATGCCGTAGAAGTCCAGGATCGACGGAGTAATGTCGTAGATGGAAACCTTGTCCGCGGCCCCGGCGAGAGTGCCGCTGCCGCGGTTGGACCAGATGAAGATACCTTCCTGCGCGTGGTTGGCATCGTCGGGACCCGTGTCGTTTTCGAATATGTGGATCGCGCGGTTGCCGATCGTCCCCGCGCTGCGCCAGTCGAGGTCGCCGAGATACACGATCAGGTCCGGCGGGGTCCCCTTGCATTCGCGGTAGATGTCTTCTGGCAGAAACACCTTCGTGCCGATGTTGTTCCCGTTTTCGTCCGGAATCGCCTCCAGCTTTGCCTTGAGTTCGCGCTTGAATTCTTCGAGCTGGCCGGCCGGGATCTGGCCCTTGGGTTCGCGCCCCTCGACGTTGAGAAAGATCCGCGCGTAGTAGCCGCCGTCGCCCCAGACCCGCGTTTTCTCCCAGTCGATGTTATCCGTACCCAGGCGCTCGGGAGTCTCGGGGTAGTTCTTGACGGCGAGGAGCCCCTCCTCGATCAGCCACTCGTTGATACAGACCGCGCCGTGCATCCCCTTGGCGCCGTGGTCGGAGACCACGATGACCGACGTGTCCGGTGCGAGCGTGTCGAGCGTCGCCCCCAGCTCAGTATCCATGTAGACGTAGTATTGATGGATGACGTCCTCGAACTCGCTGCCGGGCTCATACAGGCGGTGTTCGGGGTCGTGGTAACGCCAGAAGGCGTGGTGGAGGCGGTCCGGACCCATTTCAACCATCATGGCGAAATCCCACTCTTCGTCCTTCAGCAGGCGGCGAAACGCCATGAAACGCGCCCGCGACATCCGGTAGATCTGCTCGAGTGTACCCCGCTTGTTTTCGTTCCGGAAATCCTTGACGTCGATAATGTAGTCACCGCCGGCGATCTCGTCGAGCCGCTGTTTGAGTTCCGGGGGGTGCGTGTAGTCGACATCCTTACTCGGCGTGAGAAAACTCGTCACCATCAGCCCGTTGAGCGGCTTGGGCGGGTAGGTCAGCGGGACGCCCATCACGATCGAGCGCAGCCGGTTGCGCGACAGGTAGTTCCAGAGTGTCTTTTCCTTGACGTAGTTGGAGTTGACGGTAAAAAGGTCGCCGTAGTCGTACGAAGCCCGATTGCGAAATCCATACATCCCCAGGGTACCCGGATCTTTGGACGTCATCATCGACATCCACGCCGGTACCGTGATCGGGGGAATCGTCGATACCATGTTGGCGTGAAATCCACCGTCGAGGAGGCGGCGGACGTTGGGCATTTCATCTAACCACGGGCCGTAGAGCAGCTGCGGTGTGACGCAATCCAGGCCGATGACGACCAGTTTTTCAGGCATATGGGTTTTCTCCGTGACAGGCGTTCTAGAGGTAACCGAGATTCCGCAACTTCTTCTTGAGCGCGGCAAGCTCGTCGGGCGAAAACTCGTCCGCGTCGTGCCGGCTGGCATCCGATTCGCTGATCAGGTCGCGAAGGACATAGACGATAAAATCCGTAGCCGAGTTAAATCCTGAATCTTCAACAAGTTGCTGTATCTTGTTGTACAGGGGACGGGGAATCTTGATCGTGACTTTGTGGTTTTTCATCGCCTGTCCCTGCTTGATTTCTGTCAACCTTACCCTCTTATGGGGCTACAATCGGAGTATTATAGCAGTATCGGCGCGGGGAATCAAGCCCGGCGTTTGCCCGTCGATATTAGAGCGGCCAACGTGACTTTGGCCATGTAATAGAGGGATCGGGCGGTGCCGATGGACGAGACGCCGCCCTGGCGATCCCGCATGACGACGGGGACCTCCACGATACGAAAGCCGTTGCGCACCAGCAGGGTGATCGCCTCGACTTCGGGGTAGTCGCTGGAGTAGTTGTCGGCGAGGAACGAGATCGCCCGGTCGTTGTAGGCGCGAAAGCCCGAAGTGGTGTCGGTGATCCGGTGGCCCGAGGTGACGCGGTTGAGGCCCTCGAAAATCCGGATTCCGACCCGGCGCAGCGCCGTACTCTGAAAGCCCTTGCCCTCGAGAAACCGCGAACCGATCACGACGTCGGCCCCGCCGCGCTCCAGGGGAGCGAGGAGACGGGGCACGTCGTCGGCGGGGTGCTGGCCGTCGCCGTCGAACTGGAACGCGTAGCGGTAGCCGCAGCGGCGGGCGTATCGGAAGCCCGTCTGCACGGCACCGCCGATGCCGAGGTTGAACGGCAGCCGCAACAGGCCGGCGCCGCTGGCCCGGACGCGCGCCGACGTATCGTCGGTCGAATGATCGTCCACGACGACGATGTCGCAACCGGGTACGTTTGCCCGCAGATCGGCCACCACGCCGGCGATGCTTTCGGACTCGTTGTACGCGGGAACGATCGCCAGCGCACCGTCTCCGGCGGCCGTGTTATCCGGCGGGCTCGTCTGTATCATCACGGTATGACCGTTCCTCGACGAGTTTGGCGAAGATGGCGAGTTCCTGCGCGAGTTTCTTGTTCTCGGAGGTCAACCTGGAAATGACGATCGAAAAGTGCAGCAGGTAGACGAACCCGAAGAACAGGATGACGAGTATCAGCAGTGCGGGCGCGTAAGCGATGCCGAGGAACCGGGCCAGTGCGTCGAACAACTCTCGCCAGATCGACAGGACGAGGAAGACGACCGCGGCGCCCAGCCAGACCAAAGCGTATTCTTCGCGCAGGCGCCCGCGCCGGATCAGCTCGATGATCGCGACAATGAGGACAATGCTGGCGGCAATTGCGAGGTACTGTATGCGCGCCGTCTGCACGCTTGAAAAATCGGGCATGGGTTACTCCGTAGGTACTAATGATATCACGCGACGATAACTTAATTCAAGACAGAGTTGGGGCTTTCTGCTAGAGTTTCACGCGTCATGCGCAAGAAACTGTCTATTTTACTGCCGTTTGTCGGGCTCGCCCTCTTCGTCTACATTGTGGCCAGTACGGGCCTCGATCGGATCGCCGCCGTGTTCGCGGCGGCCGACGTGAAGCTCCTGTTGCTCTCACCACTGTTCGTATTGCTCATTATACTCCTTCGCGGCGTGCGGTGGCGATATCTGATGCGCGCGGTCGGAATCGAGTATTCCCTGTGGCGAAGCACCACCGTATGGACGATTGGTTTCTTCGCGGCTTCGGTCACTCCGGCCAAAGCCGGTGACGCGCTGCGCGCGCTCTACGTCCAGAAAGATACGGGGCGGACGTTCGGCGAGGCGTTTCTCACCGTGTTCATCGACCGGTTGTGGGACCTGCTGCTCGTGTTATTACTCGGCGTCGTGTCGGTGGTGCTGTTCTCGCGCTATTACATCGAACTCCCGTCGATCTGGATTGTCGTGCTCGCCGCCGCCGGCATCGCCATGTGTATATATCTCGCCACCAACCGGAAGTTGATGCGGCGGATGCTCAAGCCGGTATTCGGGATGCTGGTGCCAAAAAAATACAAAGAGATGTTCTCTCTCAATTTTCACACGTTCTATGACTCGTTCGATGTCTGCATTCGCAAGCCGGGCGTGATGGTCGTTGCTTTTCTGCTCACCGTAGTCTTGTGGGCCCTGGTATTTGCGCTGGCGTGGTACATCACACTCGTGTTCGGTATCGACATCGATCCCCGCTACATGTTCCTGATCATGCCCATCGTGACGCTGGTCGAATTGCTGCCCATTTCGATTTCGGGGCTCGGTACTCGCGACGCGACGGTGATCTACTTCTTTTCGGTAATCGGGGTGTCCAGCGCCGCCGCCGTCGGATTTTCGATCGGGTATCTGCTCATTGGAACGTATCTGACCGCGCTGACGGGCTTCATCCTCTGGATCCGGAATCCTATAAAACTGGGTTGATTATGACGCTGACCGACTGGCAGAAGGCGATCCTCGAGGCCGGCGAACTCTACATGGTCGGTGGCGCGGTGCGCGACGACCTCCTCGGAGTAACGGCGGACGACCCCGAGGTCGATTACCTGGTCAGAATGATCCCTCCCGATGGCCTCGAACGACTCCTCGAACGCTTCGGCAGTTTCGAACTCGTCGGAAAATCATTCGGAGTCTACAAGTTCCGTCCCCGCGACTCGGCAAAGGTCTTCGACGTTGCCTTCCCGCGCCAGGAACGATCGCTGGGCCCGGGGCACAGAGAATTCGACGTCGACTGGGACTGGCAGCTCGACATCGAAAAAGACCTCGCCAGGCGCGACTTCACCGTCAACGCCATCGCCCGCGATCTCAGCGACGGCAGGATCATCGATCCTCACGGCGGGCGACGCGATCTCGAAAACAGGATCCTGCGGATGATGTTTCCCGGGGCCTTCGACGAGGACCCGTTGCGGATTCTCAGGGGGGTGCGGTTTTCCGTGGCGATGGGTCTGACGGTGCACCCCGATACGCTCGAGGCGATGCGTGTCGGGTCGGAGTTGCTCGATACTCTCAGTGCGGAACGAATCCAGGATGAACTGACGAAGACGCTGACGCGCTGCGACCTGCCGGGCGGCGCGTTCCAGGCGATGCACGATATTGGCGCACTGAAAAAAATCCTGCCCGAGCTCGACCGATGCGCCGGCGTCACCCAGAACGAATACCACATCGACGACGTGTTCGTGCATTCGCTCAAGACTTGTGACTTCGCTCCCCGGCGAAATCTCGCCGTGCGGTGGGCGGCGCTTCTACACGACGTCGGCAAGGTTGACAGCAAGCGGACCGTCACCGACGAAAAGCTCGGCGATCGTGTCGTGTTCTACGGGCACCAGATATCGAGCGCCGAAACCGCAGCCCGGGTGTTGAAGCGCCTGCGCTACCCGAACGAATTCGTCAAACGCTGCGAAAACCTCGTCCGGCACCACATGTTCAACTACGAGCCGGCGTGGAGGCCGGCGACCGTCCGCCGTTTCATCCGGCGTGTCGGTAGCGATAATCTCGGAGATCTGTTCGCGCTTCGCCGCGCCGACGCCGCCTCGCGGGGGCCGGGTGAGAAGTCGGAAGGGCTCGAAGAGCTGGAGAGCCGAATCCGCGTCGAACTGGACGCCCGGCACGGGACTTCGATTGCAGACCTGGCCGTCGACGGCCGCGACGTGATGCGTGAATGTGGAATGAGTGGTGGTCCCGGGGTGGGCAGGGCATTGAACGAACTGCTCGAAGAGGTTCTGGAGGACCCGGAACTGAACGACAGGGAAACTCTGCTCGGGATGCTGAAACGCCGGGAACGCGGGACGGACGGGTAGGTTATAAAAAACAGAAAGCTCGTGTAAGCGGTGTCAGAAGAGTCCTTCTTGGTAGGTGTTGAGGTTGGCCCTCGCCAAAAAGGTCGAGTAGGTATTTGGGGCAAATCTAACTTACAGCGAGCTTTCTGTACCTGAAAGTTAGCTGCGTCCGCAGACCGTGTCAATCGTTTTATTTTATTGCCCCTTAAGGGC
>CBDUWU010000090.1:0-12786 GCA_965371015.1 uncultured bacterium | reverse complement strand
CCTTGCCGTGGACCTCGTATATCGGGGCAAACGTCTCGGCGGTGATCTTGAAGAGATGGAGTCCGTCGAGTGTGCGGTGAGAGGGATCGTTGAAAGCGTACACCGTCACTCTGTCGCCGATCTCGGCGTCTTCGAAATCGATCGGTTCGCCGGGCAGCGGGCCGCCATCGCCCTGTGAACGCGGTGTGATCGTCGAGTCGTCGGGAATCGTGTCGAAATGGACGGGCGTGCCCATTACCCACAAAATGCGTTCGTCACGGTTGATGTCGGTGACGGGCCCCATCAGCGCACCCACCGGCAGGTCGCAGACGTCGATGTCGGTGATGTCGCCGGAGGCAAACGCCGGCGCGATCGCCGACAAGGTGGGCCGGTCGCCGTTACACTTGGTGACCTGTACCATGTGCGCCGTCACGACGTGGACTGGCCGGTTGGTGTACTCGCTCCCCCAGACGTCGACAAAGTCTCCCTTCTCGATGACGGGACGTGGCGGCGGTCCCGCGGGGACGCATCCAAAATTGGCCATCAGAAAATGACCGACTTTGCCGTCTTCCTCGACGAGAATGACCTGGATTTTCGTCGGCGTCGTGGGCTCGAGGCCTTCTGTCGGCATCTTCTGCACTTCGTAGTGACCGGCGTCGAGTTTGTCGAAGCGGTAGCTGCCGTCGCGGCCGGTCACCGCCCGCCAGAGGATCTCGGGCGGCATCGTGGCTTCGGGGCCGTCGGTGCGGTACATGTTGATTACCACGCCCCCGATGCCGGGTTCGCCGCGATCGATGTGGCCGTTTCGGTTGCCGTCGTGCCAGACGATTCCCCCGACCGAACCGAGGTCGGGATCCATGCCGATGTCGATCCGCGCGACGAAGCCGATCGAAACGCCGCGGTCGACTCCGAATAACACCGTTCGAGGCAGACTCTCCTCAAACGGAGACCACACAGCATCGTCGTTCTCGAACTCGAACACGATTGCCGCTCCTGGGCCGTGTTCGCCGTTGTCGGGATTCTGGACGGTCACGCCGGGCGGGAGCAGGCTGACGAACGTCAAGCCGATGGGCTCGGGAAATTCACAGCGGCAGCGGTGCTCGACGGTGATGTCCACCGAGAGGGCGCTGAGGCTGTCCACGTAGTGGATGTTGGTGCCGCGAATTATAAAGGGCCCCCGCAATGGGTTCGAGGGGTCGCCGGCGGTGTCGGAAGAGTACTCGAAGCTCCCTTTGGCCGCGTCGATGTCACCGGCGATCAGGCCCGAGGGGTTGTTCTGTTCGTTCTCGATCGGCTGGACAGAGTCGCCGCAGCCCGCGTAGACAACGGCGAGCGCAAGTGCGGCGAGCACAAATAGACGAAATCTGCGATTCATTGGTTATCGCCTCCCGAAATGCGCGCCAGGTTTGAGAGCAGGGTGGGGTAACGGATTCGTATACAAATTATAAGACACCCGGACGCCCGGCGCAAGCGCCGTCGCCAGTCAACGCGCTTGTCTCCAACTGGTTACTGGTAAAGGGTTTCGACGTCCCCCCCCCCGTCGCCTCCCCGGCCGAAGCTCGTAAAATCAGTATATCACAGATAAACCGTCAGCGGACGACGGCGCGGATTCTGACCTCTTCGCTGGATCCCAACTCGCCACCGTGTACGTCGAGCGGTACCACCTTCCACGTTCCGGAGCGGAAGCCGCGCTCGTAGAGACGGTCGAGGGCGACGATCAGCGTCGTTTCCGAGGTGATGGTAGAGTAGACCAGCTGCGATGAATCATCGGTAATCTCGAATCGATACTGTCCGGCTGTCGGGTGTGGGGTCCATGCGAACTGGATGGGGAGTGCTTCCAGGTCCCCCGACGGGGTCATGCCGCTGAATCCGGAGCCCGGCGTGGACGGGGAGCGCGGGTCGACACGGGGTTTGTCGCCGGTGTTGGAGACGAATACGACGAGAAATACCAGGGCCGACACGACGACCGCCAGAACGAGCCGCGAACGGGTGCGGCCCCACCAGGGAACGTGCTTCGAAATCGAGCGGTCGGCGATGCGTGCGTGGGATTCGAGGTGGCGGGTGCGGAGTGCCTGGAGGGCCTCGTGGAAGACGGGCCCCATTCCCATGGCTTCGTAGACTTTGCGGGCGAGTTCCGGATCTCCGGCCATCTCCCGCTCGAACGCGGTGCGCTCCGTGTCGGAGAGTTCACCGGCGAAGAACGCCTCGGCCTTGCGCTTCACCCCGGAGTCGCCGCCGGGACCGTCAGGTGTTCTATCGGATGGGGAAGGAGTCACGTTTGCACCTCAACCTCATAGTAGCCGGTCCCGGCACGCGGGAACAGCCTCATCATCACCTAATCGTCGTCGCCATCATCGCCGTCCCCCGCCTCCGCAGGGGCCGCCTGGTCACCCGGCAGCGGCGGGAGCTGGGGATTTTTGGGTACGCGGGGGAGCTCGGGCTCCACGGGTGCCGGCGGCGGCTTCTCCTCGACCGGTTCTTCTCCCCGCAAAGTCCGGCCGACGTTGGTTTCGAGGGTTTTGATGTGCAGGTCGCGCTGTGGGAACGGGATCGTGATACCCGCTTCGCCGAGCGCCGCTTCGATGCCCACGATGAGGTCGCTCTTGATCCGTCGGAATTTCCTGAATTCTCCCGTCCAGCAGCGCAGTTCGAAATCGAGCGAGCTGTCGCCAAAACCCAGGAACAATGTTTGCGGCGAGGGATTGTCCATGACTTCCGGGTGCCGCACGGCGATACCGGCAAGAATCTCCATCACCTGCTCGACCGGGGATCCGTAGGCGACGCCGACCGAAAGATCGAGACGGCGCTGGCGGTCGGACAGCGTCCAGTTGGTCACTTCGCTCGCGATCAGGTTGCCGTTGGGGACGATCACTTCGGCGCCCGACCACGTCCGGATCGTGCTCGACCGCAGGCCGATCCGCATGACGTCGCCGATGCGGTTGCCGAACTCCACCGTGTCGCCGGGCATGATGGGCCGCTCGATGATCAGGATCAGGCCGGAGATGAAATTGTTGACGATATTCTGGAGGCCGAAACCGATACCGACGCCGAAGGCGCCGGCAAGGATGGCGAACTTGCCCAGGTCGGCGCCCGTGGCCGCGACGGCGAGTATGAACGCGAGCAGCAGAATGATGTAGTGCAGGCCCGTGGATATCGCGTTGGGGATGCCGCGCGGCAGCTTCGTTCGCGGGAATACGTCTTCGTCGAGGATGAAGCGGATGGTGCGGGAGAGCAGGAACGCGATCCACACCGTCAACGCGAACGCGAGGATGCCTCCGAGCGAGATCGGGATACTGCCGAACCGTGCTTCCGCGGTCAGCACCCGTTTGCCCGCCTCGACGAGCACGGGCAACAACTGGAGCCAGTGAAGGGCCGCCGCGAGCCAGAGGATCCGAAATCCGACCCTGAGGACCGTCATGATCCGCAAATGAACCAGGTCGCCGTGACGCCGCACCATTCTGAGCTTGCGCGCGATGCGCGTCCCCATCCCGATCCGGAGGACGGCGTCGATCACCAGGAAAACCGCGTACAACACCAGGGCGAAGTACGCCGCCGATATGACCGCCGAAACGATCACGTCGGCCAGCGACAGGTCACCGAGGATATTTGCGCCGAAGGAAACGACGAGCAGAACCGCGGCGATTTTCTCTATCGAACGAAGATTGGGCGCCCCGGGAATCTTCCTCGTGGTTTCGTTCCGGATGGCCCGGACGACGACGGCGAACGCCACCGTCGTCAGTATCAACAGCAGCAGCCGTTTCAAAAGGGACAGATAGGGCAATATGTCGGTCAGGCGGTCGAAGACGTGCAGGCTGATCAGCCAGACGATCAATTTGCCCACGTGTTGGAATACTTTTCGCGGCAGGATTCGATACAGTGGTATGAAGCAGAGAATCGTCGTAATTTCATCGACGACTCGAGGCGGGTTCGTATAAAAAACCAGCAGGCCAACCAGCACGAGTAGAAGCGCCGACGAAAACGGTTTCGACACGACCCGGATCGAGTCCTCCAGCGTGGGGTCGTTCAGCTGCAGCTGTTCGACCCTTTTTTTCAACGATCTGATAATGAAGAACATCACCAACAGCGCGATGAAGTGGACGATTAACTGGTCGCGATAATCGCCGGCGAACTGTACCAGCGCTTCTCGGGAATCTCTCGCCGCCTGCCTGATCCCGGCGATATGATTGGCCCGCGGCGGAGGATCGATGAGAACGGACCACAACGGCGGGGTGTCGAGCGCGAAGAGCCGGACCCGGAGGTCTCTCTTGGCCTCTTCCAGCCGGTCGAAGGCATCCGCTATCAGGTTTTCGGCCTGATCGATCTGAATGCCGAGATTCAACAAATGGGCACGGTGTTCGCCGAACCGTTCTTCTTCGCTCCGCAGTTTCGCGATCGCCGTACGGATGGCGTCGGCGATCGCGTCCTGCGTGCCGGATTCCTGTGTGTGCTCGAGCGTTACTTCCCACAACTCGCGGAGTTCCTGGAGCGACTGGATATCACGGTCGATCGCCTGGCCGCTGCGGGCAACGCGTGAGCGCCATCCTTCGATCGCGCCCCGTGTGCGGTTCCATCTCCGGCCGAGGTCATCGAGCGTTCTCGAGGACATCGTTCTGGAAAGCGCCGCATCGGTCAGGTCAGTCAACTTGTAGAGGAGCTCAAAGGCCCCGGGAAGATCCTTTTCGATCTTGTCGATCTGCTCGTCGTGGACGGGTCGGTCGCGCAGCCCGCGCAGGAGCGACGACACCTCCTCGGCTTTCGTCGTCATCTGTGACGCGGGGATCGGGAGGAGGCGATCCCGGCGATCCGTACTCGCCTGTTCGTCCTGGTTCGGTGCGTCGCTCGCTCGTGCCGCCGGCGCCATATACGTGACACTGCATAGTATCGCAGCGACCGCGACCGCCGCGGCGAAACGCAGGCAGGCCATCGGGACGGATGCGGGGAGGAACGGAGCGATTTTCATGGTGTACAGGATACCGCAACCGGATTTGAAATCAAGCGATTCCGTATTTGCGGCGCGCGCGCGACGTGGTACGATAGCATTCGTGAAGTCCACCGTCTGGATACTCGCCCTCTCCGGCATCGTGCTGTGTGTGCTGTCGGCATCGCGCGTCGACGCGACATCGGCGGGCGGTGGGAACGTGCGCACCCCGCTCCACGTCGAGATCGATGGCAACGCCAACGTATACGTCGAAGGCGAACGGGTCGACACGCTCCTCGTCTGCCGCCGCCAGTGGGTGATCTGGCACAAACGCGACCCGGAATCCCCGGACCTTTCCATTCAGCTCGAGAGAAAGCTCATCCACCCGCGCCACCCGGTCAGCATCGTGGTGTCGGAGCAGGGCAGGCCGGGTCGTTGCAAGGTCGCAATCGGGGCCCGGACGAGGACCTACGCGGGCAGGCCCTACAGGGGGTTCTCCCCCGATCTGCCGGAGAACAAAGTCATCTGTATTCGAGTCGTCCCTCCCGAATCCTGACCTCCGACGTACATTTACCAACAGGAGATTCTCCACCATGTTTCAGCTCGACAAGATCCAGAAAGCACTGAAAGATTTCGGATTCGACGGATGGCTGTTCTTTGACTTCCACGGCTCCAACGTGTTGGCCCGGCGCGTGCTCGATTTCGCACCGACCTCGCTGGTATCGCGGCGCTTCTATTATATGGTACCCGCCGAAGGGGAGCCCACAAAGCTGGTTCATCGAATCGAAATGGGGACGCTGGATCATCTGCCCGGCGACAAGAAAGTGTATCTGAGGTGGGAAGAGCTTCAGGCCGGCATCGCCGACCTGGTCAAGGGAATGAAGCGCGTGGCGATGGAGTATTCTCCCAATAACGCGATTCCGTACGTATCCACCGTCGACGGCGGCACGATCGATCTCGTTCGGGGCACCGGTGTCGAGGTCGCATCGTCGGGAGACCTGATCCAGTTCTTCGAAGCGACGCTCGACGAAGAGCAGTGGCAGTCGCACATCGACGCCGAAAAACTCACCACGGCGGCGTTCGACCTGTGCTGGGCGAAAATCGCCGAAGGCGTGAAGCGGGGCAAGCCATACGCCGAGACCGAGATCCAGCAAGTGATTTTTGACCACTTCGACGCCAACGACCTCTATCCCGAGCACCCGCCCATCGTCGCCGTCGGCCCGCACAGCGGCGACCCGCACTTCGAGCCCAAAAAAGAAGGCGACGCGCTGGTCGCCGAGGGTGAACTCGTGATGATCGACCTGTGGGCGCGCTTCAACAGGCCTCGGGCGGTATTCAGCGATATCACCAAAATGGGATTCGTCGGAACGTCGGTGCCCGAAAAGTACGAAAAGGTATTCGCCGTCGCGGCCGCTGGGCGCGACGCCGCGGTGGCCCTCATCAAGGAACGCTTTGCGGCCGGCGGGGAACTGCGCGGGTGGGAAGTCGACGACGCTGCGCGCGGCGTCATCGAAGCGGCCGGTTACGGAGAGTACTTCGTGCACCGCACCGGCCACAGCATCGGCGAGGAGGTCCACGGCAACGGAACGCACATGGACAATCTCGAAACCCACGACGACCGCCTGGTGCTGCCCAACACGCTGTTTTCCATCGAGCCGGGGATCTACATGGAGGAATTCGGCGTGCGGACGGAGATCAACGTGCTCGTCGACAGTGACGGCGGTGTGCAGGTGACCGGCGGCGGGCTGCAGGAGAAAATCATTCCGATCCTGGCTTGAAGCGAACGAGGTACCATCCGTGAATCTCGAGTACATCACCGTGCGCATGTCGGCCAATGTCGAGACTGTTGCCAGCCTGGCAAAGGGAGTCGGCGACGAACAGGCGCGCTGGCGCCCGGCGCCCGACAAATGGTCGATCCTCGAGGTCATCGGCCACCTCTATGACGAGGAGCAATTCGATTTTCGCACGCGCATCGATTTTACGCTCAACCACCCCGGCGAGGAGTGGCCGCCGTTCGACCCGATCGGGTGGCTGTCCGCGCAGAACTACAACGACGGCATCCTGGAAGAAACACTTCAGATGTGGATCGACGAGAGACGCCGTTCACTCGAGTGGCTGCACGGACTGCGCAAGCCCGAGTGGGACAGGAGCTACACACACCGCACCCTGGGCACGCTGCGCGCCGGCGATCTGCTCGCCGCGTGGCTGGCGCACGACTATCTCCACATCGGCCAGCTGGCCCGCCTGCACACGGGTTACACCGTCCACGTATCCAACCCGTACAATATCAAGTACGCCAAGCCGTGAAACGGGCCCTCTGGATCAATGACATTCACCTGGATTTTCTCGACGAAGATGCCGTCGACGATTTTCTGCGCCTTGTGGACGGCGAGAAGCCAGACGTCGTACTCCTCGCGGGAGATATATCCATCGCGAGATACATCATCCGCGATCTACGGCGGATCGAGCGGTTGATCGAGGCTCCCGTCTGCTTCGTGCTCGGCAACCACGACTTCTACCACGGTTCTATTGCGGGAGTGCGGCGCGAGGTGTCGGAATTCGATCAGAGATCGGAAAAGTTGCACTGGCTCAATCAATCCGGTGTCTACGAGTTGTCCGAGACGACGGCGATCGTGGGGCACGACGGGTGGGGTGACGCCCGGGCGGGTAACTTTGACACGAGTACGGTCGAGTTGAGCGATTTCTTTCTGATAGACGAGCTGGCCGGCCGGGACCGCGACGGGCTGATCCGCGTGCTCCGCGAATTGGGCGACGAAGCGGCGGATCATTTTCGATCGGTGCTGCCGCGGGCACTGGAGACGCACCGCGACGTCGTGGTGGTGACACACGTACCGCCGTTCCGGGATGCCGCGTGGTATGACGGAGTGGCTTCCAGCGACGACTGGGCCCCGTTTTTCTGCTGTCAGGCCGGCGGTGACGCGATCAGGGAAGTCGCGTCTGAGTTCCCCGACGGGCGGGTGACCGTCCTGTGCGGACACACGCACGGCGAAGGCGAAGCAGAAATCCTCCCCAACCTGCGCGTACTGACCGGGGGTGCACGCTACCGGTCCCCGCAGATCCAGGCTGTCCTCGACCTCGACTGAGGACACCTTTATATAATGAGGAGTTAACGGACTCAGTTGTGCTGAGATTCGGATTGGGTTCGCTCGATGAGCTCGCTGTAGCGAGGGTCGTCGCACAGATCCCGCAGGTGCGGCTCCGCTTCGATCTTGCGAATCGAATAACCGTTGTCGATCGCGTCGCCGATGTATTGCAGCGCGAGTTCCCGCTCGCCCATCCATTCCCATGCGCGGCCGATCTGGTACAAAAGGTCAGCGTCGCCGGACGAGCGCGGGTCCGTCGTCTCTATGATCGCCTGCGCGGCCGACCGGTCTCCCAGGACAGCGTAGTAACCCATGAGATCGCCCAGTACTCCTGTGTCTTCCGGAGACTGGTCCCGGGTGCGCTCCGCCTGTTCCGCTGCGCGGCGGAACAAAGGTGACGCCTGTTTTCGCCGGTCCGTGGTCCAGAACAGAGCCGACGCTTCGTTGGCGAGGTTGCGATAAGAGAAGCGGTCGGTGGAATCGCAGTTCTCGAACGCGTAATGATGGTAATACGCGGCATCGTCGAACCAGCCTTCCAGGTAGAGGAGTGTTCCCAGGCTGGCGGCCGTGGCGCACTCGGGGTGGGTCTCGAACGACCGGGTATAGAGCTTGCGCGATTCTTCCCAGTTTTCCTGGCGGAAGCGGATGACGCCCAGATTCTTCAGCGTCCACCAGTCATCTGGTGCCATCCGGAGCGCTGCGTTGTACTCGGAAACCGCTTCGTCGATGCGGCCCGTTGTGAAGTAGAAATGCCCAAGCGCCCGGTGGCCGGCGGGGTAGTCGGGTTCCGTGTCGATCATTCTCCGGTAGGCCGCCTCGGCTTCGTCGAGGCGGTTCTGCGCGGCGAAAATATCGCCGATTTCTCGACTCGCCACGGTGTGCCGGGGATTCAGCGACAGCGCCTTTGTGTAAGTCTCCAACGCCTGTTCTCCACGGTTCGTCTCTTCGTACACTTCGGCCAGTGTCATGCGCGCGTCGACCAGAGATTCGTCGAGTCTCAGAGCCTCACCGCAGTTGGCCTCCGCGCGTGTGAGCCAGACGGTTTCGCCCGTGAGTCTGAATTTTTCCTGGTATGCGTTGGCAAGGCAGGCGTAAGCCGGAGCGAACGAAGAGTCCTCCCGCACCGTCTGCCGCAGCGCGGCGATGGCGTCGTCGACCTCGGCGCCCGTATCCGAACGGCGCAGGATGCCGACGCCCTCGAGATAATTTTCGTAAACGCCGGCCATGCCCTCCGGTTGTGGCGCGGGCTTTGACTCCGGCGGAGAGTCGACGTCGAGCAGATCGGCGACCGCGTCGTAGACGTCGGTATGGAGCGAGTGCGCCGACTCACGGCGAAAATCAATGTGCTTCGATTCGATGGGTGTCAGAGTTTCCGCGTCGAGGATGTCGAGGGTGAGCCGGTAACCGTCGCCGAAGCGTTGAACTGAGCCGGCGAGGAGCCGATTGACACCGAAAGCGTTTCGGGCATCGGCGGCGCCCTCCGGCATCCCCGGCGCCGATTGAGAGTAGGGGAGCACCCACATCGATTCATGGTACGGCTCGAGGCCCGCGGCCGTCGAGGCGACCTGCTCCGACAAACCGCTCACAAAATCGTCGCCGGGCTCGTCGCCCGCGCGGTTTTCGAGCGGGAGTACGGCAACCCGGTAGAGTGTTTCAACGCCCGCCGGCTGCCGGTCGCCGTCGAGCCCCTGCCAGATGACCACGGCCATTATGGCGACGGCCGTAAGCACCGCTGCGGCGGGCCAGAAAATGCGCCCGAGCGTGGACGCCGATCCGACGGCGGGTGTTTCCTTGAGCGGGTGCGTAAATAACGCGCGATCCATGCGGATACTGCCGCTGAGTATTTTCAATTGCTGTATGAACTCGTCCAGGGAATGGAATCGGTTTTCAGGATCCTTCTGAAGGCAGCGTTGGACGATGTCGGCGAGGTGCGGCGGACAATCCGGCCGCAGCTCCAGCAGCGGCGCGGGTTCCATGGAGAGAATCTTGTATAACAGGCCCGCTTCGACGACGTGATCGAAGGGGCGCCTTCTTCCGATCATCTCGTACAACATCACGCCGAGAGACCAGATGTCGGTCCGCTCGTCGCCGTCTTCGAAGCGGAGTTGTTCCGGCGACATGTATGCCACGTCTTCTATCTTCGTACGGGCAATTTGTTGGCGTCGGGGGTGTGCGGACAGGCCGAAATCGAGGATCTTGACGAGGCCACCCCGCAAAATAAACACGTTCGACGGCGTGAGGCCCCGATGAACGATGCCATTGTCGTGCGCGCAGGCGAGACCGGCGGCGATCTCGTGTCCTATCTCGACGGCTTCCTGTATGTGGAGCGGGCCCTGGTCGATGCGTTCGCGAAGCGTTTCACCCTCGTGGAGCGGCATGGAGATGAGCGTCCCGAGGTCCGGGACGTCTTCAATCTCGTTTATCGTGCAGATATTGGGGTGTTCCAGCGCCGAAGCGGCGAAAGCTTCGCGGCGAAACTGATCGAGGGCGGACGCGGCGTCGTCGCCAGGTTTCGGTTCAGGTGTGAAGCGCCGGAGAATCTTGAGAGCGACCGTTTCGTTTTGCCGGGTGTCCTCGGCCTTGTAAACGGTGTCTTCACCGCCCATGCCGAGATCTTCGACGATTTTGTAGTGAGAAACGGTACGACCAATCAATGCTGGATCCCTTACCCTGTTGGAAACTTGCTGCGATCGACACTGGACGCAAACAATAGTATATTAGACCGGCCCGCCGTTGTAAATCGCCATCGGGCGGCGGCGCCGATTCGATCGGATTAACTCGCTGGTAATCAACGATCAACGATTCGGAGGGACGATGAATCGACGAATTTTTGCCGTGACCTGCTGCCTCGTGCCGCTGTTACTCGCGGCGGGAGGACCGGATACCGCCGCCGGCGGGACCCGGAACCTCGAGACGGGTGCATTTGTCGTGGAGCACGTCCTCGTGCTGCCCGGTGCGCCGGAAACGATCTATGACGCCATCACCGGAGACATCAGCGGGTGGTGGGACCACTCATTCTCGGATTCGCCGGTAAAGTTCTACATCGAGCCGAAACCCGGCGGCGGATTCTGGGAAATATTCGATGACACCGGTGACGGCGTGCTACACGCCACGGTGACCTTTGCGCAGCGCGGCAAGCTGCTCAGGTTCGAAGGCCCGCTGGGCCTGGCGGGCAACGCCGTCCACATGGTTCACACGTACGAGTTCGCCCACGCCGGTACCGACTCGACGCGTTTGCAGGTAACCGTGCGCGCCGCCGGAGAGATGACACCGGGGTGGCCCGAAACGGTCGACGGAGTGTGGTTTCACTTCCTCGTAGAGCGATTCAAGCCCTACGTTGAATCGGGCCGGCATCTCCGGCGCTGATTCTGACGCCCGGCGCGCGTCCGGCGTGCGAAAAAAGTGGGTGTCGGCGGGGAGCCTCTTTGGCTATATTCAGCAGGCGAAGACGAAAACGGATCGTTCCGACATGTCGGGACGACATGGGTATATTATATATGGTAGAGATCGGTCCCGCCGGCGCACAAGACCCGATATTGACGAGAGTGAGAACGAAAGCGATATGAATATCCGAAATAGCCGATACGCGTTGTTGTTTACGGCGGTGATGCTGCTGACCCAGACCCTGATGTCGGGCCGTCCCGCCGCGCAGGAGCCCGAAATACGCCCGATCACGGTCGGATTCGCCACCAGGATCTATTCCCGCGTACTGGGGGAAGAGCGGCCGATCCTTATCGACTTACCCGCCGGGTACCATCTGACGCAATCGCACTACCCGGTGTTGATTATCACGGATGGCGTGACCCACTTTCACCACGCGACCGCTTCCGTCGATTTTCTCTCAGCCGCGGGACGAATACCTCAGATGATCGTGGTAGGAATCGCCAACGTCGACCGTCGCCGCGACCTGACTCCGACCCACATAGAGGAACGAGCGACATCCGGCGGGGGCGACGCATTCCTGAGATTCATCGAAGAAGAACTGATCCCGCACATCGATCAGCATTACCGGACGCAGCCGTACCGGGTGTTTTTTGGCCACTCGCTCGGGGGAATGTTAGCCGTGCACGCACTCATGACGCGTCCGGACATGTTCAACGCGTACATTGCCGCCAGTCCGTACCTCGAGTACGACGACGAACACGTGATCGACGAGGCAGAGGGGATCCTGGAGGGCAAACCGGACCTGGGAAACTCTCTGTTCCTGACGGTTGGCAATCAACCTGAATACCTGGCGCCGCTGAAACGCCTCACGGGTATGCTCGAAAAGTCAGATGACACCGGCCTGCGATGGGAATATGTCGTCATGGAAGACGACGACCACATGAGCACGCCTCTCAAGAGTATTTACCGGGGGCTCGAAATGATATTCGCCAACTGGCGTCTGCCGGCTGATCTCTCAGACGCCGACATCCCGGCAATAGAGGAGCACTACGAGAATCTCAGTGCGGAACTCGGCTACGAGGTGCTGATACCGGAAGGCCTGCTCAACCAGCTGGGGTACTTGTTATTGGCACAGGAACGGTTCGACGATGCGATTGCGGCGTTCGAACTGAATATCGCCAACTACCCGGGATCGGCGAACGTCTTTGACAGCCTGGGCGAAGCTTACGAAACGATGAAAGAATGGAGCCTGGCGAAGATCAACTACGAAAAAGCTTACAATCGCGCTCTCGTAATCGAAGACCCGAACACGGGCATCTACAAACAGCATCTCGATGTTCTGCTGGAAAAGCTGTCCGAATTCGACTGATCGGTTTCCCGCGGCACCGGCGCGCCCGACGC
>CBDUWU010000089.1:0-12795 GCA_965371015.1 uncultured bacterium | reverse complement strand
GACCACGATTACGACCCCGATGTGGATTTCAGCCGCTTCAAGACCTTCGCCTGGTACGAGCAGACGACGATGACGGAGGGAACTCCCCAGGCGATTCAGCAGAGCGGCCTCCTGGAGGCCCGCATCCAGCGAGCCGTGAACGAGGGCCTGGCGAAGAAAGGCCTGACACTGGTCGAGAACGACCCCGACCTCCTCATCGCCTATCACATCGGGGTCGAAAACATCACCGAAATACGGACCACGGGCTACGGTTACGGATTCAGCGGCCACACACGCTCCGATCACTTCCAGGAGGGGACCTTCGTACTGGACCTGATCGACACGAGCGTCGACAAGCTGGTCTGGCGGGGCGTCGCCGAGGGGGTGCTCGACGAACGTCCTACACCCGACAAAATGGAGCGCGACGTCAGCGATACGGTCAAACGGTTGCTGCTCAATTATCCCCCGTCGAAGTAATATATATATATAACAATAAGAAATATCTATTCCGGCGCCGGGCAATTGCGCTTGTCGGGGAATTGGCCCCGTGATAGTCTCTCTCCGCAATCTCCGGCGCCCACGAATAAAGAACAAGGACGGCGATCACTGCTGAAAGGGCTAAAAAAATGATTCGCAAATCTATACTGGCAGCGTTCGTGGTCGTCGTATGTGCGGGCTCGGTCTGGGCCCAGCACCCGGCGATCGAACTGAACTTCTACGCCGACTACCTGTGGACGAGCAGGGTCTCTGCGACGGTGCCGGATGGAAGCGGAGGTTTCACTGCTGGCAACTTCGACATCAAGAACAACCCGGCGTACGGTATTGCGCTCGACGTCGAGGTCCGGCCGGGCACGCAGGTCGAACTGTTGTACGAGCGCCAGGAGTCCGAGATGGAGTTCATTCCCAACACCTTCGGGTCGCCCACCCAGACGCTCGGGGATGTTACGACGTCGTACTATCATATCGGCGCACTCCAGGGGTTCAGGCGCGGCAAGGTGATGCCGTACACCGGCGGCACCATCGGGGCGACGTCTCTCGATCCGAGCCAGGCCGGCGAGACCAAGTGGATGTTCTCGTTCGCTTTCCACGCCGGCGCCAAGGTCTACCTCAGCGAGCGGATCGGCCTCCGGTTGAACGGCCGCCTGTTTGCCAGCTTCCTCGACGCCAGCGGGGGGCTCTATTTCGGTTCCCAGGGTGGCGGCCTGGCGATCGGCGGCACCGCGCTCTGGCAGTGGGCCCTGGGTGGCGGTCTGTTTATTTCGCTGTAGGTTGACGATATTTTCAAAATGTGGTTTATTCATCAACCCTTCGGCGCCCTGCCGGTGGGTCGATATTTGTACTCAACCCCAGGAGGACTGGAAATGAAAAAGGTTATTCTGCTTGCGCTGGTCGCGTGCGTGCTTTTGCCGGCGACGGCGTCGATGGCGCAGGTCGACTCGTACATCGAGATGCTCCGCACGGACGTCCGGGCGGAGAAGGTCGCTGTGATCACGGAAGTGATGGAGTTTACCGACGCCGAGTCGGAGGTGTTCTGGCCGATCTATCGGGAATTCGAACTCGAAATGGCCAAGGTGTTCGACATGCGCCTTGCGAACATCAAGAAGTACGCTGAAAACTTCGATTCGATCGACGACGTGATGGCGGACGAGCTCATCAAGACGTCGTTCAAAATCCGCGACAAGCGGAGCAAGCTGCAGACGTCGTACTACAAGAAGTTCTCGAAGGCGGTGGGCGCGAAACGTGCGGCGAAGTTCATGCAGCTCAATCGCCAGATCGACCTGCTGATCGACCTCCAGATCGCGGCCAACCTGCCGCTCATAGACTGATCCATCTCTTAAAACTTCAGCGGGCGGCCTGATCATCAGGCCGCCCGTTTTATTTTGTACCCTGCATGTCGGACTGGTAAGATTCTTACCGCCATTATGGCGGTAAGAATCCTTGCACTTTGGATGCGGCCGCCGTGTGTGTCGAGGATCTATAAAAGATAGGCCGCCGGGCTCCGGGTGGAAGCGCGGCGGCCCGTGAAATCCTGGACAGGATGCTATTATGTGGTGCGGCGCGGTTTGGCGGCGACGTAGTAGATGAAGTAACACAGCCCCGCGAACATGATCGTCGATACGATCTCACCCATCCACGCGGATGGATAAATGATCTCGAAGAATTTGGGCCGCTGCGACGTGATTACCGCGATCACCGCTATCACCACTCCCATCAGCCCCTCGCCCGCGATGAATCCCGAACCGAGCAGGACGCCCTGGTCCTTGCCCTTGTGCTCGTCGCCCTTCGACTTGAACTTGTTGTCGACGTAGTGGCGCAGCAGACCGCCGATGAACAGAGGCGTCATCGAGTAGAGAGGCAGGTAGACGCCGACGGCGAAAGCCAGCGGCGGGATCCGGAACGCCATGACGACGATGGCGAATATCGCTCCGATGCCGACAAGATCCCAGCGCAGATTGCCCCCCAATACCCCGTCGAGCACCGTCTTCATGAGAGTCGCCTGCGGGGCGGGGAGTTCTTCGGTTCCAAACCCGTACGCTTTCCCCAGAAAAATCACCGCCAGACAGACGAACGTGGCGGCGCCGACGGCGCCAATCAGTTCGACCAACTGCTGTTTCTTTGGTGTGGCCCCGATGAGAAAGCCGCTCTTGAGATCCTGCGAGATGTCGCCCGCAATCGACGCCGACACGCACACGATCGTTCCGATCGTCAATGCCGTGATCTTACCCGTCAGGTCCGTCCATCCCAGGAGCTTGAATACGAGACCGACTCCGAGCAGAGTGACGATCGCCATCCCCGACGTCGGGTTGGACGACACGCCGATCATCCCCACGATACGCGACGAAACCGTGACGAAGCAGAACGAGAACAGCGTGATGGCCAGGGCGCTGAGAAAGCGCATCAGCAGGAAGGTTCCGTCACCACCCGTTGTCCCCAGAATGCCCGGCACAAACGTCACCGCCGCGATAATCAGAGTCACGCCGCCGATGACCCACTTGAGCGAAAGGTCCTGCTGCGTGCGTTCCGTGGCGCCGGAAAGCGCCGCCGCGCTTTTTTTCAGCTCCTTGACCCCCACCCTGAGCGACGCGGCCATCATCGGTATCGACTTGATCACCGTGATAATGCCCGCCGCCGCCACCGCGCCGGCGCCGATGATCCGTATGTAACTGTCCCAGATCTGCTGTGCCGAGAGCTGGCCGATGGTGACGATCGACTGGTCGAGGCCCTTCGAGCGCAGGTATTCCAGCGCTGTGTCACCGATACCGGTATCGCCGTACCGCCAGGCGATGAATGGAATCAGCACGACCCACGAAAGCAGGCCGCCACCCACCATGATCGCGCCGATCCGGCGGCCGAGAATGTAGCCGACTCCGAGCAGCGCCGGCGTCGTCGATACTCCCACAATCGCCTTGGGGAGCACCGGCAGCTTCAGCCTGACCACGTCCGGCCACAGATAGAACAACGACAACAGAGCCTTGTAAACAGCTCCCAGCCCCATTCCGACAAAGACGTTCTTTGCGCCCGCGCCCGCCTCGGAGGCGGCGATCAAGACCTCGGCCGCCGCCGTTCCTTCGGGATAGGGGA
The DNA here is from genome assembly GCA_965371015.1 of uncultured bacterium. Taxonomy (GTDB): domain Bacteria; phylum Krumholzibacteriota; class Krumholzibacteriia; order WVZY01; family JAKEHA01; genus CBDUWU01. Next base: position 9,234 of record CBDUWU010000089.1, on the reverse strand, counting down.
GAACGCCGTGTTCTTTCACAATGAGGTACTGACGCAGGGGAATCATGAAGAGGATGCCCATAATACCGCCGCAGAGGGCGAGGAGGGTGACCTGGAGCAGCCCCGGTTCGTATCCCCACAGAAAGAGTGCGGGGATGGTAAAAATCGTCCCCGACGCGAGCGACGAGCTGGCCGATCCGCCCGTCTGCGAAATATTGCACTCGAGGATTGTCGATTTTCCGAAGATCGGCGAAAGCAGACGGAGAATTGCCACCGATACCACGGCCAGAGGAATCGCCGTGCTGATCGTCAATCCCACCCGCAAGCCCAGGTACGCGTTAGCGGCGCCGAACACGGCGCCGAGAATGACGCCGAGCACGACCGTCTTGACGTTGAAGTCCCTCATCTGGACGTTGGCGGGGACGTGTGGCTTGAATCCGGAGAGGTTGTTATCGGCCATATCGGGAAGCCCTTCGCTTTGTGAGTCTGTTACCGTCGAGGAGATCGAGACGTGACAGTCCAAGATACGAAAGCGTAACTATATCAATAAATCCGGAATTCCAGAAGTGCTATCAGGAGGCTCCCGGGATCACTCGAGGAACAGCGAACCGATGGTATCCTCGACGGCGTCCAGTATTTCGCACGACCGGACCAGTTCCTGCATCCTGGTGTGGTCCGGATATAGCGGGCGGTCGGTGTCGAGGAATTCGACGTATTTCCGGACCGTTTCTTTTGCCTTCGCGACGCCGCGTCCGGGCTGGAATTCCCGGATGTCGAGGGCCTGTGCCGCCCCCATGAACTCGATTCCCAGGACGCCGCAGGCGTTGTCGAAAATCTGGGCGTTCTTGATCGCCGTGTTCATTCCCATCGACACGAAGTCCTCCTGGTCGGCCGCCGCCGGGATGGACGCCACCGAGGCGGGTGCCGACAGGATGCGCTGCTCGACGATGAGGCTGTCGGCCGTGTACTGCGAGAGCATCATCCCGCTGAACATACCGGCGCGCTTGGTGAGGAAATCCGGGAGACCGGCGCTGAGGGCTGGATTAAGAAGACGGTTTAAGCGACGCTCGGAAAGCACACTCACCATTGTAATTGCCTGGCCGGCGATCTCCATGGGAAGGGAGACGGGCGTCCCCTGAAAGTTCGCTCCGGTCAGGGTGAGGTCGTCTTCCGGAAAGAAAATCGGGTTGTCGCCCACGCCGTTGAGCTCGGTTTCGACCTGGCTTCGGGCCCAAGCGACGGCGTCGTGCGCCGCACCGATCACCTGGGGGCTCGATCGCATCGAGTAGGCGTCCTGGACCCGGGTCTTGTGCTTGCCCGTCAGCAGGTCGCTGCCGTCGATGCACTTCATGATGGAGCGGGCGCTGCGCACGGCGCCGGCGAAGCCCCGGACCTCGTGGAGGCGGACGTCGTAGGGCTTCATGTTGGCGAGGAGGGCCTCCAGCGACATCGCGCACGCGATTTCGGCCTGCCGGAGCCAGCGGTCCATGTCGTATACGTGAATCGCACTCATGGCGGTGAGGACGTTCGAGCCGTTGATCGTGGCCAGCCCGTCGCGCGCCTCCAGCCCGGGGACGGCGATACCGGCTCGCTCCATCGCTTCGGAGCCGGGGAGCAACTCGTCCTGGTACCACGCCTTGCCCTCACCCATCATTAGAAGCGCCACCTGGGACATGGGGGCGAGGTCACCGGATGCCCCCACCGAGCCCTTCTGGCAGACAAACGGGGTAACACCCTTGTTGAGCATGTCGACGAGCGTCATGGTGATCTCGGGGCGGCAGCCCGAGCGGCCGTGGGCGTGTACGTTGATCCGGCCGGTCATGGCTCCGCGGACGTATTCGATGGGGGCCGGGTCGCCGATGCCCGCCGAATGGTTGTAGATCAGGTACTTCTGGAAATCCTTGACCTGCTCGCCGACCAGGACGATCTCGGAGAACTCGCCGATCCCCGTGTTGACGCCGTACATGATTTCACCGGCCGCGATCTTCTTTTCGATCATTTCACGGCAGCGTCCGATCCGTTCGATGGCGTCCGGCGCCAGTTCGACCTTTTCGCCGTGGCGCGCGATGCGGACGATCTTCTCCGCCGTCAATCCAGAGCCGTCGAGTGTAATGGGCATTGGTGTCTCCTTCTGACTCCATACTTCGATATGTGTATATAAAAAAACAGGGCACAGGCCGGTATGCGGTCGTCGTCCGGTATTCTACATGAAAAGGCGCCCCTCCCAAACCTCAATCGGGCGCCGTTTTTCCCCGTGGCACCGGCCGTAGGATTGTGCTAACATGGCGGTTCCGGCGCCGCGGACCGATATGACCGGGGCGGCCGAAGACGGTGAACATTTAAGCGGCGTCCCGAACGAACTTTGCCGGGGCGCCGTCTTCTAACACTTATACAAACATGTTCGAATTCAAACCCTTCGATGAAATGATGCCGGAGGACTACGCGGCGATCGGCCTTCGCTCGGGCCTGGAGATCCACCAGCAGCTCCTGACCGAAAAGAAGATCTTCTGCCGTTGTCCGGCGGGCCGCTACAGCCACGAATACGACTCCGAAATTCTCCGTCACATGCGTCCCACGTTGTCCGAACTCGGCGAATACGACGGGACAGCGCTGATGGAGTTCAAGACGAAGAAGGAGATCATCTACCGCCTCAACCGCGATTCGGTGTGCACCTACGAGATGGACGACACGCCGCCGTTCATGATGAACGACGAAGCGCTCGATATCGCCCTCGAAGTGGCGATGATGCTCGACCTCAACCTCGTCAACGAGCTCCATATCGCCCGCAAGCAGTACCTCGACGGCAGCATCCCCACGGGCTTCCAGAGAACGACGATCGTTGGAGTGGACGGCTGGATCCCCTACAAGGGGCGCAGGATCGGGATCTACCAGCTCGGTCTGGAGGAAGACTCGTGCCGCGAGGTTTCCGACGTCGGACACCGGCGCGTGTACCTTGCCGACCGCCTGGGTATGCCACTCATCGAACCCGTTACGCACCCCGACATGCACACACCGCAGGAAGTGGCGGAGGTCGGCGAGGTGTTGCGCCGTCTGATGCGGTCGACCGGAAAAGTCCGCACGGGGCACGGCGCCACCCGGATGGACGTCAACGTGAGCGTGGCCGGGAGCACAAGGGTCGAAATCAAGGGCGTGCCGAGTCTGCGCCGGACTCCAAAACTCGTTTACAACGAAGCGATGCGTCAGTGGAATCTGCTGCGGATCCGCGACCTGCTGGCGGGGCGGGGCGTCACGCCGGACACGATTTCGGTATCGACGGCCGATGTGACCGCCCTTGTCGGCAAAACCGGCTACCGGCCGGTTCGGAAAGCGCTCGATGCGGGCGCCGTGGCGCGGGCGACAAAACTGGAGGGCTTTGCCGGCGTCCTCGACGAACGCACGCAGACGGATACCGTATTCGCACAGGAGTTTTCCGACCGCGTCCGGGTCGTGGCCTGCCTGACGACGCTGCCCAACATTGTCTACTCCGACGATCGCCGGAAAACGCTCTCGTCGAGCCACTGGAGGACGATCTTCGAGGCGTTGGAGGCGAGCGGTGACGACGTGGTTGTGGTTACCTGGGGAAGTGAAGCCGACGCGGACTGCGCGGCGGCCGAGATCGAGATCCGCGCCCGGGAGGCGGTGGCACAGTGCCCCGTGCCCGGCGAGACGCGGCAGGCCCACGACGACGGGACGACCGGTTTCGAACGTATTCTCCCCGGCCCCGAGCGCATGTATCCGGACACCGATCTCCCCCCGATCGTGGTGGGGCACGAGCGATTCGACCGTATACGGAAGCGGGTTCCGGATCCCGTCTGGGAGCGCGAAACGACGCTCCGCGAGTCTGGACTCTCCGACGACGTCGTGGCCCGGCTCGTCATATCGCCCCGGTACCGGCTCTACCGGCGGTTGACCGGAGAGGCGGGAATTGCGCCCATACTGGCGGGGGAGGTTCTTGCCCGCCGGCTGGTGGCACTGGAGAGAGCGGGGCTGGACACGACGTCTCTGTCCGACGATTTGATCGTGGAGGTGTTGACGGCGCACCGTGAGGGCCGCTTGTCGAGGGAGGGAATTGTCCCCGTGCTCGAGTGGCTGATCGAAGCCGGGGCCCGCGAGGGCGGCGAGGGCGCCGAATCAACGGCCCGCGTGGACGCGGCGCTGGGCGCGCTCGGATTGTCTCCGCAACTCGACGAAGAAGGACTGCGGGAAGACGTGGCCAGAACAATATCGGCGTTTGATATGACGACGTTGAGAAAACCCGAAGCGGCGCACGAGTACCTCATGGGTGTCCTGATGAGACGCCTGGCCGGGAAGGCCGAAGGGGCGGCCGTCGCCCGGGCCCTCGAGGCCCGTCTGAAAACGGCGAGAGGAGTGTGATACCAGACATGCCGGATGAAAAATACAAGGGATACCGCGACCCGGCGCTCGCCGTTCTCAAGGAGCAGGGCGTGTCGGTATGGAGCGAAGTCGAGGTGGAAACATCGCAGGGCCGCTACGCCGGTATCGTGCTGCCGCGATCCGAGACCGCCGATGCCGACCACATCGTGTTGAAGCTCGCCAACGGTTACAATATCGGCCTGGAATCGTCGACGGTGGTATCGATGACCGAACACGGCCGCCGCGAGGCCAACTACAAGATTCCCGAAAAAGCCTTTCCCTACGACGAGGGCAAGCCCAGCGTCAAGCTCTTCGGAACCGGCGGCACCATCGCCAGCCGTCTCGACTACCGGACCGGCGCCGTGATACCGGCGTTCTCGCCGGGAGAGTTGTACGGCTCCGTCCCCGAACTGGCCGACATCTGCAACCTCGAAACCGAAAAACTGTTCGGCGTGTTCAGCGAGAACATGGGGCCGGCACAATACATCGAGACGGCGCAGCGGATCGGCGAGGAGATCGAAAAAGGAACTCACGGCATCGTGATCGGCCACGGTACCGACACCATGCACCACACGTCGGCGATTCTCAGTTTCATGGTGCAGGATTCGCCCGTCCCCATCGTCATGGTCGGGTCGCAGCGTTCCAGCGACCGGCCGTCGTCGGACGCGGCGATCAATCTGATCAATTCGGTCAAGACCGCGGCAGAGGGAGACATCGCCGAGGTGATGGTGTGCATGTTTGGCCCGACTTCGGATCAGTACGGGCTGCTCCACCGCGGCACCCGCGTGCGCAAGATGCACTCGAGTTATCGGTCGACGTTCCGCACCATCGGCGACATCCCGCTGGCGATGGTCGACGCCGACACCATCACGCCGCTTCGCACCGACTACACGCGCCGCGACCCGAACCGCCGCGCGAAGATCAACACCGCCTTCGAGGAAAAGGTGACGATCCTCTACTACTATCCCAATATGCACCCCGACATGGTCGACTCGCTGGTCGACAACGGTTATCGCGGGATCGTCATTGCGGGGACCGGCCTGGGGCACGTGAACAAACCCCTCTATCCGGCGCTCGAACGGGCGACAAAGGCGGGTGTCCACATTTTCATGACGGTCCAGACGCTGTGGGGCTACACGCAGATGTACGTGTACGAAACCGGGCGGATGATCATGGGGTTGGGCGTGGTGCCGACGGCCAACATGCTGCCCGAGGTGGCGTTCATGAAACTGTGCTGGGTGCTCGGCCAGACCGACGACCGACAGGAAGTCGAGCGGCTCATGCTCACGCCCGTCAACGGCGAAACCACCGAACGCGAACCCTACGACGGCTACCTGATCAGCCAGGGAGCGATCCCCGAAGTCCAGGAATTCCTCAAAAAAATCAGGCGTTGACCCGTCCGGCTCTTCGCCTTACCGCAAGAGCACCATCTTCTTCGTCGCCGTGTCTGCGCCGGCCGTGATCCGGTAGAAGTAGACCCCGGACGCCACCGACACGCCGCGGCGGTCGATGCCGTTCCAGGTGATCGTGTGCGCGCCGGCCGGGTAGTTCTGTTGGGCGAGCGTCGTGACGAGGCGGCCGGCCACGTCGTAGACGCGGAGCGTCACCATCCGCGTGTCGGGCACCGAAAACCTGATCGTCGTGTGCGGGTTGAACGGGTTGGGGACATTCTGACCCAGCGCGAACGCCGGTCCCGCCGGCGGCGAGGCCACGTCGACGGGAGAGTCGAACGGCTCACCGAAGAAGTTGCCCAGTATGAACTCGACATTGCCGCGTACGTCATCTTTGTTGTAGCGGTAGGGACGCCCGCTTATAAACACCATCTGCCCGCCGTTGTCGCGCCAGCCTGCGCCCCCGGCAGGATTTCGCCACACTCCCAGACCGCGATCGGTACCGAAGGACGCGGTTTCCCTGAAGAGAAGCGTAGATTCGGAATTCGACAACAGGGTGTCGAACGCGGCGCACCAGCTCTGCGTGGAAATAAGGGCCTGGTTGGTCAGGCCGGTATACGTGGAAACGCAATTGCCGAGTGTTTCGTCGGTGTCGGTAAATGAAATGCCGAGATAAGAACCCAGCTGACTGTCGATAAAATTCTGGCCCCTGCGTGTCATCAGGAGGACGTTACCCCCGGCATTGAGATAAGGGAGAATCGCCGTGTCGTACCAGTTGGCCAGGTCGCCGTTGTAGTCGTTGCCGACCCAGATCACGGTGGAATAGCGTCCCAGAACGCTCGATGGCACCGCGCCGTGACCGGCGGGTGCGGGCAGGTTGGACGGGTACGGCAGGTTGGGGTCCGGAAAGCAGTCCCAGAAGGTGATCGGATAACTCCCCCAGAAGGTACTGTCCTCGTAGGCCGAGTAGATCGGGGCGCCGTAGGTATTGAAGTCGATTCCGTTGACGAGGAGGATGCCCTGGTCGAAGGTCGCGCCCGCGACGGGTTCGTCGATCGTCCTCAGTATCCACTGCATGGGGTCGAGGAGGACGACACTCGGTTCGAAGGGAACGTTGATCGCGAACGACTGCGTGGCGAGGCTGTCCCACACGACCACCGTGGTGGTGTCGCCGGTGGCCGACTGGATCTCGATGTCGACGGGCATCTTGAAAATGTAATTGGTCTGGTCCTGTTCGATCGTCAATGCGATGTCCCACGACCCGCCGCCGGCCGCCGCGGCCGACCACTGGAACGAGTATTGAGGGTAGTATTCCTCGTAGATCCACTGCTGGAAGAACCAGTCGAGCTCCATACCCGACACCGCTTCGCACAGGTCGCGGAACTCTTCCGTCGTTGCGGTGCCGTACTGGTGGTTGACGTCGGAGTAGTAGGCCTGGAGGATGCTGGAAAAGGTGGCGTCACCGACGACGTGCCGGAGCATGTGCAGCACCCACGAGCCCTTGTTATAGGAGAGGCCGCCGTGGAAGATCCGGTTCCAGTCGCTCGTGTCGGGGACGTAGATCGTGCCCGCGCCGAAGTACTTGGCCGCCGACATGTCCAGGTGGTACTGCGTCTCGCCGTACTGGTACTCCGACCACAGCGCCTCGCTGTAGGTGGCGAAGCCCTCGTTGAGCCAGATGTGGTGGAAGTCGTCGCACGTGACCATGTCGCCCCACCACTGGTGCGCCAGCTCGTGGGCGATCAGGTACTCGCTCCACCCGCCCATGCTGGTAATCGTCTGGTGTTCCATTCCGCCGCCCCACGTGAATTCGGCGTGGCCGTATTTCTCGTCGAGAAACGGGTACTCTCCGAAGAGCGATGCGAACGCCTCGATCATGGGCACCGTCAGCGCGTACGTCGCCTGGACTGAGCTGTAGTGGGACGGGAAGACGTAGTACTGGACCTCCATCGAATCGGAGGGGGACGGGAGGTACCAGTGCGAAAAAGTCGTGTAGGGATGGATGGCAACCGAAACGAGATAAGTGGCGATCGGATACCGTTCTTCCCATTCGTAGGTGACGTGGGTCGTGTCGGGTACGACGGAGGCGAGGTTGCCGTTCGACGCGACGATGAGGCCCGTGGGCACGGTGACGGCGATGTCGACGGAGTCGGCCTTATCGGTGGGGACGTCCTTGCATGGCCACCAGCTCCGCGACCCGAAGGGCTCGCTGAGGCTCCAGATCATGTCGATACCACTGGCGCTGGGAAACTCGTGGAATCCGAACGCTCCCGCCGATGCGCTCGGCGTGCCCGTGTACTGGATCGTGACCTCGAAGGTCTGTCCGTTGGAATAAGTCTGGTCGAGCGTGACCGTTACCCTGTCGGCGCTGTGGGTGTATCCCAGCGCGCCGGAGCCGTTGTACACCGAAGTGACCGTCATGTTGTCGAGGAGGTCGATTTCGGCCTGTCCCAGGGTGAGCGAAATCACCTCGGCCCGCATGGTGACGGTGCCGGTGACCGTCTGCCCGACCGGGTCGATCGTGATGTCGATGTCATAGAATGTCACGTCGAAGTCGGCCTGGTTCGCCGACTGGGCGGCGACCGACGCCGAGAGGCGGGCGTAGTGCTCGGCCTTGGAGCGGGCGCAGTCGCTCCGGTGCTTCTGCTCGATTGGAAGTTCTTGTAATTCCTGGGCGGTAGTGAAACCGGGGAGGATCGCCGCCACGAGGATGGCGGCCGCGGCCAGAATGAGTCGCAGTTGTCTGGTGCCGGAACGGTACATGAAGCCTCCAGTGCATGATGATCAGGGATTATTGTCGGCCTCTGCGCGGGCGCCGCGGCGCCGCTGCAGCAGCACGGGGAAGGGGACTGGTTCCGGATGCTGTCATATAAGTATAACAAATCGAAGCACCCGGCGCTAACGCGGGCTTCCCGCAGCCGTAACTGGCTGTGACAAAGATGGTTGGGTCCACTGTATTTCGTTTGAAATGCCGGGCGCCTTCCGATATTCTCTTCCTTACCGCTCGCCGGAGCTGGAGAGATTACCCCGGAAATTATAGATATTCAGGTGCAGTCGAACGGACGGGACGTCTGGTCGAAAAGGAGCAGAAGCCGTGAAGCCGTTTACCGGTAAAATAGTGGCCGCAACGATCGTTATTTTTGTCCTGGTGGTGATTACGATGAGTCTGATTCCGAGCGGCGCCAACGCCGATCGCGTGACGTGGACCGAAGAATCCAACGGGGCCCTCGAGGAAGCGCTCGTCGAGAAATACGGCGAGGAGCAACGCGAACGGGCGCGCCGTGGGCTCGCACAGGTCTCTGACCTGTGGATCGAGAACGACGGGGGCCGGGAGGCATACGACGCCTTCGTCCTGAAGAACTTCGCCGGAGACACGGCCACGCTCGACGAGATGTTCCGCCGCTTCGAGCACCTCATGGAGGAGCTCGGCGGCCACATGCACGAGATCAGCCTGGCGTTCCGGGAGCAGTCCGACCTCGACGTCGGTCCC
>CBDUWU010000088.1:0-12800 GCA_965371015.1 uncultured bacterium | reverse complement strand
AGACTGAGGGAAGCGAAGGACAAAACCCGGCGTTATTTCGTAGACTCTCCAGACCGGTCCCTCAAAGCGTTCTGCGCAATGACCATGGCAAGTTTCAACCAGAAAACCGGCCGGGAGTGGTGGGCCTACTACAAAATCGACGAGGACGAGATCTATTACCAGCCGATCGACGTGTTATTCAACCGCAAACTGCTCGATATCGCCGTTGCCCGCGGTTACTACGAATGGAGCGTCGGCAGGATGTCCGGCGACAAGGCGCCGGCGTGGCTGCGGCATGGACTGGCGTCTCTGCTTTCGGACGAAGACATACTGCTCGAGACCCAGCTGGGGGAATTTCCGGCCGACAATTTGAAAATGAACGTGGACGAAATCGAAGGAGCACTCGGCAAAATCGATAACAAAAAATATTACCGTATCGCGTCATACAATGCGTTCAGAATGGTTCGAAAGCTCGTCGCTGGATCAGAACGCGAAAAGATGTTGGAAGCCCTCAGGTTGATGGGCGGGGGAGCCGATCTGTCGAAGGCGTTCGAGCGCGCTTACGGTTTATCCTACGAAGATGTGACGTCGAGCGCTTTGAGTTTCAAGGTGAATCAATGAGCGCAGGCGGCGTCAGAGTTCGGTTCGCACCCAGCCCCACCGGTTTTCTGCACATCGGCGGCGCCCGTACCGCCCTTTTCAACTGGTTGTACGCCAGGAAAACCGGTGGTCTTCTGGTGCTCAGGATCGAGGATACAGACGCGGAAAGATCCACCCCCGAGTCGTACCAGGCGATCCTGGAATCGCTGAAATGGCTCGGACTGGATTGGGACGAGGGCCCGGAAAAGGGCGGACCGTACGGGCCCTATCTTCAGTCGGCCCGCTCTGTGATCTATCACACCGAAATTGACAACCTGCTGTCGGGCGGCCAGGCCTACCACTGTTTCTGCACCCGGGAAGAGCTGGAGGAACTCCGCCGCGAGGCGAAGGCCCGGGGCGGGCCCATTCGCTACGACGGCCGGTGCAGGCGGTTACCGAGCGACGAGGTGGCGCAGCGTCTGGCGGACGACGTCCCGCACGTGATCCGCTTCCGGCTTCCCGATGGAGTCACCCGTTTCCGGGATATCGTCAGGGGGGAGTTCGAATTCGACAACGCCGAACTGGACGATTTTGTGATCCGAAAATCAGACGGCCTGCCCACGTACAATTTTGCAGCCGTGGTGGACGACGCCCACATGGAGATCTCGCACGTGATCCGTGGTGACGATCACCTGTCGAATACCCCGAGGCAGGTGCTGCTGTACCGTGCGCTGGGCAGACGCCTGCCCAGATTCGCGCACCTGCCTATGATTCTGGTAGACGACCGGTCGCGGCTTTCGAAACGGCCCGGCGCCACATCGGTTCAGGAGTACAAACGGCTGGGGTACACTCCCGACGGTCTGGTGAACTATCTCGCGCTGCTGGGGTGGTCGCTGGACGGTAAAACGGAGTTTTTCACACGCCGCTCGCTGATCGACAAATTTTCGCTGAAGCGGGTGTCCAGAAATCCGGCCGCGTTCGACAAGGGAAAACTGGACCACATCAATGCGGAGCACTTCCAGCGCTTGCAGCCGCTGACAAAGGTATCCCTGATTTACGCACGGTTGATCTCGGAGAATATCCTGCCGCCGGACTTCCGCGTTGAAGGCTGGTCCGATCCCGCCTCGAACGGAAACAACGATCTGGGCGAGATTTCTGATGAAGCGTTCCGGGCCGAAGCGCCGAGACTGGGATTCATTATCAACCTGATGGGAAACCGTCTGAGAAACGTGGCCGATGCACCCGCCAGACTGGCTTATTTTTACAAGGACGACTATCAGAGGAACGAAGCGGCCTGCCGGAAGCACCTCGAGGGTGAAAACACAGCCACCCGCATGAAAGCGCTGGCCGACCGGCTCGACAACATCGATCCGTTTACACGGCCGGAGATCGAAACGGCCGTTCGCGACCTGGCGGAATCGATGGGTCTGAAGGCGGGTGAACTGATTCACCCCTGCCGGGTGGCGCTGACGGGGGACGACGTTTCTCCGGACATATTCGGCGTGATCCACCTGCTGGGGCGGTCCACGTGTGTCCAGCGGCTCCACGCCGCGGCGGGGTGAGAATGGCGGGGGATCAGCCCAAAGCCCTTGATTTCTGGTCGGTTTCCTGCTAGATTTTGCCAAAGTTGGCGAGTCGTCTAATGGCAGGACAGCTGACTCTGGCTCAGCCGGTGGGGGTTCGAGTCCTCCCTCGCCAACCATTCATTTTTTGTTGAGATTCGGCGTACAGCCGGCCCATGAAGGGCCGGCTATTTCGTTTCCGGTCTTTACGAGACGGGATCGGGTGTCAGTTTTTGCGCCGGGTGAAGAGGATGACGAGGAGTGTGAGGACCAGGAAGGCGGCGGCGATGGGTATGAGCAGCGGGCGGGCCCTGTCGATGAGCGGCTTGCGGCCCTCGGCGACTCGCAGGGCCGCCTTCACCTCGTCCTTTGTGTACATCAGGCCGCGCACGTATCCGCTGACCTTCTGTTCCGGAGTTAGAAAAACGACCACGTTCGCGTGGGCGAATCCCGCGCCCGGCAAGGCCTCGATTCGAAAGTCGAGAGCGTCGAGCACGGCCTCTACGCCCTCGGGCGGGCCCGTCGCCAGTATCCATTCGTCCGGCATCCCCGTTTTGTCCCGGTAAGATCGCATGTGCTCCGGAGTGTCAGCCGGATCGAATGAAAACGTCAGCACGTTGAACGTCTCGCCACAGCCGCCCAGCCCGTCCAGCGCTTCTATCAGGCTTGCCGTTATCGCCGGGCAAGCGTGCGGGCAGGTCGTAAAAACAGGGCTGACGATCAGCGGTGTTCCCGCAAGCGATCGAAGGGAAATCGTGTCGCCGTGCTCGTCGACGAACCGCGCGTCGGGCACTTCGGTGCCAATGGCTTTTGACTCATCCGGTGGAGCTATATACTGCGCACGCGCCGGCGAGGTAGCGCCGGACGTCAAAAATATCGCCGCAATCAAGATAGCGGTTCGCATGGCGAGCTGGGATGGTATTGCCAGGTTGCGTGATCGGCGATGCGCTTATTGCCCGCCGGTGAGCTTTTTCTTCTGCTCCACCGCCATGGACATGTCACGCAGCGTCGTTGTTGTCAAGTAAGCGGTGATCGACTCCCGTATCGGCTGCCAGCTGTCGTGGAGAGGGCAGCGCTGTTCGTCGTTGCACTCTTCCAGTCCGGCCGCGCAGGCGTCGAGATCCTTGCCACCGTCGATCGCGCGGTAGATGTCGTACAGCGTGGTTTCCTCCGGGCGCCTGGCGAGCTGGTAGCCGCCACCCGGTCCCTTGGACGAGGTCAGCAGTCCCGATTTGACCAGCGTCTGAAACACCTTGCCCAGGAAAGGTCCCGGGATGTTCTCGTTTTCGGAAATGTCCTTGAGAAGGACCTTGCGGCTCTCACCGCGCCCGACGAGGTAGACCATTGCACGAATTCCGTATTCGCAAGCGTTCGAATATATCATGAGATACGAGTCCAGTCTGAGAGCGTTAAAGTTACCAGTCACTCCGGATTTCGCTGATCCTAACAAAACGGGTGCTATTGTGTCAAAATGAAACCGCAGCCTCCGGCGGCTGGAACCGGCTTGACAGTCGCCCCGGCGATGATTATTCTCTCATCCTGATCCATTATTGACACGGATCACAGGCTTGCGGCCCCTTCGTCTAGTGGTCCAGGACATATGGTTCTCAGCCATAAAACAGGGGTTCGATTCCCCTAGGGGCTACCAATTATGGTGCCCGTCCCGGCTATAACCGGGGCGGGCCCTGTTTTTTGTCTCCTTTTTTCACAAGCTCTTCTTCTCCTTGCAGAAAAATCCGGGCAATCCGCGTCGAGTGACTGGTGATCCGGCGGAACTGCTCCATGAGGTCCTGGTGGTATTCGCTGGATTTCAGAGCCTGCGGGACCTCGCGCAGGATCCGGTCGAAGTGCGATCGCAGGTACTGTTCCTCCATCTTCCTGTATTTCCGGTGCTTCTTCTTCATCCGAGACGCCGCTTCGAGGTTGACGCTCTGGAACACCGAGATCGCCCGGCTCAACTGCTTGACAGTCCGCAGGTGGTAGTCCTTCAGTTCCAGCTCGCCCTCGGGAGAAAAGCGGAGGTCACGGTCGAGCCAACTACGCGCCCGCGGCACCAGGCTCTTCGCGATGATGTCACCAATCTGCTCGAGTTCGGTGACGGTGTACATCATCTGGAACACCTCGGTGACGCGGTCCCGACCCACGCTTTCCCGGCTGATGGCGCGCAGGTAGCGCTGGATGGCGTCCTCGAGGAAGTTCACCGCCTCTTCGTCGCGCTCGATTTCGTCGATCACCCCGCGGTCGCGGAGCGTGAAGGGCTGGATGACCTTTTCGACCATCGCTGCGACAATGCCGCCCATGTGGATGACCTCGGCCTTGGCGAGGTTGAGCGCCAGCGCGGGGGTGCCCAGGAGCGCGTCGTCGAGGTACCAGGTCTGGCAGGGCGGCGGCTCTGCATGTTGACTGTCGGGCAGGAGGCGGGTGATCAGGCGAGCGGCGACGTTCGTGAACGGCAGCAGCGCCGCTGTCAGCGCGACGTTGAATATAGTATGGGCGTTGGCGATCTGGCGGGGCAGGAAATCGCCGGCGAATGCCGTGCCATTCCCGGGTGACAGTCGGCGGACGAGGTCCGCGAACTGTGGTATCCACCATACGAACAACAGCACGCCCGCTACTTTGATCAATACGTGCGCCAGCGCTACACGCTGCGCGTCCCGGTTGGTCCCGATGCACGCAAGTCCCGCCGTCACACAGGTTCCGATATTGGCGCCGAACAGGAGGGGGATCGCCGCTTCCAGCGTTATGAGTCCCTGGCTCCCGAGCACGATCAGTATCCCGGCGAAGGCGCCGCTGCTCTGGATCAGCGCGGTGAAGGCGGCGCCCGTAAGAATGGCGAGCAGGGGGTTTTCGAAGGCTACCAGCAGACCGATGAACCCCGGGTGCGTTTGTAATGGCGCCATGGACATGGACATGATGTCCATGCCGAAAAAGAGCAGGCCGAAGCCCAGGATCGCCTCGCCGACGTTTTTCGGGCCGTCCCTCTTTGCAAGCAGCGACAGCGCGATGCCGACGCCGATCACCAGCAGCGCGTAGTCGGTCAGCCTGAACGCGATCAACTGGGCGGTAATTGTCGTCCCGATATCGGCGCCGAGTATGATCCCGATCGACTGGGCGAAACTCATCAACCCGGCTCGTACGAAACTCACCAGCATGACGGTCGTAGCACTGCTGCTCTGCATGAGTACGGTGACGAACGCGCCGGCGGCCACGGCCACGAATCGATTGTACGTGAGCGTGCTCAGGATCGAACGGATGCGCCCGGCCGCCGTTTTCTTCATGCCGTCGCTCATGATGCGCAGGCCGAAGAGAAAGATGCCGAGCCCGCCCACAAGTCCCACAAAGAGCGTGAACAGCCAGTTCGACGCTCGCGCACTGGCGGTGAAAACCACGACGGCCCCGGATTCCGGCGCGGCGGCGCTCACCAGGTAGTCGCCGCCTTTCGAGCCCAGCCGCAGGCGGACCTCCGCCCAGCCATCCCCGTCGGTTCGAACGCTGTCGAATTCCAGCCCCGCGCCGGATGTATTATAGCGCGGGACGCTTTGCAGCCCCGCGCCGGATGTATTATAGCGCGGGACGCTTTCCAGCCCCGCGCCCGTGGCGCCCAACGGCGCGGCGGCCACGCTGAACCGGACCGTCAAACCGGGAACGGGCCTGCCGTCGGCGGTCTCGGCCCGCACACGGAACGGCTTTGACAACAACGCGCCCGTGGACCCGACCTGCCCGTCTCCCGACAAGGGGGGCTTGGTCAGCTTTACCGCGTCCGACGCAAGCGCTTCGCGGGGTTGCAGACAAAGCACCAGCGCGAGCACGGCCAGCAGCGCCGCGACACAAAGGTGTCGGTCCGAAGCAAGGTAGCGACAAAATTTCATAGCGGGATTCTGTGAGGTGCGCCATGGGGACGTCAACCTCAATCAGCCCTGGATACCGTCGTTGACACCGGTGGTATATGTTGATAAAGATGCTCTTGTTCCGGACTGACGATCGCCGGATCGAACACAAAACGAAACGAAGCGGAGCAGCCAGGAATGGGCAGACCAAAGAAGAAGGCGCACCACAAGCGCAAAAAGGCCGGGAGCAAGACCGGGAAACGCCCGAAGGGGCCGGTGTCGACGGACCGCCACTGGCTCTATCAGGACTCGGTACAGAGTCCCCGCGAGCACGTCATACTTTTCGATCAGTTTTATGAAGCGGCGCACGCAAAGCCCGCGTCCTCGCTCAAGGAGGATTTCTGCGGCACGGCCCTCCTGTCCGCGGAATGGGTGCGCACCCGCCCCGACAACACCGCCGTCGGCGTCGACCTCGACAAATCGACGCTGGACTGGGGCGAGGAAAACAATCTCGCCACTCTCGATCCCGGGGAGCGGAAACGGCTCACCATCTTTCACGACGACGTCTGCAACATCTTCGAGCCGAAGGTCGACATCGTCGCCGCGCTCAATTTCTCGTATTTCGAGTTCAAGACGCGTGACGCCCTGCGAAACTATTTCGAATGCGCACGCCGGTCTCTCAAACCGGACGGACAGTTGATCCTCGACATGTTCGGCGGTTGGGAGGCCCAGATGGAAGAGGTCGACAAGACGCGCAACGAGGGCTACACGTATGTCTGGGAGCAGACAGAATACGACCCTGTCACCCATCGAACCCAATTCCAGATACATTTCAACTTCCAGGGCGGAGGCGGCCTCAAGGGGGCGTTCGAGTACAACTGGCGCTTGTGGACGATCCCGGAGGTGGGCGAAATTCTCGAGGAAGCCGGCTTCGGGAAAGTCGATGTGTATTGGGAGGGTATCGACGACGACACGGATGAGGGTAGCGGAGAGTTCGAACTCGTCACAGAAGCGGAAAACCAGCCGGGGTGGATCGCCATGCTCGTCGCGTCCGCTTGAGCCCCGTCTTAATCCCCCCTCGACACCTGTATGACAACCCCGACACCGGCCGGCCGGTGTGAGGGGCTTCTGGCGTCCGTCGGTCAAATGGTGTTGATTTTTATGTTAACATCCTTGATAATTTTTGAGTGCCCGGTGGCCGTCGGCCGTGTGGGCTGACGCCGGATTCGGGCATGGTTTTAACCGGGTGGTTGACCATGAACATCGTAGTTCTCGGTGCCGGGGCTGTGGGGAGCGTTCTGGGCGGGCTCCTCGCACTTCAGAAACACGATGTGCTCCTCGTTTGCAGGGGCCACCACGCCGGGCCGATTTCCGAAAACGGCGGCCTGCGCCTGCGGTCGGCCACGGGTGACTACTTTGCGACGCTCCGGGCGTCGACGGGGCTGGACCAGGGGGACATCGGTGATGACACGGTCGTGTTCCTCACGGCCAAGTCCTACGACACAGCCGCCTGCGTAGAGCAACTGGCCGCGGTAGCCCCCGCCGGGCTGAGTGTCGTGTGTTTCCAGAACGGGATTGCCAACGAGGATGTCGTCGCTTCACGATTCGAAAACATCTACGGCGGCGTTTGCCGGATGACCTGTTCGATGATCCAGGGGGGGCAGGCGTCTTTCCGCGGGTTCGGACGGGTACTGGTGGGAAAATACCCCAAAGGCAGCGACGCGCTGTCCAAAAAGCTGACAAAGGTGTTCGTGGAGGCAGGCTGCCACGCCTGCGCCTCGCGCAACATCGCGGCGGACAAGTGGCTCAAACTGGCCGTAAACTCGCAGAGCACGGTGCACGCGATCACCGATCCGCGCGACCACGAATCCAACGAATTTTTCGAATTCAAGGTCTCGATTCTCGAAGAGGCCAAAAAAGTTCTCAAAGCGCACAAGGTAAAGCCGCGCTCGTGCGACGGCAAGGATATGACGATCGACGAAATTATCTTGGAATTGCGCCGGCCTCGGGCTCCGCGGCATTCCCCCGGCATGAAAGTCAACAATTCGACGTGGCAGAATCTCTACCTCAAACGGGACCAGATCGAGAATGGTTTCTTCCACGGCCCCTTGATCGAACTGGGCCGGCAGTACGGCATCGCCGTGCCGTACAATGAAGTGGCGATGGATCTGGTCGAGAAGTGCCATCGCGAACAGCTCGGGCCGGAAGCGCTTCGTTTGAGCGATATCCTCGAAGCGATCGATGAGAGGATTCAGTCGCAGTGAAACCCCTCATATACACCGTGGTACTGCTGGCGGTTCTGGTCGCGTGCGTGATCGTTCTGCGCTCCATCGATGGCGGGCAACGGCCGTCGATACCGGCCGTACGCACCGCGCCGATGGTCGAGAGCGAGCCGCCGCTCGAGTCCGGATTCGACACGGACAGTTTCGATGACTCCGACGCCACGGAGCTCTACGCGGCCGGGGCGGAGTTGTTCAGCCTCTGGCACGTACGCGAGGCGACGGGGTTGTTCGAGCGGGCCGTTGCCGCGGATTCGTCCTGGTACGGCGCCTGGGTCAGGCTGGTCGAGTGTTATGCCCACCCCCTCGTGGCCCGCGAGGACGCCGCCGTCGCCGCCCTCCGAACCGCGCGGGATACGCGCGTCAGCGACGCGGATACGATGTTTCTCGCCGGAATCGAACAGCTGTTCGTGGTACGCGATCCCGGCGCCGCGGTGGAACTGCTCGAGCGGGCGGTGCAGACGGAAGTCAGCCACGAGGACGCCGGCTATTATTACGCACTGGCGTTGATGCAGTCGGGGCGCGTCGAGGACGCGGCCGACCGGGTGGAGGACCTGGTTCTGCGCGACGAGACGGTCGGCCGGTTCGTCGAACTCGGCGTCCGCTGCCGGGTCGAGGCCGGTGATCTGGGAGCGGCGGAAGACCAGGCGAGGGAACTGGCCCGCATGTACGCCGAGGAGCCGTTCCCTTACGTTCTCCTCGCCATGGTGGAGGAAATGGCGGGCAGGCACACCGCTGCCGTCGAGTTCTGCAACAACGCGCTCGTCCTGGATTCGAAATACCTTCCGGCGATTCTGGCTCGCGCCAACCTTTACGCCTCGGCGAGGCAGTTCGAAGCGGCGCGGGTGAGTTTCGAGAAGCTGCTCATGTTCGAAGACCCGGTCCTCCGCTCGCTGGGTCACGAGGGGATCGGTTTCGTGGATCTGCTCTCGGGGCGATTCAACCGCGGCCTGGAAGAACTGGACGAAGCGATCAGGGCCGCCATGCTCGCCGGCTCCGTTCGCCGCGGGCTGGCGATCTCCGCCCGGCTGGTAGGGCACCTGTGCGAACTGGGACAGGGCGACGAAGCGGCGGCGGTAATCGACCGCTGGGTGACGGGCTTCGGCGACATTCCGGTCGGCCTTGCGAGGTACCGGGTCAGCATCCTGGAAGGCGACATGAAAGCGGTGAATGACGTGTTGGCGGAAATCCAGTCGTCGAAGACGTGGTCGGAGTGGATGAGCATGATGGCGATGGACTATATCGAGCTCGTCGCGCTGGCCCACATTCGCGCTGAAGAATACAGCGCGGCGCTGGCAATCCTCTCGGCGGCGGCGGGACAAGGGGCCCGCCTGGGCAACCGGGACTTCCTGGGGGGATACGCGGCCTTCCAGAGTGGCGGGGCGGAGATGGCGTCGGAAGCGTTTGCCGCGGTAGGCCGCCGTTTCTACACGGTGGAGTTTCCATACCACGGTGACCCGGTCCGTTTCGTCCGGTCGTTGTACTACCTGGGTGACGCAAGTCTGGCCCGCGGCAACGAGGCGGAAGCGGTGGTGTATTACGGGCGGTTTCTCGACTACTGGGGTGACGCGGACTGGGACGTACAGGCCGTCGCGCGCGCCCGCCAGAAACTGGAAAGCTTCACTTCGACTGTACCCTCCCCGGATTGATCGCCGTTGTTCCAGGACAGAAAAGCCGGTCGAATCCTGCACCCCGGGTGGTATCAGGGGAGCGGCGAGAGTTCGAACCGGATCGTATAGCGGCCCTCCCTGGTGACGGACATTCCCGACGCCTGGGGGCGGACGAAGTGGAGTGATTCACCGATGCGAAGCTCTCCCTCGGCGGGCAGCCCCGCTTCGCGGTCGATGACCAGTGTGCCTCCCACGCGAAAGCGATCGCGGACAATCCTGACCTCTTCACCATTCGGCATCACCGTTGTGTGGTTCTCGATCGTCGAGTCCGCGGCCACCGTGACCGTCGCTGTCGTCGCGGTGATTTCCACCGTCCTGTAGTACCACTCGATCTCGGGGTGGAAGCCCGTCGACGAGAAAGAGGGCACGGACCGCATCTCGTACCACTTTTCCCCGGCGGCCGGCACACGGTTGAGGAAAGCCGCCAGCGTGACCGGTGCGTTGATGCGTTTGTATTCTCCGCTTCGGCACTCGTCGTTCGAGTGGTTAATGACGGACGGCGTTCCCGAGTCCGTCAACGCCACCCACAGCGCTTGTCCGTCGAACAGGCACGACAGCATGGCGGCGTACTCCGGGTCGTCCGGGTCGATCGCGCTGCCCCCGCCGGGGGCCGAGTAGTACATCGTGTCGGCCGACATGAACGTGTCGAATACGTACGGACTCTTGCTCTGGAACCGGATCGAGTCGGCGAAAAACGTTATCGCTTCGACCCCCTCGCGCCGGACGACCCGGCCGAATAGCGTCAAGATCGACTCCATCGAGACCGGCTGCGAGCCGCTCAGCAGCGGATTTTCGCGGGTATCGGTACGGTTCTCGGATATCTCGAGCACGAACGCCCGTTCGATGCTGGAGAGGTGGTCCCGTGCTGTGTCCCGCGACGACGACGAACACGAAGCCCAGATGGCCAACAGGAGTGCCAGGAGCGGGAGGCGTCTCATGCGTCTTCAGCGGTTACCGGCCGGCCGAAGAACCTGACGATAAGGAATACCGCCGCGAGGCAGATCAGGAGTACCGCGGGCACCGGAAGGCCCAGCGCGGCCGGGATCTGACCGAGCAGGATGCACACCGCGGCGACGGTGACCGCGTACGGCAGCTGCGTGCGAACGTGGTCGATGTGGTCGGCTGTGCTCGCCATCGAAGACATGATGGTCGTGTCCGATATCGGGGAGCAGTGGTCGCCGAACACGGCGCCGGACAGGATAGAAGCGATGCTCGACAGGAGAATGGACTGCTGCAGCGCCAGCGACATGTCGTTGAGCTGTGTGATCTGGATTACGAGCGGGATGGCCAGTGGGGTCAATATCGTCATTGTTCCCCATGAAGTGCCCGTCGAAAAACTCACCGCCGCCGCAACCAGAAAGATCAGCCCCGGGAGCATTTCCGGCGCTATGACGCCGGAGAGCCGCCCGACGATGTAATCTGCTGAATGCAGGTCGCCGCAGACGGCGCCGATCGACCACGCCAGAATGAGGATGATGATCGCCGGTGTCATCGACTTGACGCCTGCGACCCAGGCGTTGATCGATGCGGTCAACGACAGGATGCGCTGGGCGGTCACCATCACCACGGCGACGACGCAACCGGCGAACGAACTCCACATAAGCGCGACGAAGGAATTCCCCACCCGGATCGAGTCGAATAATCCCGCCGGTTCGCCCGACGCCAGGAGCGATTCACGTCCCGTGATCACGAGCCCCACCACCGTACCCACGATCACAACGCTGATTGGGATGACGGCATTGAACCACCGTTCCGGCACGTTTTCGGCCGACGTGATTTCTGTGTCGATATTGGAGATCGGAACAGCCCCCGGTTTCAGCAGCAGTCCCTCGTTCCTTGCCCTGCGCTCGGCGGTGAGCATCGGGCCGAAATCACGCCCCGTGCTTGCGATAAAAAGGCCGAAAAAGAGGGTCATGATCGGGTAGTAGCTGTACGGTATCGACGCCACGAAAGTGGTAAACGGGTTGAGGTCGAGCATGCCGACCGATTCGAAGGCGTCTTTGAGCAGGCTGATCTCGAAGCCGATCCAGCTGGTTACGACGGCGATACACGCCACGGGAGCGGCGGTGGAATCCACGAGGTAGGACAGTTTTTCGCGCGATATCCGGAGCTTGTCCGTGACGGGCCTCATCGTGTTGCCGACGATCAACGTGTTGGTGTAGTCGTCGAAGAAGATGAATATACCCATCAGCCAGGTGGCAACCTGGCCCCGGATCGGGGTGGTGGCGTACCGGGCCAGAGATTTGACGATGCCCCTGGTCCCGCCCGAGCGCGAGACGATTCCGACGAGCCCACCCAGGAGCAGCGTAAACACGGCGATCGACGTGTGATCCCACCCTTCGCTTCCGGACAGCGCGTCGATCACGTAGTGGTCGACGACGTAGAAGAACGAGCGTACCACGTTGTAATCCAGGACGATAAATCCACCGATCCATATACCGGCGAACAGCGCGACGTAAACCTGGCGAAACACGAGTGCCATCAGGATTGCGACGAGGGGAGGGAGCAGCGTCACGAGTCCGCTCAACGACCGGATGGGCGTCTCCCACGTCCTTCCCGCCGTGGTGAGCATGATTTCATACTGCCCTTTTGAAGGTACGCGGATGTTTCGGACGGTGGCCGGGATGATCCCATTGTAGTGAAAAACCACCTCGTCGTCCTCATCCAGCACCATCAGTGCGAACGGCACCGACTCGCGGCTGGGGTCGTCCACCGTCACGTTGAACGGGATTTCTACGACGACGAAGGGTTGCACTTTGACGGGCGATGCCTCACCCGATTCTCCGAACACCCCGGAGGGCAGGAACAGCACACTCACGGCCAGGCAACACAACAGAATTGCCCGGTGGCGGAGCCGTTGAATCGGATTCGTTTTCTTGACGGGACAGGTTTGATCGGGGGGAG
>CBDUWU010000087.1:0-12925 GCA_965371015.1 uncultured bacterium | reverse complement strand
TGCCCGCGCCTCGGCGCCGTCGATGCCAAACCCGCCTACAGGGGAATTTACTTCAGCGCCGGTTTCGACGCCCTCTACCGTTACAACTACTGCTCGCGCCTTGCCACCCGTGTTCTGGCACCGCTGGTGACTTTCGACTGTCACAGCGCCCGTTATCTCTACAAGACCGCCGGTTTGATCGACTGGTCGAATTTCCTCGGTACGAAGCAGACCTTCGCCGTTTTCGCTAACGTTTCCGACAGCGCCATCGCCCACTCGCAGTACGCCGCACTGCGCGTCAAGGACGCGGTCGTCGACCAGTTTCGCGAGCGGACCGGTCGGCGTCCGAACATCGATACGCGGCACCCCGACCTGTGGCTGAATGTGTTCATCCACAACGACCGGGCCGTGCTGAGTGTCGATACCTCCGGGGGATCTCTCCACCGCCGTGGGTACCGGCTCGAGTCGGTTGAGGCGCCGATGCAGGAAACCGTTGCGGCGGCGCTCATCGAGCTGTCGGGATGGGACGGCGAACGGCCCCTCTACGACCCCATGTGCGGGTCGGGGACGCTGGTCTGCGAGGCGCTGATGCGTTACTGCCGGGTGCCCGCCGCCTACCTTCGGGCCCGGGAGGGCAAATTCGGGTTTGAACGGCTCCCGGAATTCAAGCCGGCGGCGTGGCAGGCGGTCAGGCAGGCGGCCAACGCGGAGATCCGCCCGCTGCCCGAAGGGCTCATCGGGGCCAGCGATGCCTCCGGGCGGGCGGTAGCCGCCGCCCGTGTCAACGCGGCCGCGCTCCCGGGTGGCAAGCGTATTCGATTCATAACAAAGAAGTTCCAGGACCTGGCATCGCTGGAGAACACCACCCTGGTCAGCAACCCGCCCTACGGGCTGCGGATCGAAAAGGGGGAGGCCGGGGGGCTGATCGGGGAGTTTGGAGATTTCCTCAAGCAGCGCTGCCGGGGATCGGAAGCCTACCTCTACCTCGGCCAGAGAGAGCTGGTCAAGCAGGTCGGTCTGAGGACCTCGTGGAAGAAGCCGCTGCGGAGCGGCGGGCTCGACGGCCGGCTGGTCAAATACGACCTCTATTGACCCCCCCCCGCGGCACGGGTGAAACCTTTGGGCCCCGCGCCCCGTCTAACTCTACAGACCCGGGCCACAATCCAACCCCCACTCTTTCGAGAGGTTCAAATCATGAACAGATCCATACCGGCGACCGTGCTGGCCGTGATTATTATCGTCCTGGCGGCCGGTTCTGGTTTAGCCGGTGACAAGGAAGTCGTTTTCGATGAATCATTTGCCGTCAAGGCGGGCGGCGAGCTCAAGGTGACGGTGGGAGATATGAACGTGCTGCTCAAGACGGGCAAGTCGGACGAGGCGCACGTCGAAGTGACTGTAACGGGCAACCTCGACAAGATGCGCAAGCGGTTCGAGAAGATGAACTTCACGGCCGAAATCGACGACGGCGCGCTGGTACTCGACACCGACGATCCCCACTCGTGGTCGACCAACTGGTGGGGAAGCAGCGGAAGGGGCGGCGTCCACCTCACCGTCACGTTACCCGAGAAGTTCGACCTGCACGTGAAGACGTCCGACGGGGATATCTCGGCATCCGGCTTCGAGGGCGACATCGAACTCAAGACGAGTGACGGCGACCTCAATGCCGGCAAACTCACCGGTCCCGAGATTTACCTCAGGACCTCGGACGGCGATATCGAGGCCAGCGAACTCTCCGGCGGAGATGTCAGCCTGCGCTCCAGTGACGGCGATGTGACGGCGGACAGGATCGAGGTCGAGTACATATCGATGTCGACGTCGGACGGAAACGTGAAGGCGAGCGCGATCAAAGCGGACAAAATTACGGCGAAGAGCTCGGACGGTGACCTCGACCTCGACATTTCCGGCGGCGAGCTGCGGGCGAAGACGTCCGACGGAGACATCGACGTGACGCTCTCAGGAAGCATGGCCGTCGACCTTTCCACCAGCGACGGGGACATCACGATCCGGGCGCCGAAGGACTTCGGAGCCAGAATCGACCTCAAGGGCGAGCACGTCAAACTCGACGGCAAGGTGGCGATCGAGGGCGAAGTGAGCGATCGGCGCATCAGCGGCATTCTCGGCGACGGCGGGCCCACGGTGAGGGCGCGCACCAGCGACGGATCGGTCACATTGCGGTTCTTCTGAGCCCAATAAGCGCTGGTCATCGGGCGCGGCATACATCTATAATCGGCGGCGCGGCGGCCTCCGGCGATGGCCGGGGGGACGCCCGCCGCCTTTTTTTGCTAGTTGCCCAGGCAGCCGTCACGGGAGGTCGCGAAGATGGAAAAGCCGGCCGGTGGTTCCTCATCCGATGACGCACTCATCCCTCAACTCCAGCAGATCCACGACCGCATCGTCGTGGCGAAGCAGGACGTTGTTCAGATCGTCACCATGCTCCCCGACGATCAGGCCCACAATCGCCTCGAGTTGGAGGACTGGTCGGTACTCGACTGTATCGATCATCTTTGTGTTACGGGGCGCAAGATTCTGCCGCGCATCGATGCGGCAATCTCCGACGCCCACAAGAGTGGCCGGTTGAACCGGGGCCCGTTCCGATACGACCCTCTGGGAAACCGGTTCGTCCGGATCAACGGTCCGGGGGACTACCCGCCGAAGAAGAAGTACAAGGCACCCAAAGTGTTCCGGCCGGCTCGCGAGTGGCCCCTCGACGAGGTGGTGAGGTCGTTTACCCACCTTCAGGACGACCTGTTGCGGCGCGTCCGCGACGCCAACGGTGTCGACCTCGCCCGCGTCAAGATCGCTTCGCCGGCGGCGTGGTGGCTGCGTTTGAGTCTCGGACAGTGGCTGGAACTCATCGCCGGGCACCAGGAACGCCACCTGCTCCAGGCCCGGGACATACGAAAGGCCGTGCAGGACGCCGGTGGCGGCGAGTGATTTGTGCACAAAGGAGGATCGTGTCATCGAAACCGGAACTGTGAACGGAAGGCCCGGGGGCCCCGAACCTGTCTTGAGAGCGGCGCAGCGGCGCGCGTCGATCCAGATGGCGTCGATGCTGGTCAGCGTCGTTATTTTCCTCGTCGTCGTCGAGGTGCTCAAACGAAGGCCGGACCACGTGTCCCCCTCCGACGAGGGCTTCGAACTCCTCCGGATCGTATTCTACGCGTTGGCCATCGCGATGGTGTTCGTCATCAACGTCGTCCAGGGCTTTATGCTCAAGACGGAAAAATCCGACGACATCGGCCGCATCACGAACCGTCTCACTACGGTCAATGTGATCGTGTCGGGTCTCGCCGATTCGCCCGCCATCCTGGGGTTCGTCCTGTTCGTCGGATGGGGGTACGACACCGATTTTTATATCCTCGGTTTTGTTTCTTTGTATCTGATGGTTCGCCATTTCCCGTTTTATCGTCATTGGGAAAAGTTTGCCCGGAACCGCATGGGGGCGAAATGGCCGTCGGGTCCCGTGTCGGAATAAACGCGGCGGGGGCGTCGACCGCGAAAAACGGACAAACACCAGAAAGGACAGCCCATGTTCATTCGTGATATCGGCAGCAGCAAGGAAATCATCGCGGGCGACAATACACTCCTGAAAGAACTGTTCAGCCCGCTCAAGGACGAACTCGAACTCGGCTACAGCTTTGCCGTGGGGCGGGTGCAGCCGGACGGCACCACTTATCTCCATCGATTGAAGAGCTCTGAGGTGTACTTTTTTCTCAAGGGCACCGCGGAAGTAACCATCAACGACGAGACAGCCGTCATCGGGGCCAGTCAAGCCGTGTATGTACCGCCGGGCGCTTCCCAGCGGGTCAAGAACGTGGGGGCCGACGAACTGTTGTTCGTCTGTATCGTCGACCCGGCGTGGAAGGAAGAAGACGAAAAGATACTGGAATACGGCGAATGAATCTGGGCGTTCCTTCACAATACAGGCAGCATCTTCGCGTCGGTACGTGCTCGTGGAAGTATGACTCGTGGAAGGGGCTTCTGTACGACGAAGGGACGGCGTACCATCGTGACGACTACCTGGTCGACTATTCGAAGCACCTCGGCACGGTCGAGGTGGACCAGTGGTTCTGGAGCCTGTTTCCGACCGGCGTCAAACTGCCCGACCGCAAGACAGCGGAGACCTACGCGTCGAGCGTGCCGAGGGACTTTGTCTTTTCGGTAAAGGCGCCCAACGCCATCACGCTGACGCATTTCTATGCCAGGCAACCGGCCCGGTACAAGGAATTCGCCAACCGGCAGAACGACGACTTTCTCGACGCCGAGCTGCTGGAGCGGTTTCTGGAGGCGCTGGAGCCGCTGGCGGGCCGCCTCGGCCCGGTGATGTTCCAGTTCGAATACCTCAACAAAAAGAAGATGCCGTCACGGGACGCGTTTCTCGAACGGCTCGACGTGTTTTTTGACAAGGCGCCCCGGGGATTCCTCTACGCGGTGGAGTCACGCAACCCGAACTATCTTTCGACGCCCTATTTTGACTTTCTCCGCGAACGAAAACTCGCACACGTCTTCCTCGACGGGTATTTCATGCCGCCACCCGGGGACGTCGCCGTGGCCAACGACACGCAAACGGCGGATTTTTCCGTCATCAGGCTCCACGGGCCCAACCGCCAGGAGATCGAAAAGCAGACGGGGTCGACCTGGGACCGCGTGGTCGCGCCCCGGGACGAGGGAATCCTCTCGGCGGTTGATATCGTCAAACGCAACGCGGAACGCGCGATCACCACGTATGTAAACGTGAACAACCACTACGAGGGCAGCGCGCCGCTCACCATCGGCCGCTTCCTCGACGCTCTCGACAAGGCGGGATGATCGCGATGGATTTTTGCAGGATCGAGGTTATCAGTTTTGACTGCTACGGCACGCTGATCGACTGGGAGTCGGGGATCCTGTCGGCGCTGGCGCCGTTGCGGTCCCGGTCGGAGAACCCGCGAACCGACGACGAATGCCTCGAGCGGTACGCGGCGGTTGAGTCGAATGTCCAGGCGGAGGAGTACCGGAGTTATCGCGACGTGCTCGCCGTCGTCGGCCGTGAAATGGCTTCTTTTCTCGGCGTGGCACTCGACCCGGGCGAGGAGGGGTTTCTCGCCGACTCGATCGCTGACTGGCGGCCTTTCGCCGATTCGACCGAGGCACTGCAGCGTCTCGCGCGACGTTTCCGCCTGGCGGTCATCTCCAACATAGACGATGACCTCTTCGCGCACTCGGAGAAACATCTGGGTGTGAAGTTCGGCTGTGTCGTGACGGCCGGGTCGGTGAGATCGTACAAGCCGTCGCACAACAATTTTCTGCGCGCGATCGAACGCATCGGTGTGCCGCGGGAACGGATACTCCACGTGGCCCAGAGCGTCTACCACGACATCAAACCGGCCGGGGAACTCGGATTGGCCAGTGTATGGGTCAACCGCCGCCACGGCAGGCCGGGCGCCGGCGCCACTTCGCCCGCCAGCGCAGTCCCCGACCTGGAAGTGCCGGACCTCGCCGCACTGGCCGAACTGGCCGTCCCCGGCTAGTAGCCCGCCGCCTGCCCGTCCTTGCGCGACTCTGACGCCCCGATATAGACGCCGTTCTCACGGTCGAGCATGATCGCCTGGTACCCCCCGTAGCCGCCCACGTCGGTCAGTATCCGGTGACCCATGAGGCTCAGCGCGCGGCGCGTTTCCATGGGGAACCCGTCTTCCAGGTACACCCAGCCGCCATCGTTCATCGTCGAACCCGTCGGTTGCGACGATCCCCCGTGCCGGATTCGGGGCGCGTCGCCCGCTTCCTGTACGCTCATGCCGAAATCGATGATGTTCATCAGGATCTGCACGTGCCCCTGTGGTTGCATCGATCCACCCATTACGCCAAAGCTCATCCACGGTTTTCCGTCCTTCGTGACGAACGCCGGTATGATGGTATGGAACGGCCGCTTTCCGGGTTGGTAGGTGTTGAAGTGCCCCGGACGCAAGTCGAACAACTCGCCGCGGTCCTGGAGGCAGAAGCCGAGGCCGTCGGGCGTCATCCCGCTGCCCATTCCCCTGTAGTTGCTCTGGATGAGCGAGACCATGTTGCCGTCCTTGTCGGCCACGGTGAGGTAGATCGTATCGCCCGTATCCAGCGCCGGGTTACCGGCGGGATAACTCCGCGCCGCGCGCGCGGGGTCGATCAAGCCTCGCCGGCGGGCCGAGTATTCTTTGGAAACGAGTTCGACGACCGGCACGTTGTTGAAGTCCATGTCCGCGTAGAATTTTGCGCGGTCCTCATAGGCGAGTTTCTTTGCTTCGACAAACAGGTGGACGTGTTCGGGGCTTCCAAACTCGATGCTGGCGAAGTCATATCCTTCGAGAAGGTTCAGGATCTGGAGCGCGGCGATACCCTGACCGTTGGGCGGAAGTTCCCAGACATCGAATCCGCGGTAGTTCGTGGAAGCGGGTTCGATCCACGTCGACGTGTGGGTGGCGAGGTCTTCGTACGACAGGAATCCGCCGTTGGCCTTCATGTATGCGGCGATCGTTCTGGCGATGTCGCCCTTGTAAAACTCGTCGCGACCGCCCTTCGCGATTTTCTCGAAGGTGTCGGCCAGCCGCGGATTGCGAAAGATCTCGCCCTTGCGGGGCGCGCGCCCGTCTGGTGCGAAGGTCTCGGCGAAATTCGGCCACTTCGACAGGCGGGGAACACTGAGCCCCCAGTAGAACGCGATCAGTTCGGTTACCGGAAAGCCGTCTCGCGCGTAACGGATGGCGGGCGCGAGGACTTCCTTCATTGGCAACCTGCCGAATTTTTTGTGGAGTTCGAACCAGCCGTCGACGCACCCGGGTACGGTCACCGGCAGCGGGCCGTAAGGGGGAACGCTCTCGTGTCCGTTCTCGACGAAGTAGTCGAGCGTGAGCGACTGCGGCGACCGGCCGCTCGCGTTGAGCCCGTAGAGACGCTCGGTCTTTGCGTCCCAGACGATGGCGAACAGGTCTCCCCCCATACCGTTTCCCGTCGGCTCCATCAGACCCAGTGCGGCGTTGGCCGCAATCGCAGCGTCCACCGCGCTGCCACCGGTCTTCAGAATATCGAGGGCGATTTGCGTGGCCAGTGGATGACTCGTTGCCGCCATGCCGTGTTGCGCGATCACCTCGGATCGGCTGGCGAAATGAAGCCCCGTAACCCGGTCGAAACTCGTTGCGTTGTTCGCGACAATTAATGACAAAATACTCGCGAATGCCAGAATCGTGACGGTCGTCATTCCAACTTTCATCTATTTCCTCCGACGCTACATACAGTTGAGTCCTCTTTACGGGGATTTTATGGCGACACACTTGCGAATCACGTGAATCAGATGTATCTTGATTATACAGCAGAAGATCGCAACCTGGCACCATAGGATTTGTAAAGGTCGATGTTTGAGGCGGAAGCCCTGAACAAAATTCTCATCTACCGTAGACGCTTTACGAGACGGGTGCCGGTTCTTCTCCGTTTTTCCAACGCTCGAGTTTTTGCAGCCCTGCACGGATCCGTATCTGTGCGACCGGGCATGTTCCTGTCCCACCGGGGGAAGTCACGTTGTCATTGGTTGAAGGATACGTCGTCCAGCATACCGAAATCTCGGGGGTCGCGGTTACGTGTACCACTTACAAGATCGGTTCGACGTATCATTGTGTCGTGGCCAACCTCGATCCGGGAGTCAACGTGGCGCGCTCGTCGGGGCCCACGCGGGAATCCGCTCTCATCAGCGCGTCGCGTGAAGCGAAGCGCCTGATCACCAACGCATAAAACAACACAATACTTGTATTCCGGGACCCGCGGCGGCGCCCGGCGCCGTCCCATGGATTAAGCTTGATTCCACGGCGGGACCGGCCGATACTTACGGCTCTCATTTCCGATCAGTTGCCTTCCGTCAGAATACATCTCAAACACAGGAGCGCGCGCTCGTGAGTAAGTCTATCGATCAACTGTGCGTCGAAACGATTCGTTTGCTGGCCGTCGACATGGTCGAACGTGCGAAGTCCGGGCACCCCGGTCTGCCTCTCGGCGCGGCCCCGATGGCGTACGTGCTGTGGGATCGTTTTCTCATGAACAACCCGGCGAACCCTTCGTGGTGCGACCGCGACCGGTTCGTCCTGTCCGCGGGGCACGGGTCCGCCCTCCTCTATGCGCTGCTGCACGTATACGGATTCGAAGTCTCCGTGGCCGACCTGGAGAATTTCCGGCAATGGGGAAGCCGGACGGCGGGGCACCCGGAGCGCGGGCTTACTCCGGGAGTCGAGTGCACCACCGGCCCGCTGGGACAGGGATTCGCCATGGGGGTCGGGATGGCGCTGGCCGAGACGCACCTCAACGCCGTCTTCGGCGATGAACTCGTCGACCACCATACGTGGGCGATTGTCTCGGACGGAGACCTGATGGAGGGCGTGGCCAGCGAAGCGGCGTCGCTGGCGGCGACGATGAAGCTCGGCAAGCTCATCTGTCTCTACGACGACAACTCGATCACGATCGAAGGACCGACGTCGCTCGCGTTTACCGAGAACGTCGCCGCGCGGTTCGAGGCGTACGGATGGCAGGTCCTCGAAGTCGAGGACGGCAATGACCTCGACGCCATCGAGGCGGCGCTCGCCGAGGCGCGCAACGATGAACACCGGCCGTCGCTCGTCGCGGTTCGCACCCACATCGGTTACGGCAGCCCCCGGGTGGACTCGCCAAAAGCTCACGGCGAACCGCTCGGCCCCGAAGGTGTCGAAGCGACTCGTGAGAAATTCGGGTGGGCGGGCAAGGAGCCGTTTCACGTGCCGGCGGAGGTTCGCGATTACTGCGGCGCGTCGCTCCAGAGGGGCAAGGTCCTCGAGTCGGAATGGAACGAACGGTTCGATGCGTTCCGCAAGGAATCTCCGGAGCGGGCAAAACTCTTCGAAGCCGTGATTGCGGGCGAGCTGCCCGACGGCTGGGACTCGGGCGTGCCGTCCTTCTCCCACAGCGACGGTCCCATCGCTACCCGGGCCGCGTCCGGAAAAGTCCTGAACGGTCTCGCCGCGGGGATCCCGACCCTGCTGGGCGGGTCGGCCGACCTGGCGCCGTCGAACAAGACGATCATCGATGGAGAGGCCGACTTCGGCCCGGAAAACCCGGGTGGGCGCAACATACGATTCGGCGTCCGCGAGCACGCCATGGCGGCGATCGTCAACGGCATGGCGCTCCACGGCGGGGTAGTGCCCTACGGCGGGACGTTCCTCGTCTTCGCCGACTACATGCGACCGTCGCTGCGGCTCGCCGCGCTGATGCAGATCCGGTCGATCTTTGTATTCACCCACGACAGTATCGGTGTGGGAGAGGACGGCCCCACCCACCAGCCGGTCGAACACCTGATGAGCCTGCGCGTGATACCCGGATTCACGGTGATCCGGCCGGCTGACGCCAACGAGACCGCCGCCGCGTGGCGGCTGGCGCTCGACCGCGGTGGGCCGTGCGCGCTCGCGTTGTCGCGTCAGAAACTCCCCGTGCTCGACGAGGCGGCGGGAGTGGTCAGCGACGGTGTGTCGAAGGGCGCCTACATTCTCAAGGAACCGGCCACCTCGCCGAAGCTCATCTTCGTTGCGACGGGTTCGGAGGTGCATCTGGCGCTGGAGGCCGCCGACCGCCTCGCCGCCGACGGGCTGGCGATCCGCGTCGTTTCGATGCCCTCGCGCGAGGTGTTTTTCGAACAGGCACAGGACTATCGTTCGTCGGTGCTCCCCGCGGAGGTCCCCAAGGTGGCGATCGAGGCGGGTGTCACGGCAGGGTGGTGGAAAGTGGTGGGGGACACGGGCGCCGTCGTCGGCCTGGACCGCTTCGGAGAGTCGGCGCCGGGGGGTACCGTGATGGACCGGCTGGGGTTCAACGTCGAGAACGTCGCCGAAAAGGCCAGGAAACTGCTCGGCCGGTGACCCGTTGGTTGTGCCTCCGAAATTGTTGCTGACCCTCGGAGGGCCAGATCCGGGGGCCTGGAGGCATACCTGAAATCGTCTCCCGATGGGGTTACTTTCCGCGCTTTCAGGTATAACTGTCTATTCTATAGCTTGTTAAGTGCTGGCGGGACCGCGAGGAGATGACCAGTGCTCTCGCCAGCAACAATTTCGGAGGCACAACCAGCACGATTTGGCTGAGTTTTTGCACGCATCGCATCCGTCGCTCATCACTCCCGGGATTTTCGCACCATTCGAGCAATACGAATAAAACTCCGCCGCGATTGTATTTGAACGAAACGAGGGCGTTGGGCGAATATAGAGCTGCCAGCGCAGGAGGAACCCAGTGAATTGTCCGGTATGCGACAAGCCGATGATCGTCTTTGAGCTCGATGACGTCGAGGTCGACCACTGCGTCCAGTGCCGGGGCACATGGCTGGACGCCGGTGAACTGGAACTGCTCCTCGACGGCGCGGATAACCGGGACGAACTCTTCGCTTCGCTGTCGACCCCGGTAGAGTCGGACGAAAAGCCCCGCCCCTGCCCCATCTGCGAGAAGAAAATGCACAAAGTCGAGTATCGCTGCGAGGGAGCCGAGGCGGTGACGCTGGACATGTGCGGAAAAAACGACGGTTTGTGGTTCGACCACGGAGAGTTGTCGGGCATTCTCGACAAGCGTGAGTTTCCCTGCCAGGGAAAGGTATACAATTTACTCAGTGATGTATTTGGACACAAGAACTCGGGCGATGCGTAGGGCGACGACCCGAAAGGAGGCCGGGATATGCAGTGGATCGGATTAGTGATAATCGTTGCAGTCTTCGCGGGGCTTATCGGCATGTACAACTCGCTGGTGCAGCTTCGCAACCGCGTCAAGAACGCGTGGTCGCAGATCGATGTGCAGCTCAAGCGCCGTCACGATCTAATTCCCAATCTGGTCGAGACGGCCAAGGGGTATATGCAGCACGAACGCGACACGCTTTCGGAAATCACCGACGCGCGCAGCCGTGCGATGGGCGCCGACGGCCCCGCCGCCAAGGGACAGGCGGAGACCCAGCTGAGCGGCGCGTTGAGCAAGTTCATGCTCGTCGTGGAAAACTATCCCGACTTGAAAGCGAATCAGAACTTTCTCGCGCTACAGGAAGAGTTGACCTCGACGGAGAACAAGATCGCGTTTTCACGTCAGGCCTACAACGACTCGGTCCTGTTCTTCAACAACAAGATTCAGATGTTCCCGTCGAACCTCATTGCGACCATGTTCAACTTCAACGCAGAAGAGTTCTTCGAGATCGAAGACGCGTCCGAGCGCGAAGTACCGAAAGTCCAGTTTACCAAGTAGACCGGTGTCAATGGCAACGTGCCGGTAATTTGCCGGGCGGGTGATCGATTATGATGTGGGAACTCATTGCGGCCAACCGCAGAAAATCACTCACGCTCTTCGCGGGGATGGCGGTCATTCTGTGCCTGCTCGGCTACGGGATCGGCTATACCGTTCACCCCGACGGCGGCGGAGTTCTCGGCCTCATCATCGCCGTTTCCATCTGGCTGATCCTGTCCGCGATGGCGGTATTCGGTGGCGGCGGGCTGCTCCTCAAGCTCAGCAGGGCCCGGCCGGTGACCCAGGACGTCCATCCCGTGCTCTACAACGTCGTCGAGGAGATGAAGATCGCCTCGGGCCTGTCCGCGATGCCGAAGGTCTATATCATCGACGATCCGGCCCCCAACGCGTTTGCCACCGGTCTGCGCGAGGAGGAGAGCGCGATCGCGGTGACGGCCGGACTGCTCACGCGGCTCAACCGGGATGAACTGCAGGGCGTCGTCGCCCACGAAATGGCCCACATCGTCAACCGCGACGTCCAGTTCATGACGCTGGCGGGCATCATGCTCGGCAGCATCGTCCTCCTGTCCCAGGTCTACCTGCGCGGCATGTGGCTCGCGCCGGGGCACTCCAAACGCTACACGCCCAAGTCGAGTGGCAAGGGTGGCGCCCAGGGGCACATTGTGCTCGTGTTCATCACCATCGCGTTCGCGATCCTCGGACCGTTGCTCGCGAGGATTTTTTATTTTTCGATTTCACGCAAGCGCGAATACCTCGCCGACGCATGCGCCGTCAGGTTTACCCGCTATCCCGAAGGTCTCGCCGGCGCGCTGGAAAAGATATCCTCGAGCACGACGCCGATGACGGCGGCCAACCAGGTGACGGCGCCGATGTTCATCGTCAACCCTTTCGAGGCCAAAGGCGCCAGGGCCGCCGCGGGGCTGGGCAGTACACACCCGCCGATTCACGAGCGGATATCCATCCTGCGCAGCATGACGCGCGGCGCCGGCCTGTTGCAGTACCAGCGGGCTTTTTCCAAGGCCCGCGGCAAACCGACGATGATCATCCCGACCTCCGGCCTCAAGAAGGACAAACCGCTGACGATACGTGACGCGCACCCCGACGTGGCGAAGCAGCAGACGGGCAAGGGTGAGGTGCGCGACCTGATGGATCTGATGCGCGCCGTCAACGGATTCGCGTTTCTGATCTGCGCCTGCGGGCTCAAGATCAAGGTTCCGCCCGATTTCGACGAGCCAAAAATCGAATGCCCGCGCTGCAAAAAGTCGAACGAGATTCCGACGGCCGAGGTCACCGACATGGCCGAAGCGGCTGCCGTAATCGGCGCGATGGTCGGCGTGACGGCCGGTGGCGAGGATGGGGCGATTCCGGAGGCCAAGCCGGCCCCCGGACACCCCGCCGGTGCTTCCGCCTCGCGCCTCCAGTATCACCGCAGGACGGACGGATGGGAGTCATTCAACTGTTCGTGCGGCAAGCTGCAACAGCTCTCGCCCGCCTTCAGCGCGCTCCAGTTCGGCTGCCGCGCCTGCGGCCGTGTCATCGAGATCGACCCAGCCTAGAGGATACCCGACAATTGTGACTTTCGTCGAGGCCTTCGCCCTTTTTTGCGTTTCTCGACCCCACACGCTAAATCTTGTCATTACAACCGGTTACCCTGTGTGCTGCTTCGGTCCGCCGGACGGCGTCCTTGAAATGAGTTGTAATATAGTAT
>CBDUWU010000086.1:0-13088 GCA_965371015.1 uncultured bacterium | reverse complement strand
GTTACCCTCCTGCTTGAGCCAACAAAAAAACGGGCGACGCCGAAGCGCCGCCCGTCGAACGACCTACTCCCGGCCTTCCGCCAGGATGATATTCGCGTGTGCCGCCCGCCGGCGGAACTTCACCAGAGCCTGGTACTCTTCCGAGTCGTACCAGCGCCGCGCCTCGGCCTTGTCGGGGAACCTGACGACCACCGTTCGCCGGAAGGGCCATTTCCCTTCCAGTACCGTGACCTCGTCATCGACCGCGACCACCTCACCCTCGAACTTGCTGAATACTTCATCGTAACCGTCGAGATACTTCTGATATCCCTTCGGGTTATGGATGTTGAGCTGCGCAATAAAGTAGCACGCCATTTACCCTTTCAGTCTTTCTCATCCCCTTGGTCCTCATCATCGTCGAGCGGCGGGTACGTTTCGTCCCACCACTCCGGCTCCCCCTTAAGCCACTTGTCGAACCATGAGACGATGGCATTATGCCATACGATCCGTTTCTTGTAATCCACTATCCAGTGGTTCTCATCCAGGATGCGGATGTACTCGACCTCTTTGCCGAGGATCTTGAGCGCCGTGTACATCTGCTCGCTCTCGCCCGGCGGCACGTTGGTGTCGCCGCTGCCGTGGAGGAGCAACAGCGGCGTCGTGATCTTGTCCGCCGCAAACAGAGGGCTCTGGTCGATATAGATGTCGGGCCGGTTCCACGGAAAACTCTCCGCGGCGGATACGGCGTTGTACGCGTAACCCCAGTAGCCCTCGCCCCAGTAACTGGTAATATCACTGATACCGGCGTGCGAGACGGCGGCGGCGTAGATGTCGGTCTTCGTAATGAGAAGCTGGGTCATGAACCCGCCGTACGAAGCTCCGATACACCCGACGCGTTCCGGGTCGACGAAGTCGTGCGCGGCGAGGAACTGTTTCGTCCCGTCGATGATCTCACCCGACGTCGTCTTGCCCCAGTCGTTGACGTGGGCGGTGGAGAACTCCTGGCCGAACCCCGTCGCACCGCTGGGCTGGAGTACGTAGATCACGTAGCCGTTGGCCGCCCACAGATTCTTGGGGTAACGCCCGCCGAAGCTGCGGTTGACCGGGGACGTGCCGGCGTAATAGTAGACGATGCACGGCCACTTGCGCTCAGGCGTAAAGTTCGGCGGGTAGTGGACGCGGCCGACGATTTCCTTGCCGTTGGGCGCGGTGAAGTTCCAATCCTCGACCTTGCCGATCGTGACGTGTTCGAAACGCTCCTCCACCGGAGCGAGGAGCGTGTGCGACTTGCCGCTCTTCATGTCGACGCCGTAGAGACGCCATGGAACATTGGCGCCCGACCCGTTGTAGACGAGAACCGGTTTGTCGGCCGCGGCGCCGCGGCCGTGGACGACGTCGCTGGGCAGATCGATCTGTTTGAACTCCCGCTTCTTGACGTTGTAACGGTACAGCCCCGAGAACTCCCCGCGGTTGGCAACGATGTAGATATTGTCGCCCTTCGGCCAGTACGCCGACATTACCGACGGGTCGAAGTCTTTTGTGATCGCGTCGACTTCCCTGGTCTCCGGATCGAAGATATATGCCTGCTGGTCGTAGTCGTTGGGGATCACGCCATCGGGCACGTCCCTCCCGATGTCGCCGAACGCCGTCGGCCCGCCGGTGATGAGCAGTTTTTTGCCGTCGGGCGACCAGCGGGCGCCGCCGAGAAAACTGCCCTCGTACAACAACTCGAGGTCGTGATCCACCAGAT
Source organism: uncultured bacterium (assembly GCA_965371015.1). Lineage (GTDB taxonomy): Bacteria > Krumholzibacteriota > Krumholzibacteriia > WVZY01 > JAKEHA01 > CBDUWU01. The sequence continues at coordinate 11,359 of CBDUWU010000086.1, read as the reverse complement.
TGAGCAGATAGAGTTCCGTGCGGCTGAACGGTCGCCCCGACAGATCTTCGTAGTTGCGGCTGATCACCATCGACTTGCCGTCGGGCGCGATGTCGTGCGCGCTGGTGCTGTACTCGCCGACGGTGAGTTTGCGCGTCTCGCCGGCGGGAACCGACGTCATGTACAAGTAGTACCGGTCGCGTTGGTAGTGCTGCCGGTCGCGGACAGTTCGCAGGCGCTTGACCCCCGTCTCGTCTTTCTTCGGCTCCTTCTTGACGTCGTACACGATGAAGGTGCCGTCCGGGCTCCAGTCGTACCCGGAAAAGTGTTCGACGTCCTCCAGGATGGTCTCGATGTCTCCGGTGTCGAGGTCGAGCACCTTGAGCGTGGCCTTGTCCTTTTTCCGCGCCACGTACGAGAGCCGGTCACCCGTCGGCGCCCACTGCCAGCTGCCCACTCCGGAGAGGTCGGTGAGGCGCCTGACCAGTGTTCCGTCCTTGAAGCGCCGGACTTCCACCTGGCGCTTCGACGTCCCCTCCGGCGGTGTGCGTTCGGACAGCGCCACGAGGAACAGCGCTCCGTCGGGCGAAACCTGGATGCCACCGATAGAGGGCCCGTCGAGTACGTCGTGAATCGTCATCTCGCGGCCGGGGTCGAGCGTGACGGCAGGGTCGGTATCGACGTCGTCGTCGCGCGACACATTGACGTCGACGCGCCACTCTGTGAGCGAGTCTTCTGGTACGTAGACGGTCTTGACCACCATGAGATGCTTGCCCATCTCCAGTTCCGCCTCGCCGCTGTTGCCGGCGTCGGTGTCCATCTTGCCGCCTTTTTTGTTCTCCACCACCGACTCACCGTCGATAAACACCTGGGCCGGGTGGGTCGACCGGATCTCGACGTCGATCTCCATCCACTGGGACACACTGACGTATGTAGCCAGCCACACGGCGCGCGGATGCCCTTCTTTCGCCGCGATCAGGACACCGCCCGTATCCGGGGCCGAAACGACGGCCCACTCGATGTCGGCACCGCCGATCAGCTGGACCTTGTCACCGTCGAGGGGCCACAGCCCGTCCAGCTCGAGGTGCCGCCAGGCAAGCAGGTCGCCGGCTTTCATTTCCTTTTCGCCGTCTTCCTCGTTGAACGCGGGGAACGGCGCGTCGATCGGCCCCAGGAAGAGCCACTTCTCGACGTGGATTTTCGGCATTTCGGGTTCGTCCGACTCTTCCTCTTCGGCGAGCGCCGCGATGGCCCCCGACAAAAAAACGGCCGACATAACGACCGCTAGCCACATCCGCCAGAAATGCGTAAAATGTTTGTTCATGAATGTCCTTTCGCTGGGATCGATCGATCCGAGTCCGTGATGATGCGCCATTTTACGTTATTTCAAGAGGTTTCGCCATGAAAAAGGCCCTGGTACCCGCCGCCGCAATACTCGTCGCCGCCTGTTTCGCCGCCACGGCGGCTTTCGCTTCCGACCCGACCCCGCAGGAGTTGCTCGACGCGGTCGGCATCCCGCCCGCCGACGGCCGGCGCGGACAGATGGATACGGTCGGTTTCGCAACCACGACTGAGCAGATGCTCTCGGTCGTCGCGCAGGGCATGGCCCTGGCGGCGCCGGGACAGGACGTGCTCCGCGGCGAACACGGGTGGGGCGACACGACGGCGTTTCGGGCGGCCGTCTGCCCGCACGACGATTACTATTACGCCAGCCGCCTGTACGCGCTCTTGATACCGTATATCCGCGCACATACGGTGATCGTGTTCGGGGTATTTCACAAGGCGCGCGTGTGGGACGCGCGCGACCAGCTGGTGTTCGACTCGTTCGAATCGTGGCGCGCTCCGGCAGGCCCGGTCGCCGTCTCGACGATTCGCGAAGAGATCATGTCGAAGCTGCCCGCCGGCGACTACGTCGTCGACAACGACATGCAGCAGGTCGAACACTCGGTCGAGGCGATCGTGCCCTGGCTGCAGGCGTTCAACCCGGACGTGGAGATCGTCTCGATCCTGGTCCCGTACATGGAGTGGGAGACGATGGACCGGATCGCCACGGAGCTCGCCGACGCGCTTGCTACTATAATGAGGGAACGGAACTGGGAACTGGGGCGCGACGTCGCGATCATCTCGTCGGCAGACGCGATCCACTACGGCGACGCGGGTTGGGGTGGCGAGAGTTACGCGGACTTCGGTACCTCCCCCGAGGGGTACCAGAGAGCGTTCAATCGGGACATCCACCTGGCGGAGTCGACGCTTTGCGGTCCTGTATCGCGCCCATCGCTGCGCAAGTTCCTCTACACCTGTGTCGACCACGACGACGTCACGAAGTACCAGCGCACCTGGTGCGGCCGCTTCTCGGTACCGTTCGGACTCGACGTGGCATCGCGCCTCAGCGAGGAACTCGACGGCCGGCAGTTGAACGGCACACTGCTGGGATACGGCACCAGCCTCGGTGAGGTCTCACTCGATATCGACACGCTCGGCGGACTCGGCGTGACGGCGCCCAACAACCTCCACCACTGGGTCGGATACGCGGCGATCGGCTACGAATAGGATGCCAGCGGTCCGATCAAGGCGTCGTCGTTCAACTGCGCACGTCGGCCGGGCGGATCGGGAGGTGGCGGATGCGTTTGCCCGTCGCCGCGAATATCGCGTTACCCACCGCCGCCGGAATCGCCGGCAGCGTCATCTCGCCCAGCCCCGACGGCGTCTCCGTGTTCTCTACGAAGTGCACCTCGATCTTTGGAGCCTCGCCGATTTTCAGCAGCGGGTAATCGTCGAAGTTTCCCTGCACCGCCATGCCGCCCTCTATCGTGATTTCGCCGTGGAGCGTCATCGAGAGCCCGTGGAGGATGCCGCCCTCGACCTGGGCACGCGCACCTGTCGGGTTGATCACGATGCCGCAGTCGACCACCGCGACGACCCGGTCGACGCCGATCTGTCCGTCCGCGCCGACCGTGACCTCGGCCACCTCGGCGACGTAGGCGCCGAACATGTAGTGCGCGGCGATACCGCGGCCGCGGCCCTCCGGCAGCGCTTCCCCCCAGCCGGATTTCTCCGCCACCATGTCGAGCACGGCGCGCAGGCGCCCCGTGTTGTACTTCGGCCCGCCGTGATCCCGGTAGGGCATGTCGCGCGCCTCACCGAAGAGCTCGCGCCTGAACTCCACCGGGTCCCTTCCCGCCGCGTGGGCGATCTCGTCGAGGAAACACTGGTCGACGAAGGTGTTGGCGTTTTTGCCCGGGCCGCGCCACGCGCCCGTCGGCACGCTCGACTCGGGCGCCGAGTACGCCATGCGGAAATTGGGGATCATCCCCGCGGGAATCGCGTCGGGAAACACCTCGGTCGTCTCTTCCGGCTCGTTGTCCATGCGGAACTTGTAGCGCGACGTCGTCGCCGTGTGCACGTGCCACGCGACCAGGCCGCCGGCGTCGTCGATGCCGGCGCGCAGTCGGTGAAACCCCGCCGGCCGGAAGTAGTCGTGGCGCATGTCGTCCTCGCGCGTCCACAACACCTGAACGGGCCGCTCGACCTGCGCCGAGAGGAACACCGCTTCGGCGGCATAGTCCTGCACGAGCCGGCGGCCAAAGCCGCCGCCCGCGCGGATCATGTGGACTGTTATCTTGTCCGGCGACAGACCGGTGATCCCCGCGGCGAGCCGGTGCGCCGATCCCGGCACCTGTGTCGGCGCCCACACTTCGCAACTGTCGGCGCGCACGTCGGCGGTGCAGTTCATCGGTTCCATCGGCGCGTGTGAGAGAAACGGCACCTCGTAAACCGCCTCCAGTGTCTTCGCCGCCCCCGCAATGGAGGCATCGACGTCGCCGTCGTCGCGTATGATCTTGCCCGCCTGCTTTGTCAGCGCGTCGAACTGCGACGTCAACGACGCCGAGCTCTCGTCGGGATGCGCGCCCGGGGTCCACTCGACCGATAGCGCCTCGCGCCCTTTCATCGCCGCCCATGTCGAGTCGGCGAGGACGGCCACGCCGGCGATACGGTGCATGGGGCTATCCATGGGCGGAATCACGACGACGTCGTACACGCCGGCGACCGCCCTGGCCCGCGAGTCATCGACACCAGCGACGGTGCCGCCGTAGGTCGGTGGTTTTTCGATCACCGCGTACAGCATGTCCGGCACCCTGGTATCGATGCCGTACTTCAGCAGTCCGGTAACGATTTCAAAGTTGTCGGTCCCCTTCTGCGACTTGCCGATGATCCGGTAGTCTTTCGGGTCCTTCAGTTTCGGATTTTCCGGTACGGGAATTTCCAGAACGGCGTCCAGGAGTTCGCCATAGCGTATCGACTTGCCGTCGTAACGGTTGTTCACCTCACCCGAACGGGCAAAGCAGTCGGACGGATCGACGCCCCACTTCTTCGCCGCCGCGGCGATCAACATCTCGCGCGCCACCGCACCGGCTATGCGGCACCGATCCCAGTTGAGCGGCGTGCCGGTACTCCCGCCGGCGAACTGCGGGCCAAAGCGCGGGTCGAGCGGTGCCTGTTCGATACGGACGTCCTCGAATTCGACTTCGAGCTCTTCGGCGACGAGCATGGGGAGCATCGTCTTGATCCCCTGGCCGAGCTCGGGGTTCTTCGACATGATCGTCACACGGGCGTCGGTCGTAATAGTAATAAACACGTTGGGCGAGAACGCCGCCGACGCCTCATCCGCCACGGCGGTCCCGTCCCACGGAAGGTGGACGGCCAGCACCACGCCGCCACCCGCCGCCGCCGTCACCTTGATAAAATCTCTCCGGTTCAGCCGGGAAGCTTCGCTCATGGTGTCTCACCCCCTTCGATACCGTCCCTGTCCTGCCCCGCCACCCGCCGGATCGCCCGCCGGATGCGCTGGTACGTGCCGCAGCGGCACAACACACCCGACATGGCGGCGTCGATGTCGTCGTCGCCGGGTTGCGGGTGCTCTTTGAGGAGTGCCACCGCCGTCAGGATCTGGCCGGGCTGGCAGTATCCACATTGAGGGACGTCTTCTTCGAGCCACGCCTTCTGCACCGGGTGGGTTCCATCTGGCGCGAGCCCCTCGATCGTCGTGATGCGGGCGCCCGACACGGCCGAAACGGGCATGACACACGAACGAACGGGGGAGCCGTTGACGAGGACTGTGCACGCGCCGCAGAGCGCCTTGCCGCAGCCGTACTTGGCGCCGGTGAGTCCCAGTTCGTCGCGCAGCACCCACAACAGCGGCGTATCGGCGGCGACGTCGACGACTTTCGACTTGCCGTTTACATTGAGGGTTGTTTCCACGGGTCACTCCCTTTCAGGGGTCACGGCTTGTTGTCCGGCGAGGTCAGCGCCATCAGATTGGCGATGATCGCCTCTTCCGGCAGCGCGCCGTCGGCAAGCCCGATCTCGTTGGCGACGGTCTTGGGAACGCCCATGACGTTATAGCGCTGGGCGAGGTGCGGAAACTCCGTCGCTTCGACCATGTCCGCCACAATGCGATCGCTCTCGATTGCAAACCGGTGTGCCAACTGCACAGCCTGGGGACAGTAGGGTCACGTGGGGGTGACGAACACCTGCAGGTGCACCGGCTCGGAGAGCTGGGCGAGCGCTTCGCGCGTTTCGGGCTTGAGGCCGGAGTCGCCATTGGAAGCCAGGATAATGGCCTCGACCAGGGTGCCGAACTCGTACCCCGACGGCACACCGAAAAACCGGATGCCGTAGTCCCGGGGACCTTCGACTACCGTCGCGGGAATCTTGTCGATGCTGTATTTCTTCACCTGCTCCTTGTCGGCAACGAAGTCGAAGACCTCGAGCGAGATCTTGTCCGACAACTCCGCCACTTCTTCCATGAGCTTGTGCGTTTCGGCGCAGTACATACACTCCTGTTCCTGCGTAAAATTGATCAATTTGACCGGATGATCGAGATTCTCGAATCGCGTCTGGATGATCGTTCGGTCCTTGTCCTGCATGAATGCCATGACTGTCCTCCGTGGATCTGTGTCACTTTGTTTCTACAATTCGATTTTCAGTCCGTCGGCGGCCGGTTCGATTTCCAGCGCGTCCAGCCGCTCGAGAACATCGTCGCCCATGTGCGTCAGAATCATTCGCTTGCAGTCGAAATCGGCCCGCCGGGCCAGGAGCGTTTCGTATGACACGTGCCCCTCGGTGTCGCCGGAGTAGTAGGACGCCTCGCATATGAACAGGTCTGCGCCGGCCGCGGCGGCGATGAGGTTTTCCGACCACCCGGTATCGCCGGAATACACCACCGTTCTGCCGCCGCACTCGACGCGCAGCGAATACGCCGGTGCCCCGCCCCCGTGCCTTGCCTCGAAGGGCGTGACCTTCGCACCGGCCACATCGGCCGTTTCTCCCGCGTTCAGTTCGGTGTACCGGAACTCGTACTTCGACGATCGGCCCGACAGGAGGCCCGGGTAGAGCACGTCCATCGCGGCGGACACGCGGTCGGCAATCCCGGGTGGTCCCGCGATCGCCAGAGGCTTGTCGCGGCCGGCCAGGTACTGCGCATCCAGCGCCAGAAACGGTATTCCGCCAAAATGGTCGCCGTGAAGGTGGGACACGATGACCGCGTCGATCGACGCCGAATCGATGCCGAGACGCTTCATCGCGACGGGGGCCGACGCCCCGCAATCGACGAGGTAGCGGCGCCCTGCCGCTTCCACCATGAAGCAGGTATGAAACCGTCCCCCGCTGGCGAACGCGTCGCCGCTGCCGACAATGGTCACATTCACACTGGCGCCGGTCATCTCCGATCGATCCTCCCGCCGCAAGTCGCGGCGCTCAAAACAGCCCCAACACCGAACCGCCGTCCACCTGTACAGTCACGCCGGTCATGTAAGCGGCACGTTCCGACGCAAGAAATGCGATAGTCGCCGCCAGCTCTTCCGGCCGGCCGAGCCGGCGGGCTGGAATAGTGTTTTCCCAGCCCGCAAAGACGTCTTCCACGGCGACACCCGACTGGCCCGCGAGGTGCTCGGCCAGTTCGGTGAGTCGTTCCGTTCGCGTGTACCCCGGCGCGACGTTGTTGACCGTGATGCCTTCCCGGGCCAGCTCGAACGAAATGGACTTGGCGAAACCCAGGATCGCGGGTCGCATCGTGTTGCTCACGAGAAGGTTGACTTTGGGCTGTTTGACGGTCATCGACAGGATGTTGATAATGCGCCCCCAGCCGCGTTGCCGCATGTACGGGACCGCGGCCTTCATCATGACGATCGCGCTCATCAGGGTCGAATCGAAACCGTCGCGGATCTGCGCGACTTCGATGTCGTCCAGAGCGCCGGGCGCCGGTCCGCCGGTGTTGGTGACCAGGATATCGAGGTGCCCGAACTCACCGACGGTCTCGTCGATGAACCGCCGGCAGTCCGCCTCTTTCGACACGTCGACGACCGAGGCGAACACCGATGCGCCGGTTTCTTGCCCGAGCTTTCGCGCCGCCTCGTCGATACGCCCGCGGTCGCGCGAACAGATCGCCACGGACGCACCTTCGCGCGCCAGTTCCAGCGCGCTCGCATAACCGAGCCCCTGGCTCGATGCGGCTACCGCCGCGACTTTTCCCTTGAGCCCGAAATCCATTGGCTTCCTCCTCGCCGATATGCGTCGAGTCACACGATGCTCTCCCACCCATCATACCGCAAGCCACCGGCCGATGCCGCATCAATCTCGCCGCCGTGGCAGGCGGCGGAGGCCATAAGACGTTGATTGGTAATATATTAGAACCCTTGATCTCCCCGGAGCAAAGGGATAGATTCGGGGCAACATGAGCGACAACGATTCAAGCGGCCATCACAACTTATCGAACAGCGAGTACGAAGCCGGGCTCCTCGAATACGTCAACGACGCCATTATCTCGATGGACCTCGAGCTCGTCATCGTGAGCTGGAACCGGGCGGCGGAGCGCTTGTACGGGTGGACGGCGGAGGAGGCGATCGGCCGGCACATCGTCAAATTGTTACGTAGCGAGTACCCCAAGGACTCGCGCACCACGCTCATCGAAACGCTCCTCCGGGATGGACGGTACGAGGGGGAGTTGATCCACCATCATAAGGACGGCAACCCGATCGACGTTTTGACCTCCGGATCGGTTCTGACCGGCGACGGTGGCGAGACCGTCGGTTACGTGTCGATCAACCGCGACGTCACGGACCGTCAAAAAGCCGAGGAAGCGTTGCGATGGTCGTCGCGCGTGTTCGATCACCTGGACTGGGGTATCGTCCTCGGCTACAAAGACAAACTGTCGCTGATGAACCCCGCGTTCGCCCGCATGCACGGGTATACCGTCGAGGAAATCACAGGGGCACCCATCGTCGATATGTTCGCGCCGGAAGCGCGGGAATCCGTTCCCCAGCAGATTGCGATCGCCCATGAAAAAGGGCACCACACGTTCGAATCGGTCCACATCCGCAAAGACGGGTCGCGATTTCCCGTCAGGATCAACCTGACGGCCGTCAAGGACGGGGACGGCAAGGTCCTCTATCGTGCCGCCAGCGTGTTCGACATCACCGAGGAAAAGCGCTCCGCGGAAGCTCTGAAGCAGAGCGAAACGCGCTACCGACACATGTTCGAGTCGGCGTCCGTCGCGATGATCGAAGTAGACGTATCGAAACTCAGGTCGAAACTCGATCGCCTCCGCACGAGTGGCGTAACCGACCTCGGGGAGTACATCAAAAGCAACCCGGGTTTCGTCACGATATCGATCGGGATGATCGACCTCAGAGGCGTCAACCGTCAGGCGGCGAAGCTGTTCGAGGCCGCCGACGCGGACGAATTGAGCCGATCGCTGATTCGCGTTTTTCTGCCGGAGACGTTCGAACGTTTCCACGACCTCCTGCTCTCCTTCGCGGGAGACAGCGACCACTTCGAAACCGAGGCGGAGGTCGTCACGCTCAAGGGAAACCGCCGCCACATATTCATAAGGGCGGCGTTTCCCCGCGAGGGCGCGCCGTTTCAGCACCCGCTGGTCAGTATCTTTGATATCACCACCCGACAACGGAACGAAGAAGCGCTGCTCAAAACACAGTTCGCCATCGACCACGCCGCCGACGCGCTTTTCTGGATCCGCCCCGACGGCAGGATCGTCGAGGTGAACGACGCCGCGTGCCGGTATCTCGGCTACACGCGCGACGACCTGCTTTCGATGCGCATCACACAGATCGACGCCCAGGAAAGCGACTGGAAAACGGCGTGGGAGGAGATCAAGTTGAAGGGGTCGATCACGGTGGAGTCGGAGCACCGTACCCGCGACGGGCGGCTGATCCCGGTAGAGATCGTGTCGAACTATCTCGACTATCACGGCAGGGAGTTCAGCTGCGCTTTCGTACGCGACATCACGGAACGAAAAGAACTCGAGGCACAACTGCGGCAATCCCAGAAACTGGAGACGATCGGAACACTCGCCGGCGGCATCGCCCACGACTTCAACAACATCCTGGGACCGATCCTGGGATATACCGACATGCTGTTGTCCGATCAGGCGGAGGATAGCGAGATACGAAACGACCTCGAGCACATCCTCAAAGCGGCCAACCGGGCCAAAGATCTCGTCCAGCAAATCCTGCTGTTCAGCCGCCACGGTGAACAAGAGCGTAAGCCGGTCCAGATACAGCTGATTGTGACTGAAGCGCTCAAGCTGCTCAAGGCGACGTTTCCGCTGACAATAGAGGTCAGGACCGAGATCGAAACCGACTGCGGCGCGGTCCTGGCCGACCCGACGCAGGTACACCAGGTACTCCTCAACCTCTGCACCAACGCCCAGCACGCGATGGGCGAGTCGGGCGGAGTGCTGACGGTCCTGCTGAACGAGGTCGAGGCCGACGCGGAATTCGCGCGGTCGCACACGGGTATGACGCCGGGCCGCTACGTCGAGCTGACGGTCACCGACACGGGTCCCGGCATCGACCCGGACAGCCTCGATCGTATTTTCGAACCATTTTTTACGACCAAGGGTGTGGGCGAAGGAACGGGACTGGGGTTGTCGGTGGCACACGGAATCGTTGTGCGCCACGGCGGCACGATAAGCGTCGAGAGTACGCCGGGCCGGGATACATCATTCCACGTCTTTTTCCCGCGCGTCGAGTCGGAAGAGGTCGAGGCAGACACGTCGGAAACTCCGCTGGCGGCAAAAAGCGAGTCGATCCTCTACGTCGAAGACCGCAGCGATGTGGCGGAAGTCGGGCGCTCGATGATGGAAAAACTGGGGTACCGGGTGACGGTTGCTCTATCCGGCCTCGATGCCCTGGAGATGTTTCGCGAGAACCCCGGCCGGTTCGAAGCGGTAGTAACCGACCAGACAATGCCGGGCATGACGGGCACGGAGCTGGCGCGCAAAATGTTCGAGATACGGCCCGACCTTCCGATCGTCCTGATGACGGGCCACAGCGAAACCGTCACACCGGAATCCGCGAAACGACTGGGCATCAGAAGCTACTTGAGGAAACCCATTGTTACGCACGAACTGGCTGTCGCGCTGCGAAACGCTATCGACGGAGACCCGGCCGTGCTGGACTCTGAACTCGAGTCGTGATATAATATTGTCATGAGCGTCGTTAAAGATATGAAAGCCCGGATCGGGATTTTCGGTGAGTTGTGGGCCTTCATGCGGATCCGCAAGAAGTGGTGGTTGGGACCGATCATGATCTTCCTGGTTCTCCTCGGGGTCCTGATCGTGTTCACCGAGGGCTCGGCCCTCGCCCCGTTCATCTACGCCCTGTTCTAGCCCGGACTCTATGGTAACGCAAGAGGCCTCCACGATCGTGGGGGCCTTTTTATTCGGCCCCGGACCGCGACCGCCGCGCACCGGCCCGGGGGTGTTGCCTCCAACGGTGCAGAGGGCAGGTTGTCGCGGGGTGAACGGACCGTTTGGAGGCGAACATTATAGAGGGTCAATCAGTGAGCCGACAACCGAGACGGCCGCGCCATGTGGGCGAACCTACGTGCTGGATGCCTCGGCGGCCGTCGTGTCCGGGAGCCCCGCGACGGCCTGCCCAGCCACACCGGCGGTCGCGGCCGTGCGAGAAGATCATGTTCGGGGCTATATAATAGAGGGGAATCAGTATTCGATGCCGCGCTGGGCGTGGATGCCCTCGTTGAACGGGTGTTTGATCTCCTTCATCTCCGTGACCAGGTCCGCAAAGTCCACCAGCTCCTGCGGCGCGTCGCGGCCCGTCAGGATGATGTGCTTGTCCTCGCCCTTCGCCTTCAACCCTTCGATCACAACCGAGACGTCCAGGTATCCCAGCGACAGCGCCACGTTGATCTCGTCGAAGATCAGCAGGTCGTGCTCCCCCCGGTCGATCGCCTCGCGGCAGGCGGCCCACGTGTCGTGCGCGATCTTGACGTCGCGCACCCGGTCGTTCGTCTCCCACGTGAAGCCCTCGCCCAACGGAACGATCTCGAAGTTATCCAGCTT
>CBDUWU010000085.1:0-13125 GCA_965371015.1 uncultured bacterium | reverse complement strand
ACCCGCGGATTATCGTACGGGTGACGGGGCAAGGAGTTGACGATGCATCTCGAATGGCCAGTCATATTAACGCAGGCCGTGGGCTTTTTCGTCGTCCTGCTGATACTGAAGAAGTTCGCGTGGGGCAAACTGCTCGGCTTCATCGACCAGCGACGCGAGAAGATTGCCGGCGAATTCGCCGACATCGAACGCGGACACGAAGAGGTCGACCACCTCAAGGCCGACCTGGAAAAACAGCTGGCGCGGATCGAAGAAACGCGCCGGGAGAAGATCCAGGAGGCCGGGAAGCTGGCCGGCAAGCTGGCGGACGACATCAAGGACGATGCCCGCAAGGATGTCATAGCTTTGAGGGAAAAAGCCGGACAGGACATCAAGATGGAGCTCGACAAGGCCAACGTCCAGCTGCGCGACCAGATGGTCAACGCCGTCATTACCGCGACGGAGAAGCTGATCAAGGAACGACTCGACTCGGAGAAACACCGGCAGTTGATCGGTGACTTCCTCGCCGATGTGAACGCCGGAGGCGGCAAATGATTCTCAGCGGAATCGCCAAGCGGTACGCTGTCGCCCTCTTCGACGCGGCTGTAAAGCAGGACGTCGCCGAGCAGGTAAACGAGGACATGTCCAGTTTTGTGGAGCTTCTGCGCTCGAACAAAGACCTGGTGGGGTTTCTCAAATCCCCCGAGGTCCTCAAGGAGGCCAAGAAGCAGCTGATCATCGACGTCTTCGGTGACCGGACAGCGGGCCTGTTCGTCAAGTTCATCTTGTTGTTGATCGACAAGAAGCGCCTGAAACACATTCTCGCTATCACGGATGCCTACCATCAGTTGTTTGAACAACTGCAGGGGATCGTGGAGGCGCGTGTCATTACGGCGGTACCGCTGGACACCGATCTCGAGCAACGGGCAGTCGATCGACTGGAAGAGGCGACAGGCAAAACGATCCGTCTCAACAAGACTGTCGACCCGGAAATTATCGGCGGAATGATCATTATAGTGGAAGACAACATTATCGACGGAAGCATCCGGTACAAGCTCGAGCAGATGAAAAAATCGCTCGGCGAAGTCAGGGTGCACTAAACCAGGAGTTACACGATGGGCTTCAGACCCGAAGAGGTTAGTTCGATAATCCAGACTCAATTGGAGAAGCAGGACGTCAAGGTCGAGATGGAGTCGGTGGGCTCTGTCCTCCAGGTCGGCGACGGGATCGCCCGCGTATGGGGTCTCGAAAACGCCATGGCCAGCGAGCTTCTCGAGTTCCCCGGCGGCGTGATCGGCATGGTGCTCAACCTCGAAGAGGACAATGTGGGCGCCGTGTTGTTCGGATCCGACACCCACATCAAGGAAGGCGACACGGTCAAGTGCACGGGCAAGGTCGCCCAGATTCCGGCCGGCGAAGCCCTGCTCGGCCGCGTTGTGGACTCCCTGGGACAGCCGCTCGACGGCAAGGGGCCGATCGTCAGCGACCACATAATGCCCATCGAAGCCGTGGTGCCCAGCGTAACCCAGCGGCAGCCGGTAAAAGAACCACTCCAGACGGGACTCAAGGCCATCGACTCGATGATCCCGATTGGCCGCGGGCAGCGCGAGCTGATCATCGGCGACCGCTCGACGGGAAAGACGGCGATCGCGATCGACACGATTATCAATCAGAAGAATACCGACGTATTTTGCGTATATGTCGCCATCGGACAGAAAGAGTCGACGGTGGCCCAGGTCGTCAAAGTACTCGAAGAGCACGGCGCGATGGAGTACACGACGGTTGTCTCCGCCTCCGCGTCCAAACCGGCGCCGTTGCAGTACCTCGCTCCGTACGCGGGCTGCGCGCTGGGAGAGTACTTCCGCGACCAAGGCAAGCACGCCGTGTGTTTTTACGACGACCTCACCAAGCACGCGCAGGCGTACCGGCAGATGTCGCTCCTGCTCCGCCGCCCGCCGGGACGCGAGGCGTATCCCGGCGACGTGTTCTATCTGCACTCGCGCCTTCTCGAGCGCGCGGCCAAGCTGAACGACGAGATGGGCGCCGGCTCGCTCACAGCGCTTCCGGTGATCGAGACGCAGCTCGGCGACGTGACCGCGTACATCCCGACCAACGTCATCTCGATCACGGACGGCCAGATCTTCCTCATGAATGATCTGTTCTTCTCGGGTGTGCGGCCCGCGATCAACGTCGGTATCTCGGTGTCGCGAGTCGGCAGTAACGCGCAGACCAAGATGATGAAGCAGGTCGCCGGCAGTCTGCGCCTCTCCCTGGCCCAGTTCCGCGAGCTCGAAAAATTCGCGCAGTTCGGCTCCGACCTCGACGCCGCCACCGTCGCACAGCTGACACGCGGCGAGCGCATGGTGGAGATCCTCAAGCAGGACCAGTACGTACCGATGCCGGTCGAGAAGCAGGTATTGATCATCTTTGTCAGCGACCAGGGTCTCCTCGACGACATTCCCGTCGCGGATATCAAGCGGTTCGAGGCCGAGTTCCTCGCGTACATGGACATCGATTATCCCGACGTCGTCCGCGAGCTGACCGAAAAGCAGAAATTCGACGACGAATTGAAGGAAAAAACGCTCAAGGCTGCGAACAAGTTCAAGGAACGTTTCGCGCCGGCCGGCCAGGAGGCCGACGCGTAGCGCCGGATGAGCCGACGGGACCGGAAGGCATAAGGAAAGACGATGCCAACACTACAGGATATCATGGCGCGGATCGAAACCGTCGCCAATATCAAGAAAGTAACCCACGCCATGCAGCTGGTCGCCGCGGCCAAGCTGACCAGGGCCCAGGAGCGCGCGCAAACGGTGCGCCCGTACGCGCAGGAGCTCGACGGCATCCTCGGCACGCTCGCGGCGCTATCGGGCGACTCGGAGGGCGAAACGCCGATGACGATGCGGTTCTTCGAGGACGAGCCCGAGCTGGAAACGTTTCGCGAGTCGCTCTTCGGCGAGACTAAGGCCGAGCGCCCCGCACTCGTCGTGATCACAAGCGATCGCGGGTTGTGCGGATCGTTCAACGCCAACCTGACGCGCGCGGGAAACGCGTTCATAAAAAAACACCCCGGCACCAGATTGATCACGCTGGGGAAAAAGGCGCTTACGTACTTCGAAATGGTCAAGATCAAGCCCGAATTTCACCGCGAGGGAATAAGCGACAAGCTGTCCATCGAGGAAATCCGGGAGATCACGGGGAGGCTGGTCGAACTGTACGTCAAGGGCGAGGTCGACTCGGTCTTCCTCGTGTACGCGAAGTTCCGCAAGGGCACGCTTTCGGACGTGACCACACAGCAATTCCTTCCCATCCCGCCGGTTGAGGGCGCGGAGGGCGCAGACGCATATATCCTCGAACCGAGCCGGGACCAGGTGTTCGAATCGCTGATCCCGCTGTACGCGACCACGGCGATTTTTTCGGCGCTCGCCGATTCCTTTGCCTCCGAACACGGGGCGCGTATGGCCGCGATGCAGCAGGCGACCCAGAATGCCGAAGAGATAGTGGACGACTTGACCATAACGAGAAACCGCATGCGACAGGCGGCCATTACCAAAGAGCTGGCCGAGATTGTCGGCGGCGCGGAAGCCTTGAAATAGTCTGATTTACAGAACAAGGAGCAATTCCAGATGAACGGAGAGAAGAACATCGGGAGAATCGTCAAGGTGATCGGACCGACACTGGATGTCGAGTTTCAATCGGACCAACTCCCCGCCATTCTCAACGCCCTCAGAATCGAGGACAAGGACCGCGGCATCGGCCTGACGTGCGAGGTAGCGCTCCATGTGGGCGACAACGTGGTGCGCGCCATTGCCATGAGTTCGACCGACGGCCTCGTGCGCGGGATGGAAGTGGTAGACATGGGACAGCCGATCAGCGTGCCCGTCGGCGACCAGGCGCTCGGCCGTATCTTCAACCTCGTGGGCGAGCCGCTGGACGACCTGGGCCCGATGGCGAATCCGGAGATGCGTTATCCGATCCACCGCGACCCTCCGTCGCTCGAAGACCAGGCCACCGAGACCGAGCAGCTGGAAACCGGCATCAAGGTCGTCGACCTGCTCGCGCCCTACGCCAAGGGCGGCAAGATCGGATTGTTCGGCGGCGCCGGCGTGGGAAAGACCGTCATCATCATGGAGCTCATCCGCAACATCGCCTCGGAGCATAGCGGCTACTCGGTGTTCGCCGGCGTGGGCGAGCGTACCCGCGAGGGCAATGACCTGTGGCTGGAAATGAAGGAGTCGGGTGTTCTCGACAAGACGAGCCTGGTGTTCGGCCAGATGAACGAGCCGCCGGGAGCGCGCCTCCGCGTCGGCCTCTCGGGCGTCTCTATCGCCGAGTACTTCCGCGACGAACAGAACCAGGACGTGCTCCTCTTCATCGACAACATCTTCCGTTTCGTCCAGGCGGGCTCGGAGGTATCGGCGCTCCTCGGGCGTATGCCCTCCGCGGTGGGTTACCAGCCGACGCTGGGCACCGAGATGGGTGGACTGCAGGAGCGGATCTGCTCGACCAAGAAGGGATCCATCACGTCGGTGCAGGCGATCTACGTACCGGCGGACGACATCACCGACCCGGCGCCGGCGACGACGTTCAGCCATCTCGACGCCAACACGGTGCTCTCGCGCCAGATCGTCGAGCTGGGTATCTACCCGGCGGTGGATCCCCTGGCGTCGACGTCGCGCATCCTCAGCCCCATGGTCGTCGGAGAAGAGCACTTCGCCATCGCCACGCGCGTCCAGGAGCTCCTGCAGCGCAACAAGGAGCTGCAGGACATCATCGCGATTCTCGGCATGGACGAGCTCTCCGAGGAAGACAAGCTCACAGTCAACCGCGCGCGCAAAATTCAGAAATTTCTGTCGCAGCCGTTCTTCGTTGCCGAGGTTTTCACCGGCATGGCCGGCAGGTACGTCAAGATCCAGGACACGATCAAGGGCTTCCAGGAAATCATCGACGGTCGGCACGACGAGATTCCCGAGCAGCACTTCTACATGGCCGGCGGGATCGAAGATGTCGTCGAACGGTACAAGCAGTCGCAGTAAGGTACGAACGGGAGGTATCTCTTGGCGGCGACATTTAATTTCAAGGTGCTCACGCCCAACAGGGGCGAAATCGACGATGTGGTCGTTTCCATAGTCGCACCGGGGACGGACGGATACCTCGGCGTGATGGCCAACCACGCGCCGCTCATTACCACCTTGAGGTCGGGCGACCTCAAGGTCCGCTACGAGGGTGACCGCGAGGTTCACTACGCAATCGGAAACGGGATTCTCAAGGTCGAAAGCAACGTGGCGATCTTATTGACCGAATCGATCGAACCGGCGTAATCCGGCTCGAATAGACGACAAAAAAGGTCGGCCTTATCCGTTGGGGAAATGATCGAAGGAATACTCTTCCTCGACGGGAAGGAGAAACGCGAAGAGCGCCCCGCTCCCTTCCTCGCTCTCGGCCCAGATGCGCCCCCCATGCTGCTCCACTATGTGCTTCGCCATGGCGAGCCCGATACCCAATCCGCCCCACTGGCGGGTACTCGATCCGTCCACCTGGCGAAAGGCATCAAAGACCTTCGGGATTTCGTCCGCCGCTATTCCCCTGCCCGTATCCCTCACTTCGACGACAACGCCACCGGTATCCCGCAAAGTACGGACCTCTACATTTCCCCCCGGGTCGGTGAACTTGATCGCGTTGTGAATCAAACAGAACAACACCTGGAGGATGCGGCGGTTGTCGATGTTGATCACCGGAATGTCATACCCCGAGTCGAGGGACAGTTGAATGTCTTTGTCGACGGCCATGGGCTCTATTCGGGACCAGACGGCCCGAATGACGTCGTGGATGTGCGAAAGCGACCGATTGATCGTCGTGCCCGCTGCCTCCAGCTGTGAGAGATCGATCAGATCATCGATCAGCTGCAGCAGACTCTGGCCGCTTTCCGCGATAACGTCGAGAAACTTCGTTCGCTGTTCCACCGTCATGCTCGCGTCGCGAAGGGCCTCCGAATACGCGATAATAATTGACAGTGGCGTGCGCAATTCGTGGCTGATATTGGCCAGAAACTCGGTTTTCATCTGGTCGACTTCGCGCAGCTTGCGGTTGGATCCCTGCAGGTTCATGTTCTGCATGATGATCTGCTGTTCCAGCATCTTCCGCTGCGAGATATCGTGGGCGATGATTTGTATGAACGTATCGTCCTTGATGGTGATGATCTTGGCGTTGATGTCGACAAAGATAATCTCGCCATCGCGCCGAAACAGCCGTCGGTCGTGGAACGACTTCGATTTCTGGCTCAGCACGTTGATAAAATCGCGCCGCGCCTGAAACTGGTCTTCCTGCGGAAAGAGATCGAAGTAGGATTTTGCCTTCAGTTCGTCTTCCTCATACCCCAACGCTTCGCAGCTCTTGCGGTTGACCTCCATCAGCCTGCCCGTGTTCTTGTCCACCAACAGAAATATGTCACTGGCCGACCGCTGGAGCGTCCTGTATCGCTCGCCCATATCCTCGGCGTCGGAGAGCAGCAATGCGTGTTCGATCGCCCCGCAGACAAAGTGTGAACAACTCAGGACATTTTCGAGGTCCTCTTGTGTGAACGCGTTTTTCTTGTGGCTGCCGAAATTCAACGTCCCGATGAGTTTGTCCCGGACAACGAGCGGCACGACGATGTCGCTGTTGAGTTTTGCTTCGGAGACCACCTCTTCGAACCGATCGTCCGAGGGAATGTCGGCGCGAAGCATCGGTTCCCGGCGGACGGCCACCCAACCCACTACGCTCGATTCGTCCATGGGTATGCGGCGCCCCTGGGCGACATCTTTGACCGTACCGTCACGGGAGTGGATATGCCCCAGCTCCAGACAGCCGCCGTCCGGATCGCAGAACGCAACGCTCGCCCGGTCGAACTCGATGATTCCTGCGAGTTCCCTGGTGATGGCGGTGAGTATGTCATCGAGGTCAGTATACTGGAGGATCGTTCCGGCGATTCTTACGATCGCCCGCAGCTGCAGGTTCCGGCGTTCGGCCGCGCGGAGCTTCGTGCCGGAGGCCGATGAGCAGCGTTTCTTCTTTTCCGGCTCCCCGTCGAGCACCGCCGTGGCCGGATCCGGGCCACGACCGCGCGTGGATGCCTTATTTGCAGGTTTTCGTTTGATTTTGCACCGGCCGGAAGCGGGTCATTCATCGTAACTCGATATTCCACAAAAGATTACTTTGGACACGGCGTTGGCGTGCACGAAACGTTCCAGTCGCCCCACCACCTCGCGGATCGCACCTGTACGGGCGCCTTCGGCTATGGTAAGATCAGCTCTCACTTGTATTTGCAGGAATCGACGTTTTATGGCAAAAACCCCCGGAAAGAAGCACCCGCGCAAGGCGGCGGAGCAAAAGCGCAAGAGCGCCGATCCCGATCCCGCCCAGCACCTGGAGTCAACCCGTTGGTTCGTCTGGCGGGACCGGCGTGACCTGCTGCATATCGGCATTGTGCTGGCGCTGTCCTTTGCCCTGCGGATGGTGTTTTTCTACCTCAACCAGCGCAACAACCCGGTCTTCGCCAATCCCATCATGGACGCGCTGTACCACGACGAGTGGGCGCGCGGCATACTCGGCGGCACATATACCGCCGACGACGTGTTCTTCCGCGGCCCCCTCTACCCTTACCTTCTCGCCTTCTTCTACAAGTTGAGCGGTTCGAGCATCGTCTTTGCCGTGTTCGCACAGCACGTCATCGGAACACTGACCGCGGGTCTCGTCTTTCTGCTGGCCAGGGAGTACTTTTCCCCCCGCGTCTCCCTGGTCGCCGGCGTGATGGCGGCGTTGTACTGGCCGTTCGTCTATTTCGAAGGCGACCTGCTGATCGTCACCACCATCCTGTTCCTCAACACGCTGGGGCTGCTTCTTCTCGCCCGGTCGGTGAGGCTCGAGGGCCGGAATGGATGGTTGCTGCTCGCCGCGGCGGGCATTGTGTTCGGGCTCTCGGCGCTCGCGCGACCGAGCATCCTGATATTTTTCCCCACGCTCCCTCTGGTCCTCTTCTGGAACCGTGATCGCAGCCGGCGCAAACACCGGGAGTGGCTGACCAGAACCGCCGTCCTGGCCGGAGCAGTCGCGGCCGTGATCGCGCCGGTCATGGTGCGCAACTATGTGGTGGGCCACTCGATCGTCCCCATCGCGGCGTCGGGAGGCGTGAACTTTTATATCGGCAACAACCCAGCCTCGGACGGAAGCACGGCCATCGTACCGGGGACTCGCGCCGACTGGTGGGGCGGCTACCATGACGCCATCGAGATCGCCGAGCGCGACGAAGGACGCAAGCTCAATCTCGCCGAGGTGTCCGACTATTATTTTTCCCGCGGAATCGAATGGATCGAACGTCACCCGGGCGACTCCGCCGCCCATTTCTGGAAGAAATTTCGCGTGTTCTGGGCGGGCCCCGAACGCGCCAATAACAAATTCATTTATTTCTTCTGGGGCCTGGCCGGCATGCGTCACGTGCCTCTGCCCGGGTTCTGGCTGATCACTCCGCTGGCGTTGCTCGGAGCAGTACTGCAGTGGAGACGCCGGCGGCTCCTGTCCGCGCCCTACCTGTTCGTCGTTACCTATATGGCCGGAGTCGTGCTGTTTTTTGTGAATGCGCGATTCCGGCTGCCCGTGATGCCCGTCCTGATCCTGTTCGCCGCAATCGCGGCAGTTTATCTCGTCGATACGATTCGAAGGAAAAACATGCGTGCGTACGCCGCAGTTGCTGTTTTCGCGCTGGCATTCCTCGTGGTCAACTTCGATTACCTCTCGTTCTCCCGGATTCGCGCCTATTCCACCGCGTTCTCGCACAACACACTGGGCAACGCGTACATGCAACTCAACCGGCGTGATGCAGCCCTCGACCACTATTCCCGGGCGTGGCGGATCAACCAGGACGAGCCGACCAGCGCCTTCGATCTGATCGCGCGCGACGTAGTTTACAACATGGGATTGCTGTACTGGGAAAAGGGGTTGTGCTCACGAGCCATCGAATTTCTTCGGAAGGTGCGCCCGCCGCCGGGGGGCGGTTCCGACATTTACGCACTCAACGCCCTGGACTGGCTCGGTGACTGTTACATCCGCCAGAGTCAGTACGAAAACGCCCTCCTCGTTTACCGGGAATTCGCAAGGCTCGACCCGGAAGACGTACGCGGCATAACCGGCCTGGCCCGCGTCGAGGCGGCGGCGGGCAATCTGGAAGAAGCCGAACGCATGTTGAGGTCGGTAATCGACCCGACAACTGCTGTCCACGTACCCGCGTACATCGCGCTCGCGGAGGTTCAGCAAGACCTCGGCAAAATCAGCGAAGCGATCGAGAGCTACAAGGAGATATCGAGATTCCTCGGATATGAGAAAGACGCGCTGGTCGCGCTCGCCGGGCTGTACCAGGACACTGGTGACATCGACGCAGCCATAGAGACGCTTCGTCAGGCGGCCAACTATTTTGCCCCCGGTGATCCCACGATCCGGACCTGGATCCTGAACCTGCAATCGCAGCGCCGAAGTGGCGCCCAATGATGACCGCCCCACGCCCCGCGGACACTAATATCGCCGTGATCGACATCGGCACCAATTCGGTCAAAATGTCGGTCGCCGCGGTCGACGGCGGCGACAATGGACCCGTCGAAAAGAACTTCATGACGGAAACCACTCGCCTGGGGGAAGGCCTGGGCGAAGAAGGTGATATCAACGCCGCCGCCATTCTCCGCACGATTAACGCCATCGAAAAATTTCTCCAGGTCGGTCAGCAGTACGACTGCCGGCATGTGTGTGCGTTCGCCACGCACGCTTTCCGCGTCGCGACAAACGGCACCGAGGCCGCCGGACACATCGCCAGGGAAACCGGCGTCGACGTCCGCATTCTTTCGGGGGAAGAAGAAGCGCATTTCGCCTTTGTCAGCGCACGCGCGAGGGTCCGCCACCACAAACCCCACCTGTACCTGATCGACGTCGGCGGTGGATCGATCGAATTCGTCCACGGCAACGGCGGCGAAATCGTCACCGTGCGGACGCTGCCCCTCGGCGCGCTCCACCTCACCGAACGATTCCTCCACTCAGACCCGATTGCACCCGGCGAGTTCAGAAAACTCCGCGCATACGTGGTCAACTCGGTGTCGCTGCTTTTCAAAGGTCTCGGAGACCTCGCCGGTCCCCGCGCCACACTCTCACCCTCGAGTATCGATCTGGTCGCGTCGGGCGGGTCGGTAACGACGATCAAGAAAATGTGCGACGCGTCGTGGATTCATACTTCCGTCACCACGCCCAAGATAAGGATCGGTGAAATCCGGGTTCTGGAGAAGCACTGCCTGGCTCTGCCGCTGGAAAAGCGCAGGAGGCTCGCCGGTATCGACCCGGACCGGGCCGACATCATCCCGGCGGGTCTCGCCGTCGTGATCGCGTTCATGGAGGCGGCGGGTAAAAGGGTCCTGACGATCAATCCGGGCGGTGTCCGCGACGGTGTCCTTATTCACCTGTCTCGAAATAACTTCCAATGGTAGGTCGAAAGGGCTGCCATGGTTGTGACCGTGGCGGAGGCGCTTCGACGGTGATCATCTCGTCTCGGGTCGGGTGCTTCACCCTGATTCGCGCGGCGTGAAGCGCAATCGTCTTGTCGGGTAGAGGTTCGCCGGCGCCATACTTCATGTCACCGACGACCGGATACCCGATCTCCGCGAGCTGGACCCGGATCTGGTGATGGCGCCCGGTGGCCGGTCGCAACTCGAGAAGGGTCGAGTCCCCGCCGCGGCCGAGAACACGATACGTGAGGATGGCTTCCTTCGCGTCCGGTGATGGCCCCGAAACCACGCGGGACTTGTTGCGCACACGCTCGAGCCAGGAAACCAGTTCGCCGCCGTCATCGTTGACCTGCCCCGTAACGACGGCGAGGTAGGTCTTTTCCACCCGTCTGGCCTGGAATTCCCTGGCCAGGCGGGACGCTGCCTTGGAGGTCCGGGCGAACAGCATCACCCCGGAAACGGGCCGGTCGATTCTGTGGACGAGACCGATGAACACGTTGCCGGGTTTGTTGTACTTATCCTTTACGTAGCGTCTGGCCATTGCCAGCGCCGTGTCGTCGCCGGTTTTGTCGCCCTGCGCGAGCAGACCACCGCGTTTTAACACACCGAGCATGTGGTTGTCTTCGTAGAGTATCTGGAGCTGCGTCGTCATCCGAATTGACCCCCGGCAAAGGCTCGGCTATACTCACGCGGTCATTTTCGCGGCAAGCCGAAGAGGAGAATGGTCATGATCGAAGTAACCAAGCTAACAAAAAACTACGGCAAAGTCGAGGCGCTCAGAGGCGTCTCGATCTCCGTCGCACCAGGCCAGATTTACGGTCTCCTCGGGCCCAACGGCGCCGGCAAGTCGACGACGATCAACATTCTCTCAGGCTTGCTGCAACCATCGACGGGATCGGTCTCGATTGGAGGGTTCGACGTTACACAACACCCGTTGGAGGCGAAGAGGATCCTGGGTGTGGTGCCACAACAGTCGGTCATGATCGAGGAGTTGTCGGCGATCCAGAACTGCATGTTTTTTGGATCGCTCTACGGCGTTCCCGCGGACCGATTGAAGACGCGCGCGCAGGAGCTCCTCGATTGGGTCGGTTTATCCGGGCGCAAGAAAGACCCGGTCAACCAGTACTCGGGCGGCATGATGCGGCGCCTCACGCTGGTTCTAGCACTGCTCCACGAGCCCAAAGCCCTCATCCTGGACGAACCGACCGTCGGGCTCGACCCGCAGACCCGGCTCCAGATTCTCGACCACATCGAGGAGATCACACGGCGCGGTACCGCCGTGCTGTTCAGCACCCACTACCTGGACGAAGCGGAACGGCTGTGCGACCGCATCGGCATCATCGACGAGGGTGCGATCATCATTGAAGGTACGCTTCACGAACTGCGCGCCGGGATCGAAGACGTCCAGATCATCCGCCTCCGCGGCACTTTCGACCGCGCACCGCTCGCAGCCTTCGTGGAACAAATCGATGGCGGGAGCGTCATGCCGGGCGACACCGAGGAAATGGTGGTCACGATGCCGTCGGATTCCGTCCACGCCACGCGGCTCCTCGAAATGGCCGCGTCGCTGGAAAACGTCCGGGAGGTCTCGGTTCGGCCGCCGTCACTGGAGAGCCTTTTCATTCGCCTGACCGGCAAGGAACTCCGAGAATAGGGAGACGGAAAATCATCATGCACCTGTTCCGGATGTACTGGATGAGAATTCTGAAGAAACCGGGAGGGATTTTCCTCTGGTTGCTTCTCCCGTTCGTCTTCATGACGATTTATACGCTCACATTCGGTGGCGACAGCGCGTTTACCGTCGGACTGGCCGTCATCGACCAGGACAGCTCTTTCGTGTCGAAGCTCGTCGCGGGATCACTCGACCAGGGACCACTCGAGGGCCTGATCACGCTGTTTCCAGTGGAATCCCTCGAAGAAGCCGACAAGCTCTTCAGCCGCGAAAAAGCATCCGCCGCCCTCGTCATACCACCGGAGTTCGGCGAAAAGCTGCTGCGATACGAACCCGTCATCCTTATCCTGTACCGGAACCCGAGGCACGAAATTGCCCCCGAGATCGCCGAGGGTATCGTCGGAGGCCTGGCCACTCTGGGTAACGGGGCCGTGTCTCTGTTCAAGGAGCCGTTGACCGAGATCCAGGGGTTCATAGACGGCGAAAGGGCTCCGACGGCCGCGGAAGTCGCCGCCATCGCGGAAACTCTTTACAACCTCGGTGACAATGCGCCCAACCTGGGCGCCATCGCCAACATCGACGTCAAAATCGTCGAGAACGAGAAGAAGGAAATCTGGGAATTCAACATGGCGGCGTTGTTCTTCCCCGGCCTCGTCGCTTTTGCGTTGATGTCGCTCTCGCTTGCCATCGAGTACCGTTTTCTGTTCGACCGCAAGAACAAGATCAACCACCGCATCGTCATGACACCGATGCGGCCGTTCAATATCCTTTTTCAGCAGCGTATTTATTCCGTATCTTTTCTGTACGTTATGGCGGTGTGCACCAGCCTGCTGGGCGGCATCATCTGGGGTATCGCGCCGACCGGCATCCTCAAGGTCAATCTGATCGCCGTGGCCCTGATCCTCTTCATCACCGGGATCAACGGAACCATCTTCGCCATGACCGATTCGATCAAGGCGG
>CBDUWU010000084.1:0-13228 GCA_965371015.1 uncultured bacterium | reverse complement strand
CGTGGTCCGGTCACCGGGACTCTCCAGCTCGAACAACTCGGTCGCCAGCACCACATCCGCGGCGTCGCGCACCGTGAGGCTGTCGATGATGACGGCGCCGTCGGTCGGCCACATACCGTCCTCGTCGGAAAACGCGCCGTCCGATATGAAGTAATACCGCAGGCGCGCGGCGCCGGCATGCATGGCCGCCGGAGCCGTCACGGATACCGTCTCCAGACCGACACCGTTGTGGCTTGTCAGGGTCTGCCAGTTGTCGTCGCAGTTGTCGATCTGCAGGTAGACGTAGTCGTAGCCGGGCTCGGTATCATACGAGACCAGGTAGTCGACCGTCACGTCACCGGACACTGTAAAACAATCGACCGTACAGAACCCCTGCCGCCAGCTGTTACCGTAGCCGGGCAGCGCAGCGTACCGGCATAGCTCCGGGTCGCCCGCATCGTCGCGGACCCCGAGCCACAAAGACTGGCTCCCCTCGAGCGGTACCAGACGCCCCGAGCTCCCGCCGCCGAGGCCGGCGAAGTCATCGACATGGAAGAAGTCACCGTCCTGTCCCGTAATGTCGACGCTCACCCAGCCTTCGTCGTCACACACTCCCCCGGGATTGAACGTGTAAAACGCCAGCGTGTACGTGTCCACGACGGCAACCGGACCGAATGTCTCCAGGTCCCAGCGGCTGTCGACACTGCGCACTCCGCCCGCGTCGACACGGACACGCGCGTCGGCATCGCCCTCTCTCGGGCTTATCGCGTCCGCAACGGGAACGAAGATTATCAGAACCAGTGTAATAACCAGTGATATGCGAAAGATTGACTTCATGACCCGTGCCCCCTGGGAAGGTGGAAGGAATCTCGTGGCCGGAGGGAACGGTCATCTCAGAGGCGGGCGAGGTGGGGCCGGACCGCTTCTGTTATCGGCGCCGTGCCCTTGGCGGCGGGCATATTTTACCACACATACGTCTGTAATTCAACGGAATGGTTAACGTTGCCGCCCCGCGAGGGTTACGCACCGGCCATGCGCTCGAGGATCTCCCGGCAGGCGTCTACGGGGTCGGGCGCGGCGATGATCGGCCGGCCGACGACGATCCAGTCGGCGCCGTCGGCGATCGCTCGCTCGGGCGTCACCACGCGGACCTGGTCGTCCTTTGCGTGCGTGTGGGGGAGGCGGATACCGGGGGTAACGACCTTGAAGTCTTCGCCGAGGGCGTCCTTGATCAGCCGCAGTTCGCGCGCCGAGGCGACTACGCCGGTCATGCCGGCGCGCTGCGCGGCGCCGGCGAGCGAGAGCACCATCTCTTCGGCCGAGTTCCGGCTGGCGAAGAGCGACCCGAGGTCGACGATATTGAGGTGGGTCAGCACCGTGACCGCCACCAGCACGACTTCGTCGCGGCCCGATTCGTCCACCGCTTCGCGGGCGGCGCGCAGCATCTTCTCTCCACCGGAAGAGTGGAGGGTGAGCATGTCGGCCTCGAGTTCCATCGCCGAACGCACGGCGCTTTTGACCGTATTGGGGATGTCGTGGTACTTGAGGTCGAGGAAGAGCTTTGCGCCGGCGTCCTTGACCATCGCGCACACGCGCGGGCCTTCGCGGGTAAACAGATGCGCGCCGACCTTGAACCATTTGACGTGGGGTGAAAGCGTGTCGACCAGCGATGCCGCCGCGTCGTACGTGTCGACGTCGAGCGCGGTGATCAGTTTGTCATCATTTGTCAACGTTGGGAGCCTCCGCTCTGGCCTCGAGCCATTCGGGGTGTTTTGAGAACGCGTCGATGATCCGTTCGGGCAGGCCGGGGTCGGCAAAGAGAACCGTCCCCACCTGGATCGCGCTCGCACCGGCGAGGAAGAACTTCCTCGCGTCCTCGACCGACGAGATGCCGCCGATACCGACGACGGGGATCGACACGGCGTGCGAACATTCCCACACCTTCTGCAGCGCGATGGGCAGTATCCCGGGCCCCGAGTAGCCGCCGCTTCCCTTGCCCAGCACCGCTCGTCCCGTGGCGAGGTCGAAGTCGAGGCCGAGGACGGTGTTGATCGCGGCGATCGCGTCTGCGCCCCCCGCTTCGGCGGCGCGCGCCACCTCGCCGATGTCGGTGACGTTGGGCGTGATCTTGATCCACAGCGACCGTTCGGGGAGGCGGTCCTTGACGATCCTCGTGATCTTCTCGACGAAGGCGGGGTCGCGCCCGTGGTCGAGGGCCTGCTCGTCGATGTTGGGGCAACTGAGGTTGAGTTCGAGCCCCGAGTAGCCGTCGAGCGGCGCTAACGTCTCGGCGAGCCGCACGAACTCGTCTTCCGTCTCGGCGGCCACGCTCACGATCACGTCGACGTCGCGTTTTTTCAGGAGCGGGAGCTTCTCTTCCACGTAACACTCCAACCCGACGTTCTCCAACCCGATCGAGTTGAGCATCCCGTACGGGAGCTCGGAAATGCGCGGCGGGAGGTTGCCCTTGCGCGGGCGAATCGTGATCGTCTTGGTCACGACGCCACCCAGGCCGCTCAATCCCACCAGCGGCGAATACTCCTCACCGTAGCCGCAGATACCCGACGCGATGAACACGGGGTTCTTGTGCGTTACCGGTCCTATCTTGACTTTTATATTGTCCACGGTTTCGGTCTCCATCCCGCCTCGCCGGCTAAGGCGTGGGCAATTGATCCCATAACAGATCCGCCGCGTCGAAGACGGGTCCGTCGTGACATACGGTCCGGTACGGGCTGCCGTCGTCGAACCGTGTGGGCACCACGCACGCGCGGCACGCGCCCATACCACACCCCATCCGGTTCTCCAGCGATACATAGTGAGGGACTCCCGCATCTTCGGCCAGTTTCTGTGCCGCCCGCAACATCGGCGTGGGCCCGCACGAGAAGATCACGTCGGCCTGCTGATGCGACATCGACTCGGCGGCGAGTGCGACGGCGTTGCCCCGGTGGCCGAGGCTGCCGTCCTCCGTCGCGAGCAGCACGCCACCCGCTTCCATGGGAATGTGGTCGAGAAAGAGGTCGTCCTGCGTGCGGCCGCCGTAGACGAGTCTGAACGAGGGGTCGTACCCGCCGAGTTTGCGAAACAGATAGAAGTAGAGCGGGGCCAGCCCCACGCCGCCGCCGATCGCCACCACCTGGTGCCCGGGCTTGTCCGGAAAACTGTTTCCCAGGGGACCGTAGAACTCGACGTCGTCGCCGATCTGCATCTGCCGGATCACTCGCGTTCCCTCTCCAATTTCGACGATCAACAGGTCGAGCGAGCGGTCGTCGCAATCGAACACGCTGAAAGGCCGCCGCAGGAAGAAGCGTCCCCCACCCGGCACGCCGACGTGCACGAACTGGCCGGGCAACGGCTCGGGCATCCCGTCGGGGCGGGCGATGCGCAGCAGGAAATACCGGTTACTGAGACGGACGTTGTCGAGAATGGTGGACTTGAAGTTTCCGGCGTGGGCGGGAACAAAGGTCAAGGTGTATCCGTCCCTTCAATACTGGCCGACTCATCTGCGGTGCCGGTCGTATCGGCCGCTGTTGTACTCGTATCCGGCAGGACGACCGCCCGTTGTACGGGCGGCAATCCGAGCAGTTCGCGGGCGATATCCGCCTGTTGCGAGTCGGGGTAGTCTCTTATCAATTTTTGATACAAGTCTCGCGCCTCGTCGGGTTGGCCGAGCATCTCTCCGTGTATATACGCTACGGCATATGCCGCCTTGGGTGCAAACTCGCTCTCGGGATAATCGGACAACACTTGATTATAACCCTCCAGCGCTTTTTCCGTGTCGTTGAACTGGAACAGCTGCACTTCGGCGAGCGAAAACACACGGAGCGCTTGGGCATCGGGGCTTTCCTCCCCCTCGCTGGCGCGCAGTCGTATGAGTTGTGAAATATTCGAGCTGTTCTTGATGGCCTGGTCGGCGAATTCGGAACCCGGGTAAGCCCTCGTCACCGACTCGTACTGCGTCTTCGCCACCTCGAGGCTGTCCATCTGCTGATAGATGCCACCGAGACTATAATAAGCTTCGGCGCTGAACTTCGACTTGGGAAAGCGGGCCGTTACGTTCTTGTAGGCGAGAATCGCCTTGTCGGTGTTACCCACCCCGGCGTTGGCCTCACCGCGAAGGAGCATCGCCTCGGCTCGCTCCTCATTACCCAGCATCACCTTGTCCACGCCGCTGAGCGCGCTCAGAGCGTCTTCCGGCCGACCGACCTTGATATACGCCTTGGCCAGCGACGACCACACGCGAAAGCGATTGTGCTGCGCGAGGCGGCTACGGGTCAGTCCTTCGTAGACTTCAATACACTTGTCGTATTCGCCCTGCTCGAGGTAGATCTCGGCGATATCCATGTCGGCGTCGAGGCGGAAATCGCTGCCCCGGTATTTGTCCCGCAGCCGGGCAACATACGATGCCGCCTTGTCCTCCTGCCCCAGTTTCATCGCGGTCTTCGCGGCCAGATAGAGGATCTCGTCCATGTGGTCGCTTTTGTTGTACTCCTCCATGAACAACTCGAGCGCCGCGAGCGCTTCGACTTCCTTTTCCCAGGCCGCCCACGAACGCGCCTGCACGTAGAGGGCTTCTTCTTTCTGGTCGGTCCGCGGCAGTTTGACGAGCAGGGTGTCGACGGTTTCAATCGCGTTCTCGTACTCCCGGATCGCGTACTGCGACCGCGCGACGAGCATATAGGCGTCGTCCACGTGGCGGCTGTCGGGGTACTTGGCGATCATCGCCCGGGCTTTTTCGATCGCCGTCCGGTACGTTTCGGCCTGCTGGCGGGAGACGGTTCCGTCGCGCTGCCCGGGCATCTCCTCGGCATCTTTGTACTTCGCCTTGGCGTTGTAGAGCATGTTGTAGTAGGCACACCCGCCCCCGGCGAAGAGGCCGGACAGCACGCCGGTCATGACCACGGCGGCCAGCGCGAGCACGACGGCAGGGCGCCGCCGCGGGAGCTTATTCAATTCAGGCTGTCTCATGAGTTCGGGTCTGCCAGGGGGGGGACGAATCCCCCTAAATATGGCACCTAAACGCTTTCGAGGGAAGCGGTAACGCTAACCCCTTCCAGTATAGTATGTTTCACGCGTCCGTACACCTGTTGTCCGCTGAACGCCGAGTTCTTCGATTTGCTGAAAAATTTCCCCGGGTCCACGGTCCAGGCCTCGTCCGGGTCGAACAGCACCAGGTCGGCCGCCTCGCCGGTCTTGAGCCGTCCCGCCCCGATTCCCATCGCGTCGGCCGGTTTGTGCGTGATCAGCGCGAGGGCCTCGGGCAGATTCATGTGGCCCGCGCGGACCAGGTGCGTCACGACCAGCGATAAAGTCGTCTCGAGGCCGATCGTCCCGGGCGGCGCGTACTGGAACTCCACCTCCTTTTCCTGCGCCGCGTGGGGCGCGTGGTCGCTGGCGATGCAGTCCAGAGTGCCGTCCTTGAGCCCTTCGATGATCGCCTGGCGGTCCTCATCCCCGCGCAACGGCGGGTTGATCTTGAGGTTGGTGTTGTACGTTTCCAGGTCCTTGTCTTCCATACATATATAATGTGGCGCCGTTTCCGCCGTGACGGGAAGCCCCTTGCTTTTGGCTTCCCGGAGCAGCTCGACCGAGCCCCTCGTCGACATGTGGGAGGCGTGGAAACGCGCCGGCACCGATTCGAGAATCAGCAGATCGCGAGCGAGACAGACCTCTTCGCTGTGCGCCGGGATACCGGCCAGTCCCAGCCGTGTCGAGTGATACCCCTCGTGCATGAGGCCATACCCCGACGCCGACATGTCTTCGCAATGCTCGGCGAACGGGATCCCGCAGTGGGCCGCGTACTCGAAAACCCGGCGCACCATCCCCGCATTCGGCACGGGCGCCCCGTCGTCGCTGACGGCAATCGCTCCAGCATCCACGAGTTTGTGGTACTCGGTGAGCTTCTCGCCCTTGCGGCCGACCGTCGCCGCCGCCACCGGGTACACCCGGGCGAAACCCGCCATTCGCGCCTGCTTGATAATAAATTCGACGACGCTGCGCTGGTCGATCGCGGGATCGGTGTTGGGCATGCACGCCAACGAGGTGAATCCGCCGGCCGCCGCCGCCATCGTTCCCGTGCGGATCGTTTCCTTGTACTCGTAGCCGGGTTCCCGCAGGTGAACATGGATGTCGACGAACCCCGGCGCCAGGTGCAGGCCGCCCCCGTCGTAGACGGGTGCGCTCGTTTCCGGTTCCGGTCCCTCACCGACCAGGTCGATCCTTCCCGCCTTTATAATGACGTGCCCCGGGAACGATTTTCTGGCTTCCGGATCCACGACCGTTACGTTGGTAATGACGCAGTCGTTTGCCGCGTCCGGTATCATCTTGTCGATTGGGTTCATTTGCTTCAGACCTCTGCGTCGGTTATGGCTCTAATTTCACTTTTTCTGATTTCGTTTCCGGCGCCTCTCCGCCGCTGAGCAGATACAGCACCGCCATCCTCACCGCGACTCCGTTGGTCACCTGTTCCAGAATGACCGCCCGGTCGCCGTCGGCAACCTCCTGACTGATTTCCACGCCGCGATTCATCGGCCCCGGGTGCATTACGATGCAATCCGGATTCGCCAGCGCGAGCACCTCGTCGTCGACGCCGAACACCCGGGCGTACTCGTCGAGGCTGGGGAAGAGGCTCGTCTCCTGCCGCTCCAGCTGGATGCGGAGAATGTTGAGTGCGTCCGCCCCCTCGACCGCGCGGCGCAGATGGGGCTCTACGGTAACACCCAGCTGTTCGAGGTTCGGTGGCAGCATCGTGGGCGGGCCGCACACGGTGACGTCGGCGCCCAGCGTAACGAGGCCATAGATGTTCGATCGCGCAACCCGGCTGTGCATGATGTCACCGATCAGGGCCACCTTGCGGCCCTTCACGTCGCCCCATTTCTCCCTCAATGTGAAGATATCGAGCAATCCCTGCGTGGGGTGTTCGTGGGTGCCGTCACCCGCGTTGATGACGGCGGCGTCGACAACCCGTGACAGGAAATGAGGGGCGCCCGAAGCGCCGTGGCGCATGACGAGCATGTCGACCTTCATCGCCTGTATATTTTCCGCGGTGTCGCGCAGGGTTTCGCCCTTCTTCACGCTGCTCGTCGACGCCGAAAAGTTGACCGTGTCGGCGCTGAGCCGTTTTTCCGCCAGTTCGAAACTGATTCTCGTACGGGTGCTCGGCTCGAAGAAGAGGTTGGCGATGGTTTTGCCCCGCAGCGCGGGGACTTTCTTGACCGGCCGCTCGGAAATTTCCTTGAACGATTCGGCCGTATTGAGGATGAGGTTGAGTTCCGCGGCGCTCATCCCTTCCAGCCCGAGCAAGTGTTTTCGTTGGAGTGATCTCATTCTGGTTTCTCCGCGAGTATGACTTCGTCGACGTCGTCCAGCTCCGCCAGGTGCACCTCGACCAGTTCGCTTTCCGCCGTCGGCACGTTCTTGCCCACGTAGTCGGCTTTGATCGGGAACTCCCGATGGCCGCGGTCGACGAGCACGGCCAGCTGGATGCGCCTCGGCCGTCCGAAATCGATCAGTTCGTCCAGCGCCGCCCGGATGGTGCGCCCCGTGTAGAGGACGTCGTCGACGAGGATGATGATCTTGTCGTTGATGTCGACCTTGATTTCCGTCACCCCGACATGGGGCTTCTGCCATCGCTGCTGAAAGTCGTCCCGGTAGAGCGTGATGTCGAGAATTCCGGTGGGAACGGGCTGGCCCTCTATCTGCTCGATGTAGACGGCGATACGGTCGGCCAGGTAGACCCCGCGGCGCCGGATGCCGACGACCACGATGTTGTCCACGCCGGCATTTCTTTCGACGATCTCATGGGCGATCCGCTTGACGGCCCTGTGAATCTGGTCGCGATCCATCAAAACGGCCTTGCGCTGGATATCCAAGATATCTCCTTTGGGTGTTGGTGGGTGGATCCGGTCTGGTACGGGAGAGCGGGCAAAAAAAAGCCCCCCGGGGATACAGGGGCGAGACGAGGGACACTTTACACCCGCGGCGTGTGAAATCGGCGTGGCTGGAAGAGTCTCTCAACCCCTTGCTGGTCTCCCGGACCAGATTAAAAGGATCAGTTGGGTGGATACTACACGGGCTCGATGACCGTCGCAAGTCAATTCGGAGAAAAAAGTTGACGATTGCCGGGCAAAATGGAAATATTCACGCAAAGACAGTCGATAGTAGCGTTTGTGGGTCCGGGCGTCTTCCCTTTGAGGGGGTTCGGCCGGCCGGCACAAACGCATGGTTCAGATTCGCCCGGAGAGATACAAGTGCGACAGATCGCCCCGGCTTCAGAAGTTACCGTCGATTCGATCAAACAACGCCGCGACCTGCTGGGCGCCAGGGGCGAACTCAACCGCGTGCGCCGCAAACTGGCGCGCACGGAACGGGCGCTCGAGTCGCTCACCTCGATTCTCTCTATCATTCCCGACCCGGTCGAAGTCGTATCGGCCGACTACACAATTCTGTTCGCCAACCGCGCCAGCCGTCTGCTCCACGCGATCGAACAACTCGAAGGAACGTTTTATTACGAAAGCGTCATGGGGCTCGACGGACCGCCGGACGAATGCCCGATCCGCAGGGCGGTAGAAGACGACCGCGAAGCGGCATACACCGCCACGTGCGACAACGGCGAAGTGTATGAAGTGGCCGTGACTCCCATCGTGCTGTCCAGCGGCCGCCGCGCAGCCATGTGCTACTCGAAACCCGTCGTGTACGGCGCCCCCGCCGACGAACCGGCCGATGATTCCGACGCCGCCGCCCTGGAAATTCCGTACGAAATTCCAGACGTCGACGACCTGGTACTCGACCACGTACCGGAAGTCAACTTGACGGACACCGGCCGCGCAAAAGCCGAAGACGACGCCGAAAAAGAAATCCTGGAGAAGATCGCGAGACTGACGTCGGAGACGCTCGACGCCGTGCTCGACCAGATGACCGACGGCGCGTTGATGATCGACACGAGCGGCAATCCGATCGTAGCCAACAAGGCATTCGCCGCAATCGCCGGGTTCGACCCGTCGGATCCTCCCGACGCCGACGCACTGTCCCGGGTGCTCTTTCCCGGCCGCGCGCCCCAGACGGCTCCCACCGAAGCGCTGGCCGAGCTGGCCGTCGAGGGCCGCGTCGCGAGATTCGAGACCACCATCGTCCGCCTCGACGGCGAGCGGACGCCGGTCGAGCTCTCCGTTTCACGCCTGCCTGCCAGAACCGGAGCCGAGACGGTACTGCTGGTGACGCTGAGGGACCTGCGGAAAACGGCCAGCCCTCCCCCCCCAGGGGCCGGGGACAAGACGCCGCCCGGGCGGCGGTAACGCGAATGCCGGCTGTCAGATCGCCCCAGCTCGAACTCGCCCTGGTCGATCCGGCTCGTGGCGTCCGTTCCGGCGGCGTCGTCGTGACGCGCGTGCTGAAATCGCACCGGTCGTGCAAGCGCACGCTGGAGAAGGTCCATTATGTATTACGGTATTTTCCGGAACTGGCCGGCGCGAAGGTCAAGGTGGGCTTGACGAGGGCCGCCAGCGGCATGGCGGTGCCGGGCGGCTGCGAGATCTGGCTCAACCCGCACCGGGTTTCTCACCACACCATATCGCACGAGCTGGTACACCTGCTCCAGCGCACGGCCATCGGGGTTCCTCAGGGAGAACGCAGCTGCGACGTCTATTCACTGGCGCGCCACTGGACGCTGAACGACGTGGTCCCCAGTTACGTCGCAATTCCCTCGAGGCTGGCCGCGTCGGACGGCACACTCACGGCGGCGGCGGCGCGTCTTGTCTACGAAACGGCCGTCGAGGCCCTCGAACACCGGCACGACGGGATGC
The DNA here is from genome assembly GCA_965371015.1 of uncultured bacterium. Taxonomy (GTDB): domain Bacteria; phylum Krumholzibacteriota; class Krumholzibacteriia; order WVZY01; family JAKEHA01; genus CBDUWU01. Next base: position 3,452 of record CBDUWU010000084.1, on the reverse strand, counting down.
GCCGGTACATCTCGTGGTTCGAAGAGCGTCTGAGGGCGGCGGTCAGCTGCCGTCCGTCTCCGGACGCAGCGACTCCTTCAGCCTTCCGATGACCGACATGACCACCGCGTGACAGCGCTCCTTCACTTCTTCGAGAATCTCCGTTCCCTCACTGCTCGTTCTGTCTATATATTCCCTGTCGTCGAGACCGGGCAGGTTGATGAGCACGTTGAGCAGCGCACCACCGGCGGCGGCGCGCAGCGCCAGCGCCGCCACGCCAGCATCGCTGAGCGAGTTGGTGTTGCCCTTCTCGGCCACCGCTTCCACCAGCGGGAGGGCGTCGCGGCAACTCCGGAGAACGCTGAACGGCACCTCGATGGCTTCGCGCGTGGCTTTTTCCATCGCGTCGTCGCGCAATCGCTGTTCTTCGTCCGTCTTCTTCGGCATTTTCATGGCATCCATGACGGCGTCGAATGCAAATGTATCGTCGTCAACCGCGCGCAGGAACGCCAACTTCAGGTCCTGCGCCCGCGGCGCCACGTCTCTCATCTCGTCCCAGACTTTTTTGTAGCCCTTCTTGCCGACCGTAAGGTTCGCCACCATTGAGGTGAGAGCGCCCGACATCGACGCCATCAACGCCGCCACACTCCCGCCCCCGGGCGCAGGTGCGTCGGTCGACGTGAGGTCGACGAACGATTTCACCGTCAGGTCCGCCAGCGGCGTCTCGCGGGCTACCCGGTACTCGATGACTTTCTGCTGCGGGTCGAATTCCGAGACTTCGCACAGACCCAGCGACTGGATCGCCGTCTCGATGATGTCCGACTCCGGCAGCCCCGTCGACAGCTTTGCCTTGTCGAGATAATACGTGCCGGCCTGGAGGATCGCCTCCAGCGGTATAAGACCGACCAGTTCGCTCCCCGTAACCCTTATCCCGCGCGACTCCGCCTGGCGGACGCACTCGTCGAACGCGACGTGGGGCGGCGTCACGTCGAAATCGGTGAGGTTGATCGAGATCTGAGCGCGCCGGTACTCGTCGATGTACCAGCCGACGGCCTTGGCGTTCTTGAGCGTGCCCGGCGCGTTGACCGGCGCGCCGTTTTCGTCGCGGACGAACTTGCCGTTTTCATCGCGCTTGTTGCGGCCCGCCTCGCGGATGGTCATTGCGATATCATGAGCGATCTTCGCGCTGCGCGTATTGAGGTTGATGTTGTAGGCTATGAGAAACTTTCGCGCCCCGATCGCCGTCGCCCCCCATCGCGGATTGAACTCCGCCGGGCCGAAGTCCGGTTTCCAGTGGGGGTCCTTGAATTTTTCCTGGAGCCCTTCGTACTCGCCGGACCGGACCGAGGCGAGATTTCGCCGGTCTTCCGCCGTCGCCGCTTCCTCGTAGAGGTACACGGGGATCCCCAGTTCGCTTCCAACGCGTTCGCCGAGCGTCCTGGCCAGTTCGACACAATCCTCCATCGTCACACCCGCGACGGGAACGAACGGACACACGTCGGTCGCGCCCATGCGGGCGTGTTCTCCGGTGTGTTTGCTCATGTCGATCAGCTCCGAAGCCTTCTTGATGGCCCGGAATGCCGCTTCGACGACCTTGTCATATTCCGCCACGAACGTGACCACGGTGCGGTTTGTATCCTTGCCGGGATCGACGTCCAGCAGATGTGCCCCGTCGCTGCCGGCGATCTGCGCCGTGATGGCGTCGATAATAGTTTTGTTGCGGCCTTCACTGAAGTTGGGTACGCATTCGACCAGTCTCATCCGATAGACCTCCGTCCATGTGGTCCTGATTGATATGTAACCGGGATTCGATATGTCCTGTCGAGGATATTCGCAGGCGCAATCATACAACAAATCTCGTCGCGTGAAAATCTATAAAGAAACCCGCGGAGAGTCGATGCCGGGACCGCGTCAGCCCACGTTTCCCATGAAGTCGAGCGTGGTCTGCGGAGAATCAAGACGGCTGCCGTACGGGTTGGCCAGCTGGTACTCGTCCACCAGTTCGGTGTAGTCGTCGAACCAGAGGGCCTGGGGATTGCGCTTGAATATCAACACCCGCCCCGTCAGTTCCGGATCGGAGGCCCGGTGGTACTTGAAGATGATGTGCCGGGCGGTGAGCGCGGTGATTTCGAGTTTTCCGGTCTCGTGCGACATGCACAACCGCGCCCGTTTGGCCAGGCCCGAGCCTTTCATTCGCGCCGTCTCGAATATCTTGTAGGTCTTTTCGACCGGTAGCGAGAATGGCTTGTTGCCGACCGTCGGCCGGCACTGGAACACGTAGTAGGGCGGAACGCCGTGAAACGAGCATTTCTCGAAGAGTTCGGCCAGAGTGTCGGGGTCGTCGTTGACCCCGGCGATCATCGGCGTCTGGTTGACGGTGATGACGCCGTTCTTCTGGAGCTGGTTCAACGCTTGTGCAGCCACCGGCGACAGCTCGCGCGGATGGTTGAAGTGACACATCAGGTAGATGCGTTTGTCCGGCAGGCTGTACCGCCGGAATATCCCGTGCAGTTCCGCGTCGTTGATGATGCGGTACGGGTTGAAGGCGGGGAGTTTCGACCCGATACGAATCACGCCAACGTGGTCGATCTCACGGAGACGTCCGATAACATCTTCAAGCTGGCGGTTGGACAAGAGCAGCGGGTCGCCGCCCGACAACAGAACGTCGGTAATTTCGGGGTGGTTGCGGATGTATTCGATGGCCTGCGTGACGTCACGGTGGACCTCGTCGTTTGCGTTCATGAACAGCCGTTTGCGGAAACAGAACCGGCAGTAGGCCCCGCAAACATTATTGACGAGGAGGAGTGCGACGCTGTCGTACTTGTGTTCGAGGCCGGGTACGCGCGTATAGGATTCTTCGTTGGACGCGTCCAACATCCCCCAGGCGTCCAGTTCACGTACGTCGGGAATAACGAGCCGGCGGATTGGATCGTCGGGGTCGTCCCAGTCTATGAGTGATAGATAATAGTCGTTGGCCCTGAAACCGAATTTGCTGGTCACGCTCTCGAGCGACTTGCGGGTCTCCGCGTCGAGTTGCGGAACCTGGTTGAGGCGCGTGATGTACCGGGGGCTGAATCTGGCGTGTTGCATGAGGACGCTCCTGTCCAATACGTATTACTACCGCTGTAAGCTACCTCCGTGGGTATTTGAACTCGATGAGTGCGCCCCGGTTACCAACGCACGGTCGGCTTTACGGGACTCGAATTCGAGGGCGGACCAGCCGTCCGCGCCCCGCCAGTCGCGAGTGATTGATGAAGATCGTTGCGACGGTGGCACAGCGATGAGACCACTAATAACTGTATACTATATTACAACTCATTTCAAGGACGCCGTCCGGCGGACCGAAGCAACACACAGGGTAACCGGTTGTAATGACAAGATTTAACGTGTGGGGTCGAGAAACGCAAAAAAAGGCGAAGGCCTCGACGAAAGTCACAATTGTCGGGTATCCTCTAGGCCGGGTCGATCTCGAT
>CBDUWU010000083.1:0-13259 GCA_965371015.1 uncultured bacterium | reverse complement strand
TCGGCATAAACGCTGCCGTCTTCCATCTGAACGTCGGGGAGCAGGTACACGGGTATGTAGTCAAGGTGCACCACGTTGTACGGAATCCGGATATCGTAGTGCGTCCCCAGTACTCCTAACTGGTCGTCGTCGGAAACGATGAGGAGTTCGTCCAGCGGGGGCAGTTCTATGAAACTGAACTCTCCATCGAGTCCGGTAGTGGTTTTGAAGTGCGCCAGGCTCACGTGGACGTTCGGCATCGGCACGCCGGTGACGGCGTCCATCACCTTGCCCGCGATACGCATCCCCCTTGTGTACTGACCGGGCGTCTCGCCCAGGGGCGACAGGTTGCCGAAGTTGTCCTCGGCACGGATGGCAAGGTACGTGAACCTCGCCGGAGTAAGCCCCTCGAGCACCATTTCCATGACCTCCCCGGGCGTGGCGGGAGGCGGCACGTCGGGGCGTTCGCTGGCTCGTTGCCAGGCGGCCTCGTCGTCGATGGGAGAGGGCGAAGTGCGTACGTGATAGTCCGACGCCAGTCCCTCCATCTCGTCCGCTCCGACCGCGATCCAGGCCAGATCTACTTCTCCTGGTTCCGTCCCCGTCTCCACCACCGTGATCTCCACCAGCGCCGGCGGAATGGTGTCCGGAACCGGCGTCACGAGGAGTAACCAGTCGAGACTGACGAAGTACTCGCCGTCGGTGACGACGGCCTCTATGCCGAACTCACCGATCCTGTCGGCGATGAACAGATACACCGGCTCCGTGCTGACGACGGAGTCGTCGACCGAGATATAAAAGCCGAGGCTGTCCCCGTCGGGATCGCTAGCCTGTACGATGAACTCCATTTCGTCTCCGAGTATCAGCACCGGTTTCGATTCGACAGGCGCGTAGTCGAGGATCTCGGGGGGATAAGTGACCGGTATGGATCTTTCGATCCGCCACTCGATACGCGAGTCGTACGCGCCGTCGGATACGACGCACCTGACAAACGCGGTGCCGGTGTCGTCGACGACGTAATGCCATTTTGCGTGGTGGGAAACTACCGAATCGTCGAGCATGTATCGCTGCTTGAGCGTCGTCTCATCAGGATCCACCGCCGTAATCGCGAACAGCAGCGTGTCACCCACGAATGCGTCCAGAGACTGGCTGACGGGCACGAATGACCGGACGACCGGCGGCCGGTCGATCGTCGTCGGGTCGTCGGTGCTACACGACGCAACAATCCCCGCGATCGCGACTGCTGACAAACAAATTATAAATCTTATAAAACGCATGTATGTCCGCAACACCCGTTGGCGGAGAAAAGCAAGGCGCTCACAGAGTGGGGCTCGAAGAGGCTAGTTCCGTCGGAAATATAATAATCTGAATGGGTTGAGACAAGCACTATCTCGGCAGAATCGTACGGTGCCGGTAAACGACCGGCTCGCGGCCCGCGGTGGCAACAAGCTCGAGAAACACGTCGAAAATCAGGTCCACTGCGTCCAGATAGCCCGCTTCGCCCCGTATCCTGACCTCCCAGACGGGATCATCGCCGATCTGCATATGTACCAGCTCGCGGTACGGGACGATCCGGCATATCGTGCGGCCACAATACTCCGCGCGAATGTCGACGGGGCTGTATAATACCTCGACGTCTTCGTGCAGGTGGGTGAGGACATCGACCAGCTCGTGATAAAAACCACGAACCGACACGTTGGCGATGATGTCACCGAAACTGCCCGAAGGACGCCCGTCCTGGAGTCGTCTTGCCGTCATTCCGTTCCTTCACATTGCTTCCGGCTGCGGCGAGCACGTCGCATACCGACAGATACGAACGGGCGAGGTGCGATTCCGGGTCACGCAGCACACACGGCACGCGATCGTTCAGAAGTGCCCGCCACCCCGTCAGATAACCGAGACTGTGTCCTTCGATTCGCGAACGCTCGGCCGTTGTGATCCGCTTTTCCAGCGAAAGCGTCTTCCACTCGACTCCCCGCCGGCCGCCAAATACACGGCGCCCCGTCTCTTGCGCCATCGACTCGTCCGGCGCCAGCACCAGTGCGCGCGCTCCGGCGCCGGCTCCCGTCCCCATGACCCGGAGCAGCGCCGCATCGAACAGATCCTGCCGGTTCGCGGGAGGAAGATGAAAGAGCGTCACCCGCGCCGTCCGGCGGCGCCGCCCGCCTGCCGTAATCCCGTCTCCGGCTCCCTGGGGAGTTCCGGAATCCGCATCCGGAGAAAACCGCAATGAAACACCGCCGAGTGCCGACAGCGACTCCCCGGGCGATTGCGTCTTGTGCCGGAGATAAACCCTCGGCGGCATCCGGAGGAAGTAAGCGGCGCACGGGAGCACGCCGCTCATTTCGATCAACTCGACATCCATCCCCCGCCTCGCGATTCCCAACGCGAGGTTAGCCGCATGATAGGCGCCGAAACAATCCCGCGAAACGGCCGTTACCAGAATGCGGCGCGCATCGGCGCCGCGCCCGCCGGCGGGCATTCTGGAGAGATAGAGGTGAGCGATGTCCCGGATGTGCCGGGGTCTCTGGTTCTTGTCCATGGCCGCGTCAGACAATGAGAAGTGAGTTTTCCTGACCGAACTCGTTTCTGACGTAGTCATTGTTGTTGGGGTCACGAACCCAGACACCGTCGACGATGAACCGGTACTCGTACTCGCCCGTCGCGATGTCGGCAACGACCTTCCACAATCCGTCCGCCCCGTCTTTGTCCATGGACAGGCCTTCCCGCGACCAGTTGCTGAATTCTCCCGTCACGCGGACCTCCTTCGCCTGCGGCGCGTCGAGCGCAAACATTACGCCCTCCGGGACACGGCGCGGCCCGTGCAGCTTTTCCATCCAACCCTCGAGGTCGTAGGTTTCGATACGCGTCTGCTTCTCCAGCAGTTCGCGCCCCAGCGACAGAAACTGACTGGCAGGTTTCGACGACCGGGATAGTTCGAATATCGACACTCCCTTCGCCGCCGCTTCCTTCAGTTTGACCGAGGTACTTATGAAGGTATCGGCGAGTACGGCGCCGTGAAAATCCTCGACCTCCTGAAGGAGTTCATTCGAGAAGTGGGTCCGGGTGTCGAGGTTGTTACAAACGACATGGACCCGAAGCCTGTGGTCGAGTTCGTCCTCGATGACGCCGATCGTTTCCCTGAGCTTTGCCAACCCGTGGAGAGAGAAGAAACTGGCATCGACCGGGATGATCAGCTCGCGGGCGGCGATCAGCGCGTTGAACGTCAGCAGGCCGACGCTGGGTGGACAATCGATGACGACAAAATCGTACGCGTCGTCGGACAACTGCGACAGTTTCTGCGCGAGGCGCTCTTCGCGCCCGGCCTTGTCGGCGAGTTCCTGTTCGACGCCGCTCAACACCGTGCTGGACGGGAGTATGCTGAGACCTTCGCTGTGGCGAAGCACAGCTTCGTCGACCGTCACGACAGGGTCGAGCAGCAGCTCGTAAATGGTAAGCTGTTGTTCCTCGTTATCGATCCCGAGGCCGATCGACGAGTGCGCCTGCGGGTCCATGTCGACGAGAAGAACGGATCGCTCCAGACGGGTGAATGCCGCGGCGAGATTGATCGCAATCGTCGTCTTTCCACATCCACCTTTTTGGTTCATTACCGCTATCGTGCGCATGGCGTGAACCTCCGGCAAAAAGACCTGACATAAAAACAGCCAGATTCAGTGTGCGAAATCTGGCAAGTCACTGCAAAACAACGGTTTTCCGGACGATTCCATCTTGTCGTTGCCGGCCCGGACGGCTTCATGAATGCCTGCCAAACTTGAGCATATCTCATTGTCCTTTAATATGTTACCACAGTCGTGCTGGACTGTTCCAAGTGAACGGAAAACCTGATTTTTTGTCAACGATTTTCTGGGTGTGGGGGGGTGACTATTTTCAGCCCCGCGGGGGCGCACTAGCGGTAAAACAGGTAGGCGAAGAGGAGTCCCAGCACGAGGCCACCAAACACTTCGCCCCACGTGTGCCCCACCAGTTCTTTGAGCCGGGAGCGGTCGAGATGATGCGTGGACCTCATTTCGTCTACGAGGTCGTTGAGCAGCTTCGCCTGCTTTCCGACCTCCTGGCGCAGCCCCGTCGCTTCAATAATGAAATATATGCTGAACACGAGGGTGACGCTGAATATCGACGAAGAAACGCCGGAGTAGTAGCCGACTCCCACGGTCAGCGTGGTAACCAGTGAGGTGTGGGAACTCGGCATGCCACCGTTGTCGAAGAACCGGAGCAGGTTCAGCCGGCGCGTCCGGATCAGTTCGACGACGACCTTGAGCGCCTGGGCAATGACACCGGACAGCAGCGCGGCAATGCCGATTATGTGAAACATTGTTCGAGTACTCTCCGGCGACACGAGTGATGGCGAGTTAATTGACAGGGCGTCATCCCGTGTATATGATAAACCCGTGCAAAAAATCAAGTTAAAAAGCGCCGTCATGACCCGGATCGGAAAGCGTCGATCCGGGTATTTTGAACTGGTGCGCGAGGCCGCCGGGAAAATCCTCGATACCGCCGACCCGGAACGGGTGGAAAGGATTTTCTTTTCTTCGTTCGCCCCGCGAGAATTGTGCGGAATCGAGGATCCGGCGAGAGAGCTGGCCACGGCTCTCCGGGCCGATTTCCCCGCCCTCGACGCACCGATATCCGGCCCGTTCAAGACGGGCGGCGAAGCACTCTACCGGGCACTGGCAGAATCCGGCGATGGCGGCGGCGACCGCGACACGCTACTTCTGGCGTGCGAGAAAATGACCCACGTGGACGCCGCCACCGCGGCAGGGCTCCTCGCACCCCGGGTCAATCCAGTGGAGAAACTCTACGGCGCGACCCTCCCGTCGCTGGGCGCTCTTGTCACCCGGGCCTACATGCGCAACTACCGGGTCCCCTACCACGCGTTCCACCGCGTCGCCGTCAAGAATCACCGCAACGCGGCGCGCAACCCCAACGCCCATTTCACGCGCGAGATCAGCGTCGACGAGGTGGCGGCCAGCCCCCTGGTCGCCGATCCCCTCCGGCGGCATCATTGCGCGCCGATGTCGGACGGCGCCGCGGCCTGCCTGATGGGCGCTTCGGGGGACGGGCCGGCGATCCTGGGCCGGGGCCTGGGGGTCGACGCGACGCTGTTTCACGAAAGGCGTGACCTGGGGAGGTTTCGCGCGGCCACTGCAGCTGCAATAACGGCGTTTACCGACGCGGGGGTGACACCGGCCGACATCGACGTCGTCGAGATTCATGACGCGTTCTCTCCGTTCGAGTTGATCAACCTGGAGGAACTCGGGTTTTTCCGCCCGGGGACCGCGTGGCGCGCGCTGGAAGACGACGAACTCGACGTGGGAGCCCGGTTGGCCGTTAACCCGTCGGGCGGGATGAAAGCCCGCGGCCACCCGATCGGCGTGTGCGGGTTGTCATCGGTCGTCGAGATGTTCGAACAGCTGACGGGGACGGCGGGGGCGCGCCAGCAGCCGGGCGCCCGGCTGGGAGCGATCCAGAGTGCCGGCGGCGTGTCGCGGCACTGCTATGTATTCGTCCTGGGGGCCGACTGACTTGAAGGCAAACCGGCATATCACCGCGTTCCGCTGCGGGCAGGGTTGCCTGTGGCTGTACGAGCACGATGCTTGTCCCGACTGTGGTGGCCGTCTGGCGCCCGTGCGCATACCGAGCGACGCGACGGTCATCACCGACACAATTGTCCGCGTCAACCCCTCGGGCCGGCCCATCCACCTCGGAGTAGCCCGGACGGCGTCGGGTGCCGCCACGCTATGCGTGATCCACGGCCGGCTTCGCGGTAACGGCCGGGACCGCGTCCGCCTCTTGATAGTCGACGGATGCTACCACGCCCTCGCCCCTGGTTTCCGGTTAGATCGGGATTAATCACAATCCCGGGCGACGCGCCAGTCCCGGAGATTATAGAAAAAACTGATTGCGTTGGGCTCGACGCCACAGAACCGGTCGTCGAGCGCGGTGATTTCGTGAGGGATGAGCAGAAAAGTGAACGGCTGCTCTTCGTATATTGTCCTCTGTACCTGCGACCATAACTCGCGCGCCCGATCGCGGTCGAGTTCCACCCTGGCCAGTTCGATGAGTTCGTCCACCGCTGGATTCTGGTACGAAGAGATGTTGTATCCATCCGGAGGAACGGCCGAACTGTGCCAGTGGCTGGTAATGTCGGCCTTGGTCGCCGTCCCCCACCCCAGCACACAACCGTCGTATTCGAATGCGAAAAGCTGGTCGATCACGGTGCGGAATTCAAGCGTACGGAGTTTGACGCCGATCCCGATCTTGCCGAGTTGCGCCTGGATCATCGTGGCAACATCCACGCGCTGCTGCGCACTGTTGTTGGTGATCAACTCGAACTCGAACGGCCGGCCGTCCCTGTCGAGCAATCCATCCCCGTCGGAGTCCGTCCATCCAAGCCCGGCGAGCGTTCTGGCCGCCGCGGCGGGATCGCAGGGAATCACGTCGATCGAATCATCGAATGCCCACAGACCGGGATGAATCGGACTGTCGCACGGACTCGCCCGGCCTCCCCAGACGGTCGCTATGATTTCTTCGCGGTCGATTGCCATAGTGAGCGCGCGCCGCACGGCGGCATCGGCAAACAGGTCCTTGCGGAGGTTCCACGAGACGAACCAGTAGTCGCGCGACGGGTACGAATATATCCGTATTCCGGGATAATCTCGGGCCATGGGCTGCAACTGGTCCCCGGGGATGGATTCGAGCAGGTCGATCTCGCCTTTTTTCAACTGCGTCATCAACGTGACCATGTCGGGAACGAACCGGTACACGACGCCCTCGACGCGCGGCTTGCCCGGCTCATAGTACCCGGGATTGGCGATGAGTTCGATGTACTGCCCGGGCTCCCAGCGATGGAGCTGGTAAGGACCGTTACCGACGGGATTGCGGCCGAACGGATGCTCGCGCAGTTCGTCGCGGGGCACTTCGGAGAGTAAATGACGGGGAAGGATCACGCCGTCGTTCGCGTCCATGAGCTGGTAGGGATACCGCCGGTCGAAATGAAACGCGACGGTACGGTCGTCGACGACCTCGACGTCCCGGATGTGTCGCTTGAGCGAACGGCTTCGCCACGCGACGGTTGTGTCGGTCTGGAGCTGCCAGGTAAAGCGGACGTCGTTTGAGGTGACCGGGACACCATCGGTCCAGAAAACATCGTCGCGCAGACGGAAAGTGATTATGAGACTGTCGGCGCTGAACTCCCAACTCTCGGCCAGCCGGGGCGAGAAGTTGAGATAGTCGGGTTGTTCGTCGAGAAGTTTGAGAAACATGCGCCACACGATGTCTTTGGTTTCATTGGAAGTGGCGGTCAATGGATTGAGCCCGGGGGGCTCGCTGAGAAGCCCCACCGTCAGCGTACCCGCACCGTTACCGGATTCGGCGGGCAGCAGTGCGGCGGCGGCGACACCCGCCACGAGCAACAACACGGCCCAGCGGCCGGCGTAGTTTCGTACTCGACTCATAGTACCTCCCGACCTCTTCATGTTAGAAATCCGGAAACCCGTTGTCAAATTCTGGTTCCGTTGCGGCCGGACTGGCCGGTCAGGAACGGGCGGCGCGCTGCAGCCAGTAGAGTTTCATGTATAGAACGGATTTGTACATCGCCGTGATGGCGGAGAGGAGAAAACCGCGCATGCCCGCGCGCCAGCACCCCTTGGCCACGAAGTAGTTCCAGAACACGCTGACGAGCGGCAGCAACGGGTCCAGCGGCAGGATCCGCCGCCGCTTCACGCGGTCGGTCGCTTCGAGCGTCGTGTACCGGTTGAGCCGGTCGATACTCTCGGCGATCGTCGGATGGGTGTAGTGGTGCAGTATTCGAGTCAGCGTGCGGACGACGCCTTCGACGAAAACCCCTTCGTGAACCGAGGTGCTCGTCATTCTTCCCCGGGCGCGTTTGAAAAGGCGCAGTTCCACGTCGTCCGTCCACGGCCCCACGAGTATCCACTCACCCAGGAACTGGTTTTTGCGCCGCACCCGGTACCCGTCCGCCGCCGACGACTGCGCGATCGTCTCGCGGATCTCGCGGGCCAGTTGGGGCGGTACTTCCTCGTCGGTATCGCAGAGGAACACCCAGTCGCCGGCCGCCTCCTCGATTCCGAGCTGTTTCTGGACGGCGAAACCCGGCCACGCATTCGACACCACGCGCGCACCCATGCGCCGGGCGATATCCGGTGTCCCGTCATGGCTCTGGCCGTCGACGACGACGATTTCGTCGGCGAATTCCAGGCTCGACAAACACCGTTCCATTGCCGCCGCGCAATTCTGCGCGATGACTACCGCCGACAACCTGACTTCCGGCATACCTCACTCCGCGTCAGACAACGTTTCTCTGTTCTCCGGTCTCCGGAGCGGCGCTCGCCACCCCCAGAGTGCCGATGTACTCCTGGATCGAGTTTACGCGGATGTTGCCCTTTTGTATAGACATCAGTCCCAGCACGACGGCGTTCAGCCCCGCCAGCGTCGTGATACTCGGGATCTTCATCTTGTTGGCGGCCAGCCGGATCTCCCTGTCGTCGTCGATCGCCTTCTTGCTCGCCGCCATGTTGATCACCAGCCGGATAGTCCCGTCCTCGATAAGGTCGAGGATCTCGCGCTCGCCCGACGAGATCTTCCGCACCACCCGCGCCGGCACTCCGTGCGACCTCAGGACCTGGGCCATGCCACCCGTGGATACCACCTGGAATCCCATCTGGTGCAGCGCCTTGGCCGGAAAGATCACCTTGCGCTTGTATCGGTTGGCCACGCTGAGAAAGACGTGGCTCCCTTCGGGAATACAGTGCCCCGCCGCCAGCTGAGCCTTGACGAAGGCCTCGTCGAGCGTTTCACCGATACCCATCACTTCGCCCGTCGACCTCATCTCCGGACCGAGGATCGAATCCACCTCGGGAAATTTGTCGAAGGGGAGCACCGGGGCCTTGACCGACATGTAGCCCGGTCTCAGCCGTGATCCGTACCCTTGCGGCTGGATCTTCTCGCCGAGACAGGCGCGGGTTGCCAGTTTGACCCACGCCGTTCCCGTCGCCTTGCTCACGTACGGAACGGTCCGGGACGCGCGGGGGTTGATTTCGAGACAGTAGACCCGCTCATCCTTGACGGCGTACTGTACATTGATCATTCCCACCACCCGCAGCTCGCGCGCGATTCTCGCCGTCGCGTCTTCCAGCGCGAGGACGATATCGTCCTCGAGACTCACGGGTGGAATTACACAACTCGAGTCTCCCGAGTGGATGCCGGCCTCCTCGATGTGCTCCATCACGCCGGCGATCGCGACGTTTTCCCCGTCGCACACAGCGTCCACGTCGACCTCCAGAGCACCCTCGACAAACTTGTCCAGCATGAGCGCCCCGCCACCGCTGGCTTCGAGGGCGTCGTCGACGCTGGCCAGGAGCTCGTCCTCGTTCCTCACCAGTTCCATCGACTTGCCGCCCAGGACATACGGCGGCCGCAACAGCACCGGGTAACCCAGCCGGCCGGCCTCCTTCAGCGCCGACGACGGCGAAGATGCAAAAGCGCATTCGGGGTGCGGTATTTCCAGATCGCTGAGCAGGCGGCTGCACCGCTCCCGGTCCTCGGCACGGTCGATCGACTCTACGCTCGTCCCCAGCACGTTGACGCCGCGCTCGTGCAGACGGTGTACGAGCTTGAGCGGTGTTTGGCCGCCGAACTGGCAGATAACGCCGTCTGGCCGTTCCTTCTCCACGATCGCCATCACGTGCTCGAACGAGATCGGCTCGAAGTACAGGCGATCGGAAACGTCGAAATCCGTACTCACCGTCTCCGGGTTGCAGTTGACCATGATCGACTCGACCCCGATGTCGCCGAGCGCCATGGCGGCATGGACGCAGCAATAGTCGAATTCGATCCCCTGTCCGATGCGGTTGGGTCCGCTACCGAGGATTAACACCTTGCGCCGCCCGTCCGGATCGGGGGCGGGGGCTTCGCACTCGTCGTCGTACGTGACGTAGTAGTAAGGCGTCGCCGCTTCGAATTCACCCGCGCACGTATCGACCATCTTGACGACGGGGCGGATCCCGTGCATCTCGCGCAAAACCGTCACCTCTTCTTCCTTCCGGCCCCACAACGCGGCGAGCTGCCGGTCGCTGAATCCGCTTCGTTTCCCTTCACGGACGAGTTCCCTCGTCCCCGGCCACGGGGTGGCCGCGACGCGCCGTTCGAACTCGACGATCGTACGGATGTTTTCTAAAAACCACGGATCGATCATCGACAGCCGGTGAATTTCGTCTGTGTCCATCCCCGTCGCGTAAGCGGCCTTGACCGCGAAGAGCCGTTCGGAGTTCGACGAAGAGAGGCCCCTGACGATGGCTTCCCTGTTCGCCCCGCCCCGGTCCTCCGTGAAGCCGTTCGAAACCAGGCCCGACCAGCCGGACTCGAGCGATCGCATCGCCTTCTGTAGCGCTTCGTTGAAGGTACGCCCCAGCGCCATCACCTCGCCGATGGATTTCATCTGCGAACCCAGCTCATCCGCCGCGCCCCGGAATTTCTCGAAGTTCCACCTCGGCACCTTGACCACTACATAGTCCAGCGCGGGCTCGAAAGCGGCGGGTATCGTGCCTACGATGTCGTTGGGCAGTTCGGCCAGCGTGTAACCGAGGGCGAGTTTTGCCGCCACCTTGGCGATAGGATAGCCGGTGGCCTTGCTCGCCAGCGCGCTCGAACGCGACACGCGGGGGTTCATCTCGATAACGGCGAGCCGACCGCCACCCGGCTCCAGAGCAAACTGGACGTTCGCGCCTCCCCATATGCCGATCCGGTTCATGATCTCAAAGGCGGCGTCGCGCATCTTCTGGTAGTCCTTGTCGCGGAGCGTCTGCACGGGCGCGACGGTAATACTGTCGCCCGTGTGCGTACCCATCGGGTCGAGGTTCTCTATGGAACACACGACCACCTGGTTTCCTTCGCGATCGCGCATCACTTCCAGTTCGAACTCCTTCCACCCTTCGATCGACTCCTCGAGAAGCACCTCTGTGACCGGCGATTTCTGCAAGCCAAATTCGACAATGCTGACGAATTGCTCGCGAGTGCGCGCCATACCGCTGCCGCTGCCACCGAGCGTAAACGACGGCCGGACAATCACGGGGAGTTCGAGTTCTTCGAGTACGCCGAGCGCCTCCTCCAGCGTATGCGCCACCGCGCTTCGCGGCGTTTCGAGGCCCACTTCGCCGACGAGCTTCTTGAACTCGCGCCGGTCTTCCGCGCGCCGGATGGCATCGATGTCGACACCGATCAGCTTCACCCCGTTGCGCTCCAACACACCGCGCTCGGCGAGTTCGATGGCGAGGTTGAGCCCCGTCTGGCCACCGAGCGTGGGAAGGATCGCGTCGACGCGTTCCTTTTCTATGACAGCGGCGCAGGCGTCGAACGTGAGAGGTTCGATGTACGTCGCATCCGCGACTTCCGGATCCGTCATGATCGTCGCGGGATTACTGTTGATCAGGACGACACGCAGTCCTTCTTCGCGCAGTGCCCTCACGGCCTGCGTTCCGGAATAGTCGAATTCGCATCCCTGCCCGATCACGATCGGACCGGAGCCGATCAGCATTACGCTTCGCAGGTCATTCAGCCGCGGCATGTCGCCATCCTTTCGCTTTTTCGTAGAAACTTTTGAATATAAAACCGGTATCGTGCGGACCCGGCGAGGCTTCCGGATGAAACTGCACACACTCGATCATCCGTGCATCGTCTGCGAACCCCTCGACGGTGCCATCGCTGGCATTGACATAGGTAATCGCCACGCCGGCTTTTTCGGCGACGTCATCGCCGACCGCGTAGCCGTGATTCTGGCTCGTAATAAACACCCGGTTGTTTCGCCTGTCGACGACGGGCTGGTTGGCGCCGTGATGCCCGAACTTCAACTTGAAAGTACTCCCGCCCAGCGCCAGGGCGGTGACCTGGTGGCCGAGACAGATTCCGAGTACGGGGACCCGCCCGGCCAGCCGCCGGACGTTCTCCACGACGTCCGGCACGTCCTCCGGGTCGCCGGGGCCGTTGGAAAACACCACGAAGTCGTACCCGCCGGCAAGAATCTCGTCGGCGTCGAACGAAGCGTCGAACACGTCCGTCGCCACTCCGAGCGCGCGTACCGCATCGAGTATGCTCCGCTTGACGCCGAGGTCCACTACGGCGGCACGCCCCGATTCGCCGCCGGTTTCGTCACTGACGGTCTCGTCACTGACGGGCGATCCCGACACGCCGGCGACGAGTGATTCGCCGCTGCTGAACGAATGCCGCCGGGCCAGGTCCATGAGTTCTTCCTCGCTGCAGTCCTCCCCGCCGATAGCGGCCACCACGGCGCCGAGCGATCGGATGTGCCGGGTCACCGCCCGGGTGTCGATCCCCGTGAGACCGGGCAGGCTCGACGTCGTCATGAACGATTCGAGGGACACGCGTCCCGGCCCCGGAGAAAAGAACGGCGACAGTTCCCTCACCACGAGACCCCGCGCCGCGCAGCCCTGGCTTTCGTTGTCGTCAGGATTGGCGCCGTAGTTGCCAATCTGCGGGTACGTCATCACGACGATCTGTCCCGCGTATGACGGATCGGTGATCACTTCCTGATAGCCGGTCATCGACGTATTGAAGACGACTTCACCGCACACGGGCAAGCGGCCCGCCCCGGTGAGATAGCCTTCGAAACACGTTCCGTCCGAGAGGACCATCCGCCCTCGCGGTCTTTCGAATTGGCTCGTCATTGTGTCCGGCGCTCCTCACTTGAAAGGGAAACAAAAAAAATGCCCTTCCTCTCAAAGGAGGAAAGGCATAACTGCCGCAGTTATGTCGCCCGCAACCTGGCAGGCGCATCGGCAATCGAACACGCTTCGCTTCATCGGCTCCCTTGCTGACCTCTCGGGGTCACCTTAAAAGGATATCAATAATCTATTGACCGGGCGAAACAGTAGACGTCCCCCGCCGTTCCGTCAAGCTGGAAATCCGGAGTTTTTACATGTGGCCCGGCGACAACGGCTTGCGTCATTCGCGTCCGGGAAACACATCGAAAACCCTGTTCAGGGACTCGTGTAATAGATCTGCAGAGTCGGCCGGCTCGACAGGTCCAGGTTTTCCCGCGACCCGAAACGCCTGGTGGTCGGCGACACCAGCGGGGCGTCGGGGACTTCGCCGATCACGATCCAACCGAAGTTCGAATCCGGCTCGTCGAGCCACCACTGAACGTCGGCGGTCATCAGGGGGGTACTCTGTGCAGGTCGAAGCGGCGCGGACCCGTGGCGGGTGCGGCGCGGGTAACAGTCATATGC
>CBDUWU010000082.1:0-13310 GCA_965371015.1 uncultured bacterium | reverse complement strand
ACACCGGCACGGGGGGGCTCCGGCTCAGAGAGAGGAAACAGCATGATTTCGAGAGTGTTACTGGCTGCAACAGTGGTTCTGGTGACGATGGCGCTCGCGTGCGGGGGGCCGTCGGTGTCGGTCAACTTCGACTACGACCAGAGCTATGATTTCTCCAACATGAAGAACTACGCCTACCTCCCCATCAAGTCGATCGGCACCGTAAGCGAGCTCCGCGTCCGGCGGTTCATCGACGCGATCAACAACGAGCTCCAGACCCAGGGGTACGTCATTACCACCGAAAATCCCGACTTTCTGGTCGCAATGCACAGTTCCACCAAAGAAAAAACAGATGTCAGCAGCTGGGGTTATAGCTACGGACCCCGGTGGGGCGGTTATCGTGACATCGACGTCAGCCAATACACCGAGGGGACTATTTTCGTCGATATCGTCGACCCCGAGTCGCGGAACCTCATCTGGCGCGGGACGGCCCAGTCCATCGTGGACCCTTCGGCCAGCGCCGACGAGCAGAACAAGGTATTCACCCAGATCGCCACGCGGCTTTTTGCCAATTTTCCGCCCAAACCTTGACATGAAGGTTTGTTGACACCCCATACCCAATTCATTATATTTGACTACCTTGGCCCCGCGTGCTTCCTTTAACCGGCGTGTCCCGCCCGCCGAATGGAGCCCTGCTAATCGTGAAACTGCTGCTGATAAATCCCAAATTCCCCGAGAGTTTCTGGAGCTACAAGTGGGCGGTGGAGAATTTCATCCCCGGCAAGCGGACTTTGAATCCTCCGCTCGGGCTCGCCACGCTGGCGGCTCTTTGCCCCGCCGACTGGGATGTGGAAATCATCGACGAAAACATCGAGACGGTGCCGATGAAGCCGGAAGCCGACATCATCGGGGTTTGCGGAATGTCGGTGCAGCACGAACGCCAGAAGGAACTCCTCGCTTATTACAAGCAGCAGGGACATTTTGTCGTCGCGGGCGGGAGCTATGTCTCTCTCTGCCCCGAAAAATTCGAACCGCTTGTTGATTCGGTCGTCGCGGGTGAGGCCGAGTACATCTGGCCCGAATTCTGTCGCGACTTCAGTGCCGGTACGCCGAAAAAGCTCTACCACGAAACAGGCACCGTCAATATGGCGGACTCGCCAACACCCCGTTTCGACCTGCTCGACCTCGACAAGTACCAGGCTGTCAGCCTGCAGTTCTCCCGGGGATGCCCTTTTCGCTGCGAGTTCTGCGACATCATCGTGATGTTCGGGAGAACGCCGCGAACCAAATCGCCGGAACAGGTGGGACGAGAACTCGACGAAGTACGCAAGCAGAACATCCCAGCTGTATTCTTCGTCGACGACAACCTCATCGGCAACCGGCCGCGCGCCAAAGACCTGCTCAGGTATATCGCCGACTACCAGCGCAAGCACGACTATCGGTTTCGCTTCGGGACCGAGGCCTCGATCAACATCGCGCGCGACGAAGAGCTGCTCTCTCTCTTTCGCGAAGCCCACTTCGAATGGGTCTTCATCGGCATCGAGTCGCCCGACGAAGCCAGCCTCAAGGAAACCGGGAAGATGCAGAACCTCAAGATGGACCTCCTCGCTTCGGTGCGCTCCATTTACGCGCACGGAATCGACGTCCACGCCGGATTCATCATCGGTTTCGACAATGACACGACCGAAGTGTTCGACAAGCAGTACAATTTTATTATCGACTCGGGCATCCAGGCGGCGATGGTCGGGCTGTTGACCGCCGTTCCCAGAACGCCGCTCTATGAACGCCTCGAGGCGGACAATCGCCTGACGCCGGGAGACCACGTCGCGGACAATTCCAAGCTCGGCACCAACGTGATTCCCAAGGGGATGTCTTACGACGAAATGATCGCCGGGTACCGCAAGCTCCACTACCGCCTGTTCAACGACCGCGGCATCGCCACGCGCATCCGCAACAAGACCCGTTACATGGAGCACCGGGCCAGATTTTCGCTATATACGCGCAAGGAGACTCTGCGGCTCGCACGCCGGTTCTTGTTCCGTGTCGTTCCCTCGGGAGGACTCGGCCGCATCTACCACTTCCTCAGGACGATTCCGTTCACCAAGCCCAAACTGATTCAATCGGTTATTTCCGACTGGGTCCTCGGGCTATCGATGAAGGACTACGTGGACCGCCACTTTGTGCAGGAGTACAAGGAAGACACGCGGCGCGTCCACCGGCACGTCGAGCGCATGAAAGCCGTATTCCGCGAAAACCGCCACATGGGTGCACTGGGAGTATCGACACGAGAGTCGGCCAACGCAGCGGCGGCCGTGTGGATTTCTGTGAGAGGCCAGGTGTTGCAGCCCGTCTCGGTCAAGAGCATCACCGCCCAGGTGGAGCAACTGATGCGGAATACCCGGTCGTCGGTTACCTTCCAGATTGCAGGACTCGATCGGGAGCAACTCGAGCACCTCTCGCGCCTGCTCAAGCGGCTGTCGCGCTACGGCGACCGGATCCACTTCCGTCTCGACGAAGCATCACGGCTCGTGTTTCCGATCGACTCGTCGGTGTTCAACCTGGCGCTGGTGGTGGACTCATCCCGAACGTGATCAAAGATTCACGGTAAAACCCAGCATGAAGTTCAGGCTGCTGTACACGAGTTCCACCTGATCGCCGGGATCAACGACTTTGTCGTCATCGCCCGGGTTCAGGTTGATGCGCTGGTTGACCAACTCGCTTCCCCACGCATACCCCAGGCCAATCATGAATTTGGTCCGCCCAAATACTATATTCGTCCCGGCGGTGACGTGATAGATATCGAACCCCGTCACCGCGACATCCGATTCGGGGTCGAACGATGAAAAGTCCGTGTTGAAACTGAGATACCCCCCGTACCTGCTTCCATCGTATTCAAATCCCGCCGCGTAATTGAGGACACTTTTGGCCTTGTGTTTGAGAGACGGGACGATCGTCTCTCCGGTTTCCTGCGAAACGAAGGGCGACAATTCCAGCACATCATAAATATCGACGGATTCGAACCACTCCGCAGCCACGTTGACACTCCACTTCGGGGCGTGGTATGCGGCGCCCGCGCCAATCGACAGCGGGGAGTGATAATTCGCGCTAACGTCCTCCTGGACGGTCGCCGTAAACCCGTCTTCTATCGTACCGTCATCATTCATATCGACCCCGACGTGGCTTCTGTTTGCGGCCGCCCTGCCCGAGCCACTCACCTCGAGATTGGGGGTCGTGACGGTGATGCCGAGTGTCACCGGATACAGGTTGATACCCACACCGGCTTTCCACAGAAAGCTGTACACACTCGCGTCGTAATTACGCAATTCGTAGTAGAGAGCCATTTGACCCGAGTCAGAGAGCGCCTGGGCAAACAATTCGTTCCCGCTGTCCATTCCGCGAATCGACAGGTATGTGGTGACACCGTACCCGATCAACTCCCCCGTCCCCCGCGACCAGGTGAGACCGGCCCACAGCTCACTGATATCGGACGACACCTTCAAACCGCCGGCAAAATCTTCTTTTCCGGGGTACTGATCCAGAACGTCGACACGGTCCGTTCTCGCACCACGAACCTCGGCCTTGAATCGATACCGGGTAAGGAATGAATACGCGAGCTTGTTTTTCCCCAGCCAGCTCTTGCGAAACGCACCCGCCAGCATGTTGGGTAACAAGTTGAACTCGTTCGCCTCCAGATCGATTCCGTCTCCGCCGCCGTCCCGAACCGTCAGCGAACTGATCGCATAAACGTTGGCCGACAGGAGTAGCTCGGGTTTCTCGATGTATCCCAGGTTCCCGGGATTGTAGTACGTGGCGCTCATATCGTGTACGCTCCCGATTACCGATCCGCTGAGCAACATCGACCGAGGGCCGTACTGCGTGTTCCAGTAGTGCGTATCCTGCGCGGCGCCGCAAACGGGTAAGAGTACTGTCAGTACGGCCGCGAGTCCGGCCGCCAGTGCGAGCAGACGAGTCCGGTTCATGCGAAATCCTCCTGTGGTTATTCTATCCAGCTCTGCAGAAGTTCGACTATTTTATCGCGTTTCGCCGGGGGAAACGTCTCGATAAAGGTAAAGTGATTACCGCCGTCGAGAAAAAACGTCCTGGCGTTGTTTTGCGCTGACGTGTCGACGAACGGCGCCGACCAGGGGTCATCCGCCCCGTATATATATATAATGTTGTCTCCACCGGCCCTCAGCCACGAATCGAGCCGGCGCATCGGCCCCGGGTCGTAACCCGCGTCGTCGCGGGGCGCGTAGGCGCAGTTCGGATAGTCCGTATCGCTCAACAGGTCGTCGACGTTTTCAGTGACGTACCCGTAGTACCCGAGCTGGGTGCAGAACTGATACATCGACGCGGAATTCATGGCCTCGTCCGAGTAGGACCAGAACGACACCACTTCCCGCAGGTGTTCGAGGACTTCGTCGGCGGTTGCGCGCTCTCCCGGGATGGCGCCGCAGTCGGCATCGGTGTACTGCCAGAAAGAAAACGGGTACTCGAGCACAACATACTCGAACGCCTTCTCGGCACCGATGCTGTACTCGTAACCCTTCCCCTTCGTGTACCATTCGAACAGAGGCAGTACGGTGTCCTTGCGCTCGAGCGCCATCCGCTGAAACCCGACCAGCCGCGAGCGGCAAGCCGAATCCCCCACCGCCTCGAAGAACGCGTCGATACGCGGTTCTTCGAGGGCGAGGTTGAGCGGCGCGTCGTAGGCGACGGTCGCCGCGACGTCGTCGGGATACCGGCTCCGGTAGACCATCGCCGTCTGCCCGCCTTTGCTCCACCCCGTACTGACCCACTTCCCGCTGTAGACTTCGCCGAGCAATTCGACGATGCGATGGTGGTCGTCGGCCGACTGTTCGATGGTCAGGTACCGCCAGTCCAGCGAGTCGGGGCGCGACTTGCCGAAGTAGCGGTGCTCGACCCTGAGTTCGTTGGCGTCTAGAATCCCGGCCAGCTCGGCGATGTAGTTCTGACCGATCGAATACCCTTCGGTGATCATCACCACGGGGCGGTCCTCGCCGCGGTGCTGGAGGATGAGACGTTGCCCGAACGTCTCCGCGCCGGGATCGGCGTGATCGAGCGGCTGCTCGACGAACACTTCCCAGGCTTCCGCGTACCCGGAGTCGGGCGGGATCGCTTCGAGTTCGACGCCCGGCAGAGCCTCGAGCCGCGACACCAGCGAGCCGGCGTCGATGGCGGTCGAGACCGGCACGGTCTGCCGGCGCGCACACGTCAACGACGCCAGAGACACGGCGACGAGCATCAGCGAGATCCAGCGCGGCGGAATCAATGTTCTGTGAACGAGCCTCTTCATCGCACCAGGTAGAGTTCGCGCTGCGGTTGCGACATGTACTCGGCCCCGTCACTCGTGACGACGACCATTACCTCGACGGTCACCACACCCCGGCCTTCGACGGTCAACCGCGGCTCTATGGTGAACACCATGTCCGGTTCCAGCGGCTGTAACGGCTTGCTCGCGTATTTCTCCCACTCGGGACCCAGCAGCGCGGTGCCGTCGTGCGAAAACCGCCCGACCTGGTGCCCCAGGGCGTGGGGGAACTCTTCGTAACCCGCGTCGGCCAGCACCCGGCGCGACACGGCGTCGACGTCCCGGCCCACGACACCCGGCGCCATCGCGAGGCGCGAGCGCTCGATGGCATCGGTGATGGTTTCGAAACCCTTCACGACCTCGGGCGGCGGCCCCGTTTCCCCTTCTTCGAGGACGTAGAAAGTCCTCTGCAGGTCGGAACAGTACCCCTCGACCTTGACGCCGAAGTCCATGTTGAGCACGTGGCCGCGTTCGACCTTGCGTTCGGTCGGCGAGTAGTGAGCGCCGGCGGTGTCCGGCCCCGTGAAAACGGCGGGACAGTGCCCCTGGTCCCACGCGAAATCGAGCCCCCGCTTCGCCACTTCGTCCATCATGAAAGCCGCGATCTCTTTCTCGGTTTTTCCCGGCGCGATATACGAGGACACAGAATCGAATATCTCTTCGGTGTGCCGGATGGCCGAACGCATGTGCTCGAGTTCGGTCGCCGTCTTGCGCTCCCTCAACGCCGATACGACCTTTTCGGCGCTGACGATGCGGTCCGCCATACCGATATCCCCGAGCAACTCGCGCATCGTGAGATACATGCCGTGGGTGAGACCGTCGCACACCTCGCTGTCCACCGAATAGTTGAGCGCGATCCTTCCGGGGTCGATCGACTGCATGAATTCCTTGAACGGACCGCCCATACCCTCGACATATCCGATGACGTCGTCGTAAGCGCCGGTGTCTTCGACGCCCTTCTGGTCATAGAGCCCCACGATCGCACGCGTGCCGCCGTCCTTGCACACGATGAACGCCGAGTGCCACGTCATGTCGCCTCCGGCCAGGAACACGAGGGTCGGATCGCCATTGAGCTGGCTCTCGCGCACGAAGGTAATCCAGCAGTCGATATCCAGTTCCTTCAGTATCTTTTTCGCCTGTTCTACCTTTTCCTTGATCAACATCGTTATTTGCCTTTCATCTGTGCCCGATAGCGGCTCGGCGTCAGGCCGGTCGTCGCCTTGAACTGCCGGGCAAAAGCACTCTGGTCGTAAAAGCCGCACTCGATCGCAATATCGACGATCTGCTGGCCGGTCGAACGTAATAATTCACACGCGGCGTCGATTCGGATCCTGGTGATATACTGCCCCGCCGTCACCTGGAAGATCCTCTTCATCCGCTGTTCGTACTGATATACCGACAACGACGACATGCGGGCGAGTTCCTCCACCCGCAGCGCCTCGCCAAAGTGGCTCCGGATGTAACGGACGGACTCGGCAAGCTCGTTGTAACCGTGCCCCTCGTCGGCCGGCAGGTGGAGGTCCTTGGAGATACCGACCAGGCCCGTGACTGCCCCGTCGCCGTCGCGGATCGGGACCTTGGTGGTGATACACCAGCCCGGCTTGCCACGCTCGTAGAGGTGCAGCTCGAGCAGGTCCGTCACCGGCGCACCCGTCTCGAGCACTTCGGTGTCCTGCTCGTAGTAGCCCTCGCCGAGCGGCGCCGGGAAGATGTCGAGCACCGTTTTTCCCAGCAGATCTTCCTTGCCGCCGAGTCCGCACCGGTCGACCAGCGTCTGATTGACGACAGTGTACCGCGCCTCGCGGTCCTTCATGAAGAAGACCATATCGGGGATCTGATCGAACAGCGTTTCGAGCGGATCAGCGATCACGATTCTCCCACCGGGAAGCCTCACTCTGTGCAAATACCGGAGCTTCGACTCCGGTATTGTCCTAGACCCCCAGTATATAATGAAAACAAGGGGACGAGACACCGAAATGAACACAGGCATCGTATTCGATATCAAGCGATTCGCCATCCACGACGGCCCCGGCATCCGCACCACCATATTCCTGAAGGGGTGCCCGCTGTCGTGCTGGTGGTGCCACAACCCGGAGAGCCGGTCGGCATCGCCCGACCTCCTCTACCGCCCCCAGTTGTGCGCCCGCTGCGGGACCTGCGTAGAAGCGTGCCCCGAGGGCGCCCGTTCGCTGACGGGCGAGGCGGTGGAACGGGATCCGTCGCTCTGCGCGCTCTGCGGAACCTGCGTCGAGGTGTGCCCGGCGGGTGCCGTGCAAATGGTCGGACGGCGGACAAACGTCGAAGACCTGATGGCGGAGATCGAGCGCGACACGTCCTTTTTTGACGAGTCGGGAGGCGGGGTGACGTTTTCGGGCGGAGAGCCCCTCGAGCAGACCGCCTTTCTCACCGAAGTCCTCGATTGGTGCAACGAGCGCGAGATACACGCTACCATCGACACGTGCGGCTTCGCCAGGCCCAACCTGCTCCAGGGCGTGGCGGAAAGGACCGACCTGTTCCTGTTCGATCTCAAGTGCATGGACGCGGAACGCCACATTGAACTCACCGGCGTCGGCAACGAACTCATTCTCGCCAACCTGCGCATGCTGGACAGGATGGGCAAGCAGATCCACATCCGCGTTCCCGTCATTCCGACGGTGACGGACGGAAAGGGCAATTTCGATGCCCTGGGCGAGTTCGTCGCGTCGCTCGAATCGCGTCCCGTCATCACGCTCCTCGCCCACCACCCAACGGCCATGGGAAAATACTCGAGATTCGCAGTCGACAAACAGCTACCCGAAGGCGTCGAAGCCCCTTCGCGCGAAAGCCTCGAAAAGATCGCCTTCGGCCTCGAACAATTCGGACTGGAAGTAACCTGTTGAATTCGGGAGAACCAACGATGAACGATCGCGTTAAAAAATTGCGTCAGGAAAGTTATGAGACCCCGGTAGCCCTTTCCGCCGAACGGGCGGCCCTGATAACCGATTTCTACCGGGACAATATCGGCAGGTACTCGGTTCCCGTGACGAGAGCGAAGGCGTTCGAGCACCTCTGCCGGCAACAGACCCTCTACATCGGCGACGGCGAACTCATCGTCGGCGAAAGGGGCCCTCGGCCGAAAGCGGTCCCGACATACCCCGAACTGACGTGTCACAGCGAGGAAGACCTCCGGATTCTCGACACCCGTCCCATGACGCGATACGGCGTCGCTGACGAAGAAATCGCCGTCTACCGCGACAAGGTCATCCCGTTCTGGCGCGGCCGGACGATGCGCGACCGGTTGTTCGCCGGACTGTCAGAAGGGTGGAAGGCGGCTTACGAAGCGGGGATCTTCACCGAGTTCATGGAGCAGCGGGCGCCGGGACACACGACGCTCGACGGCAAGTTCTACACGAAGGGACTCGACGGCTTCAAGCGCGATATCGACGAACGCATTTCCCGCCTCGACTTCGCGTCGGACCCCGGCGCGACCGCGAAACGCGAACAGCTCACCGCGATGCGGATCGCGTGCGACGCGGTAATCCTCTTTACCAGGCGGCACGCTGACAAGGCCGGGCAGATGGCCGCCGAAACACGGGACCCAGTCCGCAAGGCCGAACTCGAGCGTATCGCCTCCGCGTGCCGTCATATACCCGCCGGTGCTCCGCGCGATTTTTACGAAGCCCTCCAGATGTACTGGTTCATGCACCTCGGAACCATCATGGAGCTCAACGGATGGGACGCGATGAACCCCGGTCACCTCGACCGGTACTTCCACCCGTTCTACGTCCGCGACCTCGAGAACGGAAAGCTCACGCGTGACGCCGCCCGGGAACTCCTCCAGTGTTTCTGGATCAAGTTCAACAACCACCCGGCCCCGCCCAAGGTCGGGGTGACGGCCGAGGAGAGCGGCACCTACAACGACTTCACCAATATCAATCTCGGGGGCATCATGCCCGACGGGAGCGACGGCGTGAACGAGTTGTCTTACCTGATGCTCGAAGTGATGGACGACATCCACCTCCTCCAGCCCCAGGGCAACATCCAGCTCAGCCGCAAGAACGAAGACCGCTTCCTCAAAGCGGCCTGCCGCGTGATCCGGAACGGCTACGGGTATCCGTCGGTGTTCAATGCCGACGGCGTGGTGGAACAGCTCGTCCGCTGCGGCAAACGGATCGAGGACGCGCGCGAGGGCGGTACCAGCGGCTGCGTCGAGTCGGGCGCATTCGGTAAGGAAGCGTATGTACTCACCGGCTACCTCAACGCCCCCAAGATCCTCGAAGTGGCGCTCAACAACGGCATCGACCCCCGGACCGGCGTACGCATCGGCATAGAGACCGGCGATCCCCGCGGGTTCGGGACATTCGACGACGTGTTCGAGGCATTTCGCCGGCAGTTATTACACTTCGTCGACGTCAAGGTCGCCGGCAACCAGTTCATCGAGCGGATGTACGCCGAAAACGCCCCCGCCGTGTTCCTGTCGGTGCTGATCGACGACTGCATCGAGAAGGGCCGCGACTACAACGACGGCGGGCCGCGATACAACACGAACTACATCCAGTGCGTGGGCATCGGGACCATCACAGACAGCCTGTCGGCGATCCGCCAGCACGTTTTCGACGACCGTTCGGTGAGCATGGAAGGGCTCCTCGACTCACTGGCGAACAACTTCGACGGCGCCGAAACACTTCGGCTCCGCCTGGCCGGCAAAACGCCGCGCTACGGAAACGACGACGACCGGGCCGACGGGATCATGATGCGGGTGTTCGACGCGCTCCACGACGCAATCGACGGGCGGCCCAACACGAAGGGCGGCGAATACCACGTGGACATGCTGCCCACGACGTGCCACATCTACTTCGGCTCGGTGATGGGCGCATCCACCGACGGAAGGCTGGCCGGCGCCCCCGTTTCCGAGGGCATTTCTCCCGTCCAGGGCGCCGACCGCAGCGGGCCGACGGCGGTGATCAAGTCGGCGGCGAAGATGGACCAGCTGCGAACGTGCGGCACACTGTTGAACATGAAGTTCATGCCCGGCGTTCTGGAAGGTAAGGAAGGCATAGACAAACTCGCACAGCTGGTACGGACCTACTTCCGGCTCGACGGACACCACGTCCAGTTCAACGTCGTCGACGCCGAGACACTGCGCCGCGCGCAGGAAAAGCCGGAAGACTACCGCGACCTCATCGTCCGCGTGGCCGGTTACAGCGACTACTTCTGCGATCTCAGCGTCGAGCTGCAGAACGAGATCATCGAACGAACGGGACACGAGGATTTCTGATACGTCCGCCGGATTAAGCTGTCCGGCAAGCACGTTATCGGAGCGGTCAACGTCGACATGCTCGGCTATCGTCCTCCTGAAGCACCCCCCCCGGCATCGAGTAACTTCCCTTTTGACTGCCACTTCGCGCGGCATGTCCCCGGTTGGACCCGAAATATATTCAATATATTAATATTACTATTGAATTACTTAAGTTATTTCTCTATAATAATGATGTTATTGGAGGTTTAAATGGACATATCAAGAACGCTCTGCCCCGACTGTGAAAAGCCCATGCGCCTGACGAGGGCCACCTGCCCCGACTGCCAGGTCGAAATCGACGGCCAGTTCGAGGTCTCGCCTCTGGGCCGCCTGCCGGAGGATGACCAGATTTTCGTTGCGGCATTTCTTCGTCACCACGGCTCGATTCGCAAGATGGAGGAGCTGTTCAAGATCAGCTACCCGACGGTGAAGAACCGACTGAAGGGCATCGTCAACCGTCTCGACCGCGTGTTCTCTGCCCCCAGTCCAAATTCGGTCGTACTCGAACAACTCGCCAGAGGAGAAATCACGGTGGACGAAGCGCTCGAAAGGATGGAGTAATGCTGCCCGCGCTCCTGCTCTTTGCTGTCGGCCGCCACCGGCGCGTGTGGATTCCGCTCCCCGTTTTTCTCTTGTGGCCGTTCTGGTTGCTCGGGTGGGTCGTGTGGCTGGTATTCAAGGGACTTCGCATTCCATACGAAAATTCGCTCAAAATGGCGCTCGTGATGGGCGCACAACTCTCGGGACTGACGCTCGACGTGGAATCGGGAACCGACGGTGGACGCGTCTACGTCCGCATGATCTGAAGGAGGCTGTCATAATGGAAGAGCGCAAACAGATACTGCAAATGCTCGCGGAGGGCAAGATCACGACGGAAGACGCCGAAAGGCTCCTCGACAAACTGGGAGACACAGCAGCGGACGAATTCCCCACTTCCCCGGGGCCCGAAGACGAGCGACCCGCGAATCCGAAATACCTGCGCGTCCACGTTCACAGCCACGACGGAGACAAGGTCAACGTCCGAGTCCCTCTCAAGCTGATCAAGACGGGACTCGTAATGGCGGCCGTCCTTCCCAACGACGTCTGTGACAAACTCGGGCAAAGCGGCATCGACCTCGTCAAACTCGGCCAGCTCGAAGGAGACGAACTGACCGAGGCGATCCGCGACCTCCAGGTGGACGTCGACTCCGGAGACGGCGACACCGTCCGCGTGTTCTGCGAATAACCCGCCGATCCTCTTTCGAGCTGTCGTCAAAATCAAAAGAGATCGATTCGCCCAAAAAAACGGATTGATGAGTCCGTTTTAATAGCGGATAATGGCTCTTTACCGCCCCTCCCTTGGGGGGGCAACCAATAACACACACCGGAGGGGATATGTAATGGGCGGATTCTTTGGAGCTGCATTCAACAATGACTGTGTTGACAGTCTTTTCTACGGCACCGACTACCACTGCCACCTCGGCACCATGCGCGGCGGCATGGCGACGCTGAACGGCGGCGGGTTCACGAGATTTATACACGACATCACCAACGCGCAGTTCCGGAGCAAGTTCGAGTCGGATATCCCGCTGATGAGGGGTAACACGGGTATCGGCGTGATCAGCGATTACGAGGACCAGCCCCTGTTGATCAATTCACACCTGGGCAAATTCGCCATCGTTACCGTCGGCGTGATCACCAACGCCGAAGCACTCGCCAAAAAAGCGTTCACGAAGCGGGGTACTCACTTTGCCGAGATGACGGGCAATGACTTCAACCCCACCGAACTCGTTGCGACGCTGATCAACCAGGAAGAGAGTATCGCCGACGGAATCAAGAACGCCCAGGAGCAGATCGAGGGCTCGTGTTCTATTCTTATTTTGAACGATGATGGTATCTATGCCGCCCGCGATCGGATGGGAAGAACCCCCGTCATCCTCGGCAAGTGCCCCGACGGGTACGTAGTGACGATGGAAACGAGCGCGTTTCCCAACCTCGACTGCGGGCTGGAAAAAGACCTCGGCCCGGGAGAGATCGTGCTGATCACAGCGGGCGGAGTCGAGCAGCTCAACCCTCCCGGCAATGCGATGAGGATCTGCAGCTTCCTCTGGATCTACTACGGTTACCCGGCGTCGAGCTACGAAGACATCAACGTGGAAGCGGCGCGTTACCGCTGCGGCGCGGCACTCGCCGACGCCGACGACGTCGAAGTCGACTACGTGGCGGGGATCCCCGATTCCGGCACCGCCCACGCGCTAGGGTACTCGGATCGTTCCGGCATCCGGTACTCCCGCCCATTCGTCAAGTACACGCCAACCTGGCCGCGGAGTTTCATGCCGCAGGACCAGACGGTCCGCGACCTCGTCGCCAGAATGAAGCTGATACCGATCAGGGAGCTGACCGAGGGCCAGCGGCTGCTCTTCTGCGAAGACTCGATAGTGCGCGGCACCCAGCTCAAGGATACCGTCCAGCGCATGTTTGAGTACGAGGCCAGGGAAGTCCACATGCGCCCGGCGTGCCCCCCGCTCGTACGTTCGTGCAAGTTTCTCAATTTCTCGCGCTCGAAGTCGGAGCTCGACCTCGCCGCGCGAAGGGCGATCAGTGAGCTCGAGGGGCGCGACGACGCCGACGTCACACCGTACATCGACGAGAGCTCGGACAAGTACCACGCGATGGTGGACAAAATCGGAAAGAGAAAGGGGCTGACGACGCTCAGGTATCAGAAGCTCTAAGACATGGTGA